>DASZYR010000330.1:0-3043 GCA_035545255.1 Rhodanobacteraceae bacterium
GCCGAGCGCGCGCGAGTCCTCGATCACGTGTTCGAGCTCGCTCGGCTTCTCGATCACGATGTAGATCTCGAGCCCAAGCTTGCGGCCGATCATCGCGAGGCGCACGTACTCGCGATCCTTGTAGCCGTTGCAGATGACGACGCTGCCCTTCTTCGCGAGCGCGAGCACGGCCATGAGCTCGGGTTTCGAGCCCGCTTCGAGGCCGAAGCCTTCGGCGCCGCTCGCGGCGAGCTCGCCGGCGACGCCTTTCTGCTGGTTCACCTTGATCGGATAGATCGCGGTGTAGCCGCCGGCATAGTCCCATTCGCGCATCGCGTTCGCGAATGCGGCCTGGAGGCGCGCGAGACGATCGCGCAGGATGTCGCTGAACCGGACCAGCAGCGGCAGACGCGATCCCTTCGCCTGCGCGGCCGCGACGACATCGGGAAGCGCGATCGCCGGGCCTTCCGCGCGGCGCGGACGCACGAGCAGAGCGCCGTCCTCGCCGATGTCGAAATAGCCTTCGCCCCAGTTGGCGACCGACCACGTGCGGCGCGCGTCGGCGATGCTCCAGCGTTCTTTCGTCACGTCGGTTTTCCGGTGCGCGGTGGACGGCCCGGTATTGTAGCGAGCCCCGCTGCGCGTGCGTGTCCGTGACAGACGGAACCGGTACAATCCGCGCCCCGATCCGCCGCAGGAAGCCGCGATGTCCGCCGAGACGAAACCCGCCGAGCACGACTGGTTCACCGAGCGGCACGCGCATTCGGGCTCGTCGATCGGCTTTCGCGTCAAGGCGCGCCTCCACGCCGAGCAGACGCCGTACCAGACGATCGAGATCTACGACTCGACCGACTGGGGCAAGCTCATGGTCATCGACGGCTGCATGATGGTCACGGCGCGCGACAACTTCCTCTATCACGAGATGATGACGCATCCCGCGCTGTTCACGCACGCACGCGCCAAGCGCGTCGTCATCATCGGCGGCGGCGATTGCGGCACGCTGCGCGAGGTGCTCAAGCACGAGGAGGTCGAGAAGGCGACGCAGGTCGAGATCGACGAGCGCGTGACGCGGCTCGCCGAGCAGTATTTCCCCGAGCTCTGCGAATCGAACGGCGATCCGCGCGCGGAATTGCTCTTCGTCGACGGGATCCGGTACATGAAGGATTGCGAGCCGGAATCGCTCGATCTCGTCATCGTCGACTCGACCGATCCGGTCGGCCCGGCCGAGGGTCTTTTCAACGCGGATTTCTACAAGAGCTGCTTCGAGGCGCTGAAGCCGAGCGGCATCCTCGTGCAGCAATCCGAATCGCCGCTCGCGCATCTCGATCTCATCAAGGCGATGCGCACGGCCATGCGCATCGCGGATTTCCAGTCGGTCCGCACGCTGACGTTTCCCCAGCCGTGCTATCCGACGGGCTGGTGGAGCTGCACGATGGCGCGCAAGGGCGCCGATCTCGACGGGTTCCGCGAGCGCGGCGCGCAGGCGAAGCAGTTCGAGACGCGCTACTACAACGTCGAGATCCACAAGGCGGCGCTCGCGATGCCGGAGTTCGTGCGCGACGTGCTCGGCGATTGACGCGACGTTGTACGATGCCGTAGGAGCGGCTTCAGCCGCGATCTCTTTACTGCGCCGCGCGAAAATATCGCGGCTGAAGCCGCTCCTACGGACTCATCGGGGCCATGCCATGCGTCGAATCGCGCTTGCACTCTGCACTGCTTTCGTCACCATCGCCGCGAACGCGGGCGACCGCATCACCGGCCGCGACTTCGCGACGCGCTCGGAAGTCATCGCGCAACACGGCATGGTCGCGACCTCGCATCCGCTCGCGACGCAGGTCGGACTCGATGTGTTGAAGAAAGGCGGCACCGCCGTCGACGCCGCCATCGCGGCGAACGCGGCGCTCGGGCTCATGGAGCCGGTCTCGAACGGCGTCGGCGGCGATCTCTTCGCGATCGTCTGGGACGCGAAGACGAAGAAACTCTACGGCTACAACGGCTCGGGACGCTCGCCGAAATCGCTGACGCTCAAGTATTTCCAGGACAACGGCTACAAGGAGATCCCGGCGCTCGGTCCGCTGCCGGTCAATGTGCCGGGCTGCGTCGACGGCTGGTTCGCGCTGCACGACCGTTTCGGCAAACTCTCGATGAAGGACGATCTCGCGCCCGCGATCCGCTACGCGCGCGAGGGTTTCCCGCTGACCGAGCTGATCGCGTATTACTGGGCACGCTCGGCACCGCGCCTCTCGAAATATCCCGGCTTCGCCGAGCAGATGACGATCGGCGGCAGGGCGCCGGCGAAGGGCGAGATCTGGAAGAACCCGAACCTCGCATCGACGCTCGAGGCGATCGCGCGCGGCGGGCGCGATGCGTTCTACAAGGGCAGGATCGCGCACACGATCGCCGATTACATGAAGGCGAACGGCGGATTTCTTTCGTACGAGGATCTCGCGAGCCATCACGGCGAATGGGTCGAGCCGGTCTCGACGAATTACCGCGGTTACGAGGTCTATGAGCTGCCTCCGAACGGCCAGGGCATCGCGGCGCTCCAAATGCTGAACATCCTCGAAGGCTACGATTTCTCGAAGATCCCGTTCGGCAGCGTCGATCACGTGCATCTTTTCGTCGAAGCGAAGAAGCTCGCCTACGAGGATCGCGCGAAGTTCTACGCCGATCCCGATTTCGCGAAGGCGCCGGTCGACCGGCTGATCTCGAAGGATTACGCCGCGGAACGTCGCAAGCTCATCTCGATGGATCACGCGCTGAAGCACGTCGAGCCCGGCGACGTCGCGCTCGGCGGCGACACGATCTATCTCACGACCGCCGACCCGTGGGGCAACATGGTCTCGCTGATCCAGTCGAACTACCGCGGCATGGGCTCGGGCATGACGCCGCCCGGCCTCGGCTTCGTGTTGCAGGATCGCGGCCAGCTCTTCGTTCTGAAGGAAGGCCACGCGAACACGTTCGAACCCGGCAAGCGGCCGTTCCACACGATCATCCCCGCGTTCGTGACGAAGGACGGCGCGCCGTGGCTCAGTTTCGGCGTCATGGGCGGCGACATGCAGCC
>DASZYR010000331.1:0-6259 GCA_035545255.1 Rhodanobacteraceae bacterium
AGATCGGCGAGCAGCGCGTCCGGCATCGCTTTGCGCGCTTCCATCTGGATGCCGACGATGAGGCTGTCGCCTTCCTTGAGCGGAGCCGGTTCCCACGGCTTGCCGTCGAGCGTGTAGAAGCGGCGCTGGATCGCGACGTAATGATCGTCCGGCGCCGGGGCAGCCTTCGGTACGCCGGCGACATCGGTCGTCGCGTAGAGCGGCAGGTCGCCTTCGGGCATGAAGCGCACGCCGGCGCGAAGATCGGCGCCCGAGAACAGCCGGCTCCACAGGCGCTCGGGGCTGATCTCGCTCGATGTGCCGCCGATCGAGAGCGCGCCCGAGACGGCCGTGTCGCCGTCCGCGATCAGCGTCTTGCCGAGCCGCGCGATCGCGATCTGCTCCTGTGTCGAGAGATACGACCAGCGATAGCCGTAACGGCGCTGCTGATCATTCGCTTCTCGCTGCTCGGTGCCGAGCGAGCGCGCGAGCGCGAACACGCGTGCGTCGTACTCGGGCTTGGCGAGTCCGTAGCGATGGGCGAGCGCGATCATCAGCGCCGTGTCGCGCAGGTCCGATCCGTAGTCGCCGAGATACCACGGCCGCTCGAACTTCTTCGCGAACGCTTCCTCGACCGCCTTCTCGGCGCGCGGCTGGTCGCCCATCAGCTTCAGCGCGATGCCGAGATGCACCAGCGGCAGCGCCGTCAGCGATTTGCCGCGCTCGTTGTCGTAGAGCGCGCGCAGCGTGCCGAGCGGCGCGCGGTTGACGCGCGCGAGCACGTAGCCCGAATACGCCTCGTCGGCGAAGCGCAAGTGATCGGAATGCTCGTAGCCGTAGTACGGATGCCCGCCCGAGAGCAGATCGTCGTTGAGGCGCTTCAGCGCTTTCTGCAGCACGTCGTCGGGCACGTTGAAGCCGTCGTCTCGCGCGTCCTCGAGAAACTCGACGACGTACGGCGTCAGCATCTCGTTGACGTAGCTGTCGCCGCCCCACATCGAGAAATGGCCCGACGGGATCTGCATCGACGCGACGCGTCCGATCGCGCCTTCGACGCGCGCCTTGCGCTGGTCGGGCGGCAATCCGTCGACGTGCAGGTTCGCCGCCGTCTTCTCGTCGAGCAAGAGCGAGCCGAAGCCCTTGCTCGTCGTCTGCTCGACGCAGCCGTACGGATATTTCAGGAGATCTTTCAGCGCGGTCGCGAACGGCAGCGGCGGGAGGCTCGATACCGTGAGACGCGCATTGACCGAATCGGCGAGCAGGCCGTCGATTGCGTCGGCGCCCAGCGAAATCGGTTCGAGTTTTTCGATTGCGCGCGGCGTCGAGCGCATGACGGCAGGCCACGCGGCGCGCACGGCGAGCTCGAAATGGCGATCGATACGGATGTCGCCGCCTTGCGCGACGACGTCGATCTTGCCGACGCCGTAGCCTTCCCCGGCCGTCAGCGGGAAATTCAGCGTCGTCTTCGCGTTGTCGGCGAGCTTCAACTTGCGCGCGCCTTGCGCGATCGCGAGCGGCTTGCCGGCCGACACCTTGACGTCGAACTCGCGCTCGCTGCCCGAGAAATTCTGGAGATCGAGCGTCAGCTGCGCGGTGTCGCCGGGCGCCATCACGCGCGGCGTCGAGATCTCGGCGACGAGCGGCGCGCGCACGATCGTCTCGGCGTCGGTGCCGCCGTAGCGATCGTCGCTGAAGGCGAGGGCGGTCACGCGCACCGTGCCGTTGAAGTCCGGCATCTTCAGCGCGACCTTCGCTTCACCCTTCGCGTCGAGCGCGACCGCGCCCGAGAAGAGATCGACGGTCTGCACTTTCGCGGTCGGGCGCCGCGCCTGCGGCAGCGCCGCGAGCGCCATGTCGCCGCCGTAGCGGAGCTTGGCGGTGTTGCCGTCGTAGCTCTCGATGACGCGACCGTAGAGATCGTACGCGTCGACGCCGAGCGCGCGTTGCGCGAAGAACCACGCATTCGCGTCGGGGCGCGCGAAGCGCGTGATGTTGAGGATGCCTACGTCGACCGCCGACACGGTGACGTAAGCCTTCTTTCCCGCGAGCGCCGGCACTTTCACCGTGACCGGAAGATCGGTCTCCGGCTTCATCTGCTGCGGCACGTCGATTGCGACATCGACCTTGCGATCGGCGCGATCCATCGTGACGTACGCCTCGCCGACCGCGCGCGCCGGCGTGATCTTCTCGATCGCCGAGCCGCCGCGGAAGACGAGGGCGGTCACGTAGACGTCGTGGCGCTCGAAATCTTTCGTCACCGGAATCTCGAACACGGCGCCGGGCTTCGCGTCGATGTTCTTCGTGTAGAGAAGATGATCGGATTCGACGAGCAGCACGCCGGGGCCGGCCTGCGGCGGCGTCACGGTGACTTTCATCGTGTCGCCGGCACGATACGACGGCTTGTCGAGCGCGAGCTTGACCTTGTCGGGCCGCGCTTCCTTGCCGCGGTTGTCGTCGTTCCAGCTCCAGCCCGCGAAGAACGGCAGCTTCGTCGTGAGGCCGGTCGCGGGATCGGCGATCTCGATGCGGTAGTTGCCCCAGTCGACCGGCACGTCGAACTTGACGGTCTCGCCCGCCTTGACGTCGAGATCGCGCGTCTCGGAATTCTCGTAGCGGTCGGTGTAGTCGAAATGCCAGCCGCTTTCGTTGTCGTAGGTCCAGCGGTAGTCGCGGTACTCGCGCACGAGCGTTGCCTTGAGATGCTGGCCTGCGACGAGATCGCCGTTCGCGTTGCTGCGGATGACTTCGAATCCGGCGCGCGCTCGCGCGTCCGAGCCATCCTTGAGATCGAACAGCGGACGGATGCCGACGAGCGCGTCGGCGGGCCATACGGTGCGTTTCAGCGTGCGCGTGACCGTGCGTCCGCCCGATTCGTAGACGCTGCCCGAGACGATCGCCGCGACCGGCGCCGACGGTTTCGACGCGTCGCCGAGATCGACGTCCTTTTCAAGCTTGCCGTGCTCGTCGAGCGCTTCGTCGACGACGTCTTTCGCTTCCTTCGCAAGCTCGATCGTCGGATCGCCGAAGAAGAAATCCTTGTGCGCGTCGACCGGATGCTGGTCGGCCGCGAGCGTCAGCCGCGCCGTGAAGCGGTTGCCCGCCGCTGGCGCGCCGTAAAGGTAATCGGCCTCGACCGCGAGCTTCAGAGGCTCGCCGGGCTTGATGATCGCTTCGGGACTCGACAAGTCGAGCTTCAGGCGCTCGGGCAGGAATTCCTCGATGCGGAACGTCAAACCTTCCGTCGCCTCCTTGCTCTTCGGGTCGGTGCGGAACTCGACCTGCCAGCGGCCCGTTGGCGCGTCGACCGGAATCTCGCGCGACCATTCGAAATAGTTGAGCTCTTTCGGATCGAGCTGCGCCTGCGCGTATGGACGTCCGTCCGGCTGCTTCAACGTCACGAACATCGGCTGCGGCTTGATCGGATTGCCGTCGTGATCGCGCAGCAGCGCCGAGAGGCGGATCGTCTCGCCCGGCCGGTAAAGATCGCGATCCGACCAGCCGAACACGTCGAACCAGGCTTCCTTCCGGCCCGCGACGGCGAAATCCGAGAGATCGAGCGCCGGCTGGTTGAACGGCAGCATCGAGACGTCCTTGCCGGTGCGCGCCGTCAGCACTTCTTCGGCGCTCAGCGTGTAGGCGAGCAGCGCATTGCCGCTCGCATCGGTCTCGCCGGTCACGACCGGCTCGCCCTTCGCGTCGACGACGGAGAGCGCGACGCCCGCGAGCGGCTCGCCGCTCTTCAGCGAGGCCGCGTGCACGAAGAGTTTGTCCTTGTACGCCCGCGTGTGGAGGCCAATGTCGCTGACGAAGAAGAAACTCGTCTCGTAGTCGTCGCCGAAGCTGCCGGCGCGCTTCATGACCGCGAAATAGAGCCCCGATTGCGAGAGCTCGGCGATGTTCTGGATCGGCAGGTAATTCAGCGTGCGCTCGTTCTCTTTGCCCGAGAGCACGAAACGGTTCGCGTAGACCGATTCGGCGATGCCGGCGACGGGCTTGCCCTTGCGTCCGTACCAGCCGTAGCGCGGATCGAGCTCGTAGCCCGAACGCTTGCCGTTCTTCTGGTAAGCCGCGAAGAAGTTCGCGATCTCCTTGTCGCGCACGCGCAGGAACTCGACATCGACTTCCTTGACATTGACCGACACGACCGGAAGCCCGCGCGTCTCGCGCGCCGGCAGCACGCTGCCTTGCGAGGCGAAGCCGACGTTCGGCAGCATCGGGCCCGTGTAGATTTCCTTCGATACTTCGCTGCCGATCGTCTTGCCGTCGACGGCGGCGAGCTCGCCCTTGATGCGCACCGTGTAGCTCGCGTCCGCTCGCACGTACGGGAAGCGCAGCGTCTTGCCGTCCTCGTCGAGTGCCCAGCTGCCCTGCACGGTTTCGCCTTTCGGCCCGGAGACCGCGATCAGCGTGTCGAACGCCTGCGTGCCGACGAGCGGCTCGGTGAATCCGAGCGTCAGCGCGAGCTGGCCGTCATGCGGCTCGGCATTCGCGGACGCGAGCGCGAATCCTTTGGGCGCGGCCTGCTTCGGCGAAGCAGCCTCGGCGGCGACGGGCTTCTTTCCCTGCACGTCCGGCACGTGATCGGCCGGACGATTGCAGCCTCCGGCGACGAGCGCGGCGAAGACGAGCCAGACGGCACCGACGTGCCGCCGGACGGACACGGGCGTACGCAAATCCATGTGAGCTCCCCGGGTGGTTTGGCGCAGTCAGTATAGCCGCGCGCATGTGGCGAACCGCGGGCGTTCGCAGCCGTTTTTCAGGCGCGCAAGGGCAAATTCGGTCGGTGCGACCGCATGCGACAGCGGCGCTTAATACGCCGGCGCTTCGTCAGGGGAAAGCTCGGAGAGACGTGCAAGCCGCCGTGCGCTCGCGCAGCACCGATTCCTGATGGAATTCGTCGCGATAGCGGCGGACGATCCCGCGGATCGCCGCGTCGGATTCGGCGTCGTCGGGATGGACGATCGCGACGACGATGCTCGGCTCGGAGATCGCCGCGCCGTCGGCGCCGCGCCAGCTTCCGTGCGCGTCGATCACCGTGAAGCCATTCGGAAACTCGCGCGCGATCGTCTCGCCTTCGAAGCGCTTCCAATCGGCGTCGCCGACGAGGCCGCCGTTCGGAATCGAGCGTCCGAAATAGAGCGTATCGCGGATGCCGAGCGTCTCGTCCATGCGGCAGTAAAGCCGGTGCTCGCGCGTCAGCTCGACCGCGCAGCCGGCGAGCTGGATCGCAAGCAGCGGCGCGATCCATTGGAACGCACGAAGACGGCGAACATCGACGCGGACGCGGCGCGAATCCATGCGTGCTGTGTACACGAATCGCGCCGCCGGCGCGAGAGGATCAGTGCACGGCGACGGATTGCCCGCGCGCCGCCTCGGCCGCGCGCTCGAGCAGCGCGAGCGGCTGCGCACCCGAGACGAAATAGCGGTTGCCGAAGAGGAAAGCCGGCACGCCGCGGATGCCGTAGCTCTCGGCGAGCGCGACGTCGCTTCGCACGGCTTGGGCTGTCGCGGGATCGCGGCCTTCGAGCACGTCGTCGTCGAACGCGAGATCGAGCGTCGCGCCGATGCGGCGCAGCACGGCGTGATCGCCGAGGTCCTCGCCGTGCAGCCAGTAAGCGCGCAGCGCCGCGTCGTTGAAAGCGAGGGCCTGGCCGCGCTGCCCGGCGTACTTCATCGCGTGATGCGCGGCGAACGTCTGCGCGCCGATCGGGCCGCGATCGATTTCGAGATCGAATTCCTCGCGGATCTGCGCGCCGAGCCCGGGCGTATGCGCCTCGATCATGGCGCGCTTTTCGGCCGTCATCGGCGGCGCACCGGGCGGTCGCAGCATGAACGCGTGCCAGACCGGCTCGATCGGCTGCTTTTTTGCCAGCTGGTCGAGACGCAGCGCGCCGATGAGGCAGTACGGGCAGACGAAGTCGGACCAGACGTCGACGCGGACCGGTGTGCTCGCGGAGGGGGCTGGAGTGCTCATCTCCCAAAAGGTTGGGGCGCGGAGCGAACAGCGCAAGCGCCGCAGCTGTCGCTTCTCCCGCCTGCGGGAGAAGTCGGCGCGCAGCGCCGGATGAGGTCGGAGTGATGACTTCAAGCTTCAGCGTTCCGCGGCTGCTCGCCAAGCTTCCCTCACCCGCGCCTTCGGCGCGACCTCTCCCGCAAGCGGGAGAGGTGAAAAGGGCGTCGCAAGCGTGTGCTGTCACTTCTCCCGCTTGCGGGAGAAGTCGGCGCGCAGCGCCGGATGAGGGCATCGGAGAGATCCCGTATCGAGCATGCATGAGTTCCG
>DASZYR010000332.1:0-2996 GCA_035545255.1 Rhodanobacteraceae bacterium
TGCCAGGCAATGAGCGCGGTCGCGCCGAGCACGAGAAATGCGAGCAAAGTCGCAGCGACCGCATACCGCTGCCGCATCACGAAGCGCCATGCGAAATAGAGCGGCCCCGCGCGACGAGCGACGACGGGCCGTCCGTCGAGGGACGCCTCGAGATCGGCAATCATCGCGTCCATTGATCGGTAGCGCTCGCCGCGAGCCTTCGCGAGCGCCTTGCGCAGGATCGCATCGAGATCGCGCGTCAGCTGTCGACGGAAACCGGCCGCGGGCGGCACCTTGCCGTCGCGATCAACGAGATCAATCGCATGCGCCAGCGTGATCGGCTCGTCTTCGGTGACCGAGCGCGCCCATTGCAGGTTGTCGTGAGGATCGGCGTGATAGGGCAGGCGGCCCGCAAGGACGAAATAGCACAGCACGCCGAACTGGTAGATATCCGTCGCGACCGTCGTCGCGCCGCCGAGGAACTGCTCGGGCGCGGCATAGGCCGGCGTCATCGGCCCGAGGTTCGTCTGCGTCATCTGCGGAAACGTCTGGTCGTCGAGCGCCTTCGCGAGGCCGAAATCGACGAGCTTCACGCGCGCGTCGCGCGTAACGAGCACGTTCGACGGCTTGATGTCGCGATGGACGACGAGGTTCTGATGCGCGTAGGCGAGCGCGGCGGCAACCTGCAGCAGGAGGCGAGTGCGCTCGGCAACCGTCCCGGCGTGCGCCGCGCAATAGGCGCTGATCGACTCGCCGTCGACGTATTCCATCGTGTAGAACGAATGGCCCTCGCGCGTGCGCCCGCCGTCGAACAGCAACGCGATTCCGGGATGTTTCAACCCGGCAAGGATCTCGCGCTCGCGCTCGAAGCGCTCGGCGGCGCTCCGGCCAAGCGCCTTGCGCACGATCTTTAGCGCGACGCGGCGCGTGAATCCGCCGCCGGAGTGCTCGGCGAGATAGACCGCGCCCATGCCGCCGGTGCCAAGAAGCTGCATCAGCCGGTAAGGCCCGATCGTGTCGCCGACGCGCGCGGCATCGAGCTCCTCATCATCGCGCAGATCGTCCATCACGGCCGGAATCGCAAGGCCCATCGCGTCGGTCAGCTTGTCGTCGCCCAGCGCCGCGTGCTCGGCAAGGAGACGCTCCAGCTCCTCGCGAAGCTCGGCATCCTCCGGTCGCAGCGTCAGCACGTACAGGCTTCGTGCTTCGCCATCGAGCTCGAGCGCACGGTCGAGCAGACGTCGGAGGCGCCGCCAGCGGTCCGAGCTCATGTCGATCATCGGAGCCGCCTCAGGGCGACGACTCGATCGCGTTCATGAGGAAGAGGCGCGCGATGTCCCAGTGGCGCCGTACCGTCCGTTCCGCGACGCCGCGGAGCTTGGCGATCTCGACGAAGCTGATGCCGCCGAAGAAATGCCATTCGACGAGCTGCGCGAGATCGGGATCGCAGGCCTGCAGCTTCTCGAGCGCCTTGTCGACGGCGAGCAGCTCGGAGAGCGCGGTCTCGGGTTGCTCGATGTGCTCGTTGAGCTCGATGCGGATCATCTGGTGGCCGCGCTTGGTCGTGACGCGGCTGCGCGCGATGTCGGTCAGCACGTGACGCATCGCCTGCGAGAGGATGTTGTAGAAATGCGTGCTGCCCTGCAGCTCGCGCCCGTCCGAGCGCGCGAACTTGAGCCACGCTTCATGCAGCAGCGTCGTCGGGTTGACCGAGATCCAGTCGCCGGTACGCCGAAGCTGGCTGCGCGCGATGCGCTTCAGCTCGAGATACACGCGCTCGAACAGCTGCTCGCGCGCCTTCTCGTCGCCGCGAGCGACCGAATCGAGCAGGTCGGTTACGTGTGGCCGATCGGCCATGTCGTGAAGCCCCCCGGTTTCCGGCGACAGTGTAGTCCAAACCATCAGCGGGTCTGTGACTCGGAGGTCATGGCCTGTCGACGTGTGGCGGGGGCATGGGGAGCGCGGCGATCCGGCCGCGGGGACGACTTCAGCATTCCTGACGCGGCGCTCCAGCGCCGGAGAGACCGGCGACGACACGAAGAACCGGCCGATTTCGCGCCTTCGTCGTCGCGCCATCGGTGTTCCACGCGCAAAGGCGCTTCTCGCCTGCCTCGAGCGGCAGGCGCAACGAAACTCGAAATCCGGAAGGAAGGACGGCTGGCGAAGCGCGATTCCGGACGGCGCTTTCACTGCAACTCGATGCGGCGGCAAGCGGATTCGAGCGCGGCCTGTGCGAGCGCGGTCAGCTTGACGAGGCGGCTGGCATAACTCTCCTCGTCGGCGGCTTCCTGCTCCAGCCGTGAGACCTGCTGTCGAAGCCGCACCAGCCAATCCTCGGCCGAGAGGCGATCGTCCGCCGGCGGGCCGCCGTGTAGATGGTTCTGGCGCATGCGTTCGAGCTGCACGTCCGCCTCGATGTCGATGCCATTGCCAGCGAACTGCCAGTCGAGCGCGCCGTAGAGGAGCACGGTGAGCTCAAAAAGCCGTAAGCACCGCTCGGTCGCAGAGCGTCGGTCGCTGCGCTCGATGTGTGTCTTCAGCGTTCGCAGCAACTGCGGCGTGGCGAAGACGCGTTCGCGAGTTCCTGCCTCGTCGGTCAGCGTCGCATGGAACGCGCGGCGTGCGCCGCGCAGCTTGACGAGGATTCCATAGGAGGCTGGCGAGCAAGCAACGGGCTCGAGCATGGGGGCAAAATCAAGTGCGACCTGCTGTCAAAAACGAGATTCGCCGACGAACCGGACATTCGGTCTTCGTGCCCGGATAGATCGCGATTGAAACTCTCCGCTCCCTGCGGTGCGACTTTCGGATCCAGCTGCCGTCGCGGTTCCGGCTCGGGCTCAGGCGAAGCGATGTCCGCTTCCAAGGCCAACCGCGTAATACGTCGCAACGAGACTGAGAGTTTTGTTGGCGGCAACGCTGCCGCACGCGCAAGGACACGCGCGTATCCAGGCCATTTCGGAGTACCTCAATGTTCGGATTCCATACTTGTTTCGGCTTTCGCGACGGCGCGAGCCGTC
>DASZYR010000333.1:0-3414 GCA_035545255.1 Rhodanobacteraceae bacterium
CGAGTGCGTCGAGGGCCAGCACCGCGCAAGCGAGCATCTGCGCCGTGCCGTTGTTGAGCGCGAGACCCTCCTTGAACGAGAGGCGCACCGGCTCCAGCCCGGCGCGCCGCAGCGCTTCGGCGCCGCTCATGCGCTCGCCGCGGAAGAACGCCTCTCCGCCGCCGAGCAGCACGATCGCGAGATGCGACAACGGCGCGAGATCACCGCTCGCACCGACCGAGCCCTTCTCGGGAACGACCGGAACGATATCGCGATTCAGAAGCTCGACGAGCGCGCCCAGCGTCGTCTCGCGGATGCCCGAATGACCCCGCATCAGCGTGTTGATGCGGATCACGAGCATCGCGCGCACGACTTCGGGCGCAAAGGGTTTTCCGACCGAGACCGCGTGCGTGATGATGAGATTGTGCTGCAGCTCTTCGAGCAGCGTTCCATCGCGCTTCTCGGAGTCGCCACCCGGCAACTCGTCACGCGCGCGGTGCGCGCCGAGCAGCTTGTCGGCATTGCTGCCGAAGCCCGTCGTAACGCCGTAGATCGGCTCGCCGCACTCGACTTTTCCGGCGAGGAAATCCGCTGCGCGGCGCACGCGCTCGAGCTGGGCCGCATCGAGCGCGACCTTCGCTCCCGCGCGCGCGATCGCGACGACCTGGTCGCGCGTCAGGCTGTTGCCGTCGAGAAGAATCGTCTGCACTGTCATCGGTCTTCGGAAACCATGCGCTCGCGCAACGCGCCGACCGCTTCGCCGCGCGCGATCTCGAACTGGTCTTCGCGACGGAGGTCCTTGACGGTCACCGTGCCCTTCGCGATCTCGTCCGAGCCCAGCACGAGCACGAAGCGTATGCCCGCGCGATCGGCGTACCGGAACTGGCGCGCCAGCTTGCCGGGCTCGATCACGACTTCGGTGTTGATGCCGGAGTCGCGCAGCTCCGTCGCGAGCGCGAGATAACGCGCAAGCTCGGCCTCGTCCATCTGCGCGACGAGCGCCTGCACGGCGCTGCGTCCGCCCGGAAGAAGACCGGCCTCGCGCAATTGCCAGAAAAGCCGCGTCGCGCCGATCGAGATGCCGACGCCGGGCAGCCTCGATTTCGTGTAGTGGCTCGCGAGATTCTCGTAACGCCCGCCCGAGCAGATCGAGCCGATCGCCGGATGATCGTCGAGCGTCGTTTCGTAGACCGTGCCCGTGTAGTAATCGAGTCCGCGCGCGATCGAAAGATTCAGCGCGAAATGTGTCTCGGGAACGCCGAACGCCTTCACGAGCGTCAGCACTTCGGCGAGCTCCTTCCTGCCCTCGTCGAGCGCAGCATTTCCGCCTCCGAGCGCATCGAGCTTCGCGAGCGCATCGGCGAGCGACGTCGAGCGCGTCTGCACGAACGCAAGCAGCCGGTCCGCCGCTTCGGCCGAGAGACCAAGCGCATCGCCCGTCAACGCAGCGCGCACGTGGTCGGCGCCGCGCTTGTCGAGTTTGTCGACCTCGCGCAGCACGAGCGCCTGCCGCGCAGGATCCTCGATGCCGAGCGCTTGCAGATAGCCGCGCATCAGCTTGCGATGGTTGATCTGGATCGTGAACGGTCCGATGCCGAGATCGCGGAATACGCCGTAGATGACGGCGGGCAGCTCCGCGTCGTAGCGCACCGACAGCGAATCCTTGCCGACGACGTCGATGTCGCACTGGTAGAACTCGCGGAAACGGCCGCGCTGCGCTCGCTCGCCGCGATAGACGCGCTGGATCTGGTAGCGGCGGAACGGAAACGTCAGATCGTGCTCGTGCTCGGCGACGTAACGCGCCAGCGGCACCGTGAGATCGAAGCGGAGCGCGAGATCGGGTTTCTCGCCCTGCTCGATCGAGCCGGTCGACTGCACGAAATAGACCTGCCGCTCGGTCTCGCCGCCTTCCTTCGTCAGGAGAACGCTCGCAAGCTCGATCGCCGGCGTCTCGATCGGAACGAAGCCGAACCGCTCGAAATTGCGCCGGATCGCATCCAGCATCGACTGGAAGGCAGCCTGATCGAGCGGCAACAGCTCGAGCACGCCGGGCATGGTGCGGGCTTCAGTGACAGCCATCGAGATCCTCGAACCCGCGGCACGACGAGCGCGCGCCGCCGACAGACGAGCGCAAGCGTAGCAGATGACCGATCCGCCGCCGTCCGCGAGCGATCGAATGTTGCGCCGCGACGCTGCGGCCGCTACTATGCGCGGCCGTCCGGTCGGACCGTTTACCCGGTCCGCGCGAACCCGCTTCCCGGGGTTCCGCCGCACGAAGCTTCGGGGTGTAGCTCAGCCTGGTAGAGCGCTACTTTCGGGAGGTAGAAGTCGGAGGTTCGAATCCTCTCACCCCGACCAATTTTTCAAGTACTTACGAGAAGCCGGCCGAGTGCCGGCTTTTTCGTGTCAGCAAGGTGTCAGCAAAAAGTGCGATTCACAGCGACATCGGATGTCATCTCATGGGCGAGCGCAATGGCTCGCTTCGGACAGACGTACACCGCGAACTGCCCACCATTCCTCAGACCATTTCACTTCGTCATGCTCGGCCTGCAGCTGCGCGATATGAGGCCCGGCAAAGTGACCCTGCCCAGCAGCGTACAAAACTACGCTGTCCGCATGCGCCTTTGGGAGTGCATTGATCAGAAGCCTCCTGTCACCGTGAAAGCAAAGCCCACCGAAGCGCGCTTCTGCCCCATGCGTCGTTTGCGCAAGCGTGAAACGGTAGGCAATCTCGCTGCGGACCTTGCGCTCTTGGTGAAGGAGCAATCAAAGGACTGCGACGAAGAGACCTACGCCTCCGTCTTTTCGATGCTTTCCGAACTCATGGACAATTCGTTCGCACACGCGGTCGAGGGAGACGACGAGACGCGCGGGCTCTTATGCGCTCAGACTTGGACGTCCGGCGGCCTTGCTCAGATCGCCATCGCAGATCACGGGATTGGGATACGTAGTTCGTTCGAGGCAAGCAAAAAATGGCGCGAGGCAGTGAAGACTCGAAATGCGTGCGAGCTTGCGACCGAATATGGCGTGACCAGTAAGACGCAGGGACACTCGGGCTACGGCCTGACTCTTGTGCGTGGGCTCGCGCAGACGTCAGCCGCAAATTTGATCATCATGTCGCGACAAGAGCTTTTCCGGGTAAGCCCGTCTGGCGCAAAGCATGAAGTGACGGTGGCCGCGGACTGGCCTGGTACGCTAGTCTTGTTCGAGTGGCGCATCAACAAGCCAGCGTCACGACCGCCTCGCCGGCGTCGCCGGGGCCGACATGGACGACAGCCGGCGCGGGCCGGCCCGCAAAGCGGTCGAGCGGCAGCGCCAGCCGGTCGGTCGGCGCCCGCCCCGCGGCGCGGCGGATCGTTTCGCATGCGAAACGCAGCACGCGCTCGATGAAAAACTCTCCGCTCGCTTCCTCGTCGTCCCGCGCCGCCGCCTCGC
>DASZYR010000334.1:0-6124 GCA_035545255.1 Rhodanobacteraceae bacterium
CGCGCCGGGCCAGACGATCTCGTTCGAATTCACGCCGAACTATCCCGGCGTCTTCATGTACCACTGCGGCACGCCGATGGTGCTGGAGCACATCGCGTCGGGGATGTACGGCATGATGATCGTCGAGCCGCGCGACGGCTACCCGACGAAGGCCGATCGCGAGTATGCGGTCATCCAGAGCGAGTTCTACACGAAACTCGATCCCGAGAAGCGCAAGGTCGGCGGCCAGCCGCTCTATGTGCTCGACGGCGAGCGCGTGCGCGAGAAGCGGCCGACGTACACGGTGTTCAACGGACGCTACAACGGCATGGTCGATCATCCGCTCGAAGCGAAGCCCGGCGAGCGCGTGCGCCTCTTCGTGCTGAACGTCGGCCCGTCGAACACGTCGAGCTTCCACGTAGTAGGCACGATCTTCGATCGCGTCTGGTTCGACGGAAATCCGGACAATCAGTTCCGCGGCATGCAGACTGTGCTGCTCGGCTCCTCAGGAGCGGCCATCGTCGAGTTCAGGATTCCGGAAGCGGGCAGCTACGTTATGGTCGATCACCACTTCGCGAACGCCTCGCAAGGCGCGATCGGCATCATCGCAGCCGGCGGGTCGCCCGAGGGCACCGAGCCCGAACATCACAACATTCCGGCGACGGCGGCGCCGACGGATCCCGATGCGCTGAAGGGCAAGCTCGCGTTCGAGTCGAAATGCCTCGCCTGCCATTCGATCGCCGGAGGAGACAAGCTCGGGCCCGATCTCTACGGCGTCACCAAACGCCGCGACGCATCGTGGATCGTGCGCTGGCTGAAATCGCCGGAGCAGATGCTGCAATCCGACGCGACGGCGAAGGCCTTGCTCGACAAGTACAAGATTCCGATGCCGAACCAGGGCCTCAACGACGACGACATCAAGCAGTTCATCGGCTACTTCCGCTGGGCCGACGAGAACGTGCAGCCGAAGGGCGAGACGCAGCCGCAAGGCGCGGCGGCCGGCTCGGCGCTGCCGCCGTCGGCAACGCCGTCGGGCAAGCCGGGAGGCGGGAGCGGATCATGAAGACGCTTGCCGCGATCTTCGTTGCCGCGATTCTCGCTGGAACGGCGATTCAGGTTTCGGCCTGCGGCGCCTGCGTCGAGGACAAGGTGGCAGCGACCTACGATTACGACGTCGTCCAGCATGCGATCGCGCGCGGCGATGTCGTCGTCTTCTGCGACGTCAAGGGCCGGGTCGACGCCGGGCGGCTGCGCATGGTGTTGCGAAAGGTCGTCGGCGTCGACAAGGCCAGCATCCGCGTCTCGACGGCGCCGCAGGCGGTCTCGTTCGCGCTCGATACGGCGAAGCAATCGATCGCTGCCGCCGCCGCCGCGCTGCAGCGTGACGCCGGCGGACTCGAGATCGAAGTCGTGCGGACGATCCGCGAATCCTCGCGCGAAGCGGATTCTTGAGGCCGCGCGACAGGTACGGCTCACGTTCGATCGCCGAAACTCGGCGATGCAGCGCCCGAAGGATTCGACGGGCGGTGCGCGACGGCTGCAAGCCGCGAGGTGCGTCATGAAATCATCGTTCAAGGTCGGCGATCACGTCCGCTGGAACTCCGAGGCCGGATTCGTCACCGGAAAGATCATCGCGATCCACACGAGCGACACGCATTACAAGGGATACGTGCATCACGCGAGCCCCGATGCGCCGCAGTACGAGATCAAGAGCGACAAGACCGACCATGTCGCGATGCACAAGGGGTCGGCTCTCACGAAGATCGATTGACCCGTGGCGTCGTCGGAGAAAACGGCGGTGGCATTGCGGGATTCCGATGCAGCGACGATCTGGACGATCGGCCACTCGACGCGGCCGCTGGACGAGTTCCTCGACATTCTCGAGCACTACCGCATCGCGGCGATCGCCGACGTGCGGCGCTTTCCAGGCTCGCGCCGCCATCCGCAGTACGGATCGGCGGCGCTGAACGATGCGCTTGCGCTTCGCGGCATCGCATATCGCTGGTTCCCGGAGCTTGGCGGCAGGCGGCGGCCGCGGCCCGATTCGCCGAACGTCGCGTGGCGCAACGCGTCGTTCCGCGGCTATGCGGATTACATCGAAAGCGCCGAATTCGCGCGCGGGCTCGACGATCTGATCGCGTTCTGCGCCGCGCGGCGAACTGCGATCATGTGCGCGGAGGGCGTGTGGTGGCGCTGTCATCGCGCGATCATCGCCGACGTGCTGCGCGCGCGCGGGATCGAGGTCGTGCACATTCTCGATGCGCAGCACGCGGTCGAGCACCCATACACGTCGGCTGCCCGGATCGTCGACGGACAGCTGAGCTATCGCGGCTCCGATGTCGCGCCGTGAGCGGAGCGCGTTGCGTCAGCGCCGAGAATCTTCCTGACGCGCCTGTGCAGTTCGGGCAGGAGCTCGCGCTCGAACGCAGGATGACGCTGGAACCACGGCGTGTTGCGTGGCGAAGGATGCGGCAGAGGGATGTAGCGCGGCGCGTACTCGGCCCAGGCTTCGACCGTTTCCGCGAGCGTCGGCTTGCGGCGCTTGCCGAGATAATGGCGCTGCGCGTACTGGCCGATCAGCAGCGTCAGCTCGATCCGGGGCAGTCGCGCCAGCAGCTCGTCGAGCCAGAGCTCCGCGCATTCGCGGCGCGGTGGAAGATCGCCCCCGTCGCCGCGTCCGGGATAGCAGAATCCCATCGGGATGATCGCGATGCGCGATGCGTCGTGGAACTCGTTCTTGTCGACGCCCATCCACGCACGCAGGCGATCGCCGCTCGGATCGTCCCAGGGAATGCCGGTCGCATGCACGCGCGAGCCTGGCGCCTGTCCGACGACGAGGATTCGCGCGCTCGCTGCTGCCTGCAGAACCGGCCTCGGTCCGAGCGGCAGATGCGACTTGCATGCATCGCAGGCGCGGACGGCCGTCAGCAAGGTTTCGAGCGTTCCGGAATTCGGCTTCTTCGGCATGGATTTCCTGGTGCCTTCGGAATCGGAGTGGTCGCGCGGAAACATCAAGAAGCGTCAATCCCGCGAAAGCGCGAATCCAGTGCCTTGGCTCTTCAAAAGACACCGGGTTCCAGCTTTCGCGGACGGCGAACAGGAAGGCGCGCCGTCGGGTCCGAGAAATATTCCGGACGGGACGATGATACGGCGTCGCGTCGCGCACGACGCGCATGAAAGCGGCGCGTTGATCCAGGTCAATGCGCCCGCCGGTACGCACCGGCAGAATCCGGCCGTGACCATCGCGAACGAGATTCCGGTCGACGCCGCGCTCCTTGCCCGCTACGACGTGCAGGGACCGCGCTACACGTCCTATCCGCCGGCGCCGCGCTTCGGCAGCGACTTCGACGCCGGCGCGTTCGCCGCGGTCGCGCGCTCGTCGAACGACGATCCGATCCCGCGACGGCTATCGCTCTACGTGCACGCGCCGTTCTGCCTGTCGCCGTGCTTCTATTGCGGCTGCTCGCGCATCATCACGCGCGATCGCGCGAAGGCCGAAAGCTATCTCGTACGGCTGCATCGCGAGATCGAGCTCGTGGCGCCGCTCTTCGATCGCGACCGCAAGGCGGTTCAGCTCCACTTCGGCGGCGGCACTCCGAACTTCTTCGACGTCGGTCAGATGGCGGACTTGATCGAATGCCTCGATCGGCATTTCGGCTTCGCACCGCGATCGGTTTTCGAAGCGGGCATCGAGATCGACCCGCGCAGCGCCGATCGCGCCTACATCGAGGCGATGGGTCGGCTCGGCTTCAATCGCATTTCGGTCGGCGTGCAGGATTTCGATCCCGCCGTGCAGGCCGCGGTGAACCGCATCCAGAGCGTCGAGGAGACGCGCGTCGTGATCGAAGCGGCGCGTGAGTCGGGCTTCCGGTCGGCGAGCATCGACCTCATCTACGGGCTTCCGAAGCAGAGCGCGCCGACGTTCCGCGAGACGCTCGATCGCGTGCTCGAGCTCGCGCCGGACCGTGTCGTCGCGTACGGTTACGCGCACCTGCCGAGCCGTTTCCGGGCGCAGCGGCAGATCCGCAGCGAGGATCTGCCGAGCGCGCCCGAGCGCATCGCGCTGCTCGAGCTGACCGTGCGCACGCTGACGGAGGCCGGCTATCGCTACATCGGCATGGACCATTTCGCGCGCGCCGACGACGATCTTGCTTCGGCGCAGCGGCACGGGACGCTGCAACGCAACTTCCAGGGCTATTCGACGCACGCGGCCTGCGACCTCGTCGGTGTCGGCATGAGCTCGATCTCGCATGTCGGTCACGCCTACAGCCAGAATGCGCGCGATCTGACGGGTTATTACGCAGCGCTCGATGCCGGGCGCCTTCCCGTCGCGCGCGGCCTTGCGATGAGCGAGGACGACATCGTGCGCGCCGACGCGATCCAGCACATCATGTGTCACGGGACGATCGACGTCGGCCCGTTCGAGGCGCGGCACGGGCTCGAATTCGACAACTACTTCGCGCGAGAGCTCGACCGCCTCGTCGAACTCGCTGCTGACGGGCTCGTCGAGATGGCTCCCGAGCGCGTCGCGGTCACGCCGCGCGGACGCTATTTCCTGCGCAACATCGCGATGGTTTTCGATGCGTACCTTCCGGACGCGGCATCCGGGCAGGATGGCTGCTCGCGCACGGTCTGACGCGGCATCGCGACACGCGGAGGACATCCCGACACCTTGCTAGAATCTCGTCTCGGTCGGCAAGACGAGGTGCCTCATGACGGATGCCGTGCGGATCGGCCGGACGTCCGCGGCTGCGGCCGACGACGGCGACGAGCTCCATTTCTGCACGACCTGCGTGTTCGGACGCGTGTGCCTGCCGAACCGCGTCGACAAGGCCGCGCTGACGCAACTGCATTGCCTCGTCGAGCATGTCGGACCGTTCGAGGCGGGCGCGCACGTGTTCCGCGTCGGCGATCGCTTCAACGCCATCTATGCCGTGCGCGGCGGCACGATCAAGACCTGCTTCTACGACGACACCGGGCACGAACAGGTGCTCGGCTTCCATCTGCCGGGCGAAATGATCGGCCTCAACGGCATCCATCCGGAGCATTATCCGTGCGACGCCGTCGCGCTCGACGCGGCGACGGTCTGCCGGTTCTCGTTTCCCGCTCTCGCGACGCTCGCGGCGCGCATGCCCGAAGTGCAGCGCGAGCTGTTCCGGCTCCTCAGCAAGGACATCGGCAGCGCATCGCTCTTTTCCGGCGACTATTCGGCCGAAGAGCGGCTTGCGGCGTTCCTGATCGGGCTCGGCCGGCGCTTCGCCGAACGCGGCGAGTCGGCGACGTCGTTCAAGCTCGCGATGTCGCGCGGGGACATCGCGAACTACCTGCGTCTTGCGGCAGAGACCGTGAGCCGCGTGCTGCGCCGCTTCCAGGATCAGGCGCTGATCGCCGTCGACGGACGAGAGATCACGCTCGTCCGCTCCGGCGAGCTCGAAGGCATGGCGCGGAATCTGCTGCACCGCTAGCGCTTGCCGCCCGATCGTCGTCCTCGCGAAAGCGGGGAGCCAGTGACTTCCGGATCAGGCACTGGATTCCAGCTTTCGCGGGAATGACGGCATGCGATCAATGGCAAACCACATTGGCGCGAGAACCGGTGTCTTGACCTGGATCAGAGCGGCGGAACGGCCGAGGCCGCATGCTTCGCCGCGAACGATGGGAGGAAGCATTCCATGTCAACCACCACAAAGCTCTGGATCGCGCTCGGCACGCTTCTCGGCGTCACGTTTCTGGTACTGCTCGGCATGGGCCGCGAGATCTACCACCAGGCGCCGCCAGTGCCGGAGCGTGTCGTCGATGCTTCCGGTGCGACGATCTTCACGCGCGCCGACATCGACGCCGGCCGCGAAGTCTGGCAAAGCTTCGGCGGCCAGCAGCTCGGATCGATCTGGGGCCACGGCGCGCTCGTCGCGCCGGACTGGAGCGCCGACTGGCTGCATCGCGAAGCAACGGCCATGCTCGACGGCTGGGCGCGGGACGAGAACGCATCCAGTTTCTCCGCGCTCGAGGAAGGCGCGCAGGAATCGCTGAAAGCGCGGCTCCGCAAAGACCTTCGCGCCAACACCTACGATCCGTCGACAGAGACGTTGACGGTTTCGCACGATCGCGCACGCGCGATCGCCGGCGTCGCCGCGCACTACGAGAGCGT
>DASZYR010000335.1:0-2421 GCA_035545255.1 Rhodanobacteraceae bacterium
TGATCGGATGGCTCGTCGGCCATCTGCCGCCTCGGCATCGCGCGCGCGCGCTGAACTACCTCGTGCTGATGCGCATGGACCGGCCGGTCGGCGCGTTGCTGCTGCTGTGGCCGACATGGTGGGCGCTCTGGTTCTCGGCGAACGATTTCCCGCCGCTCGGGCTGCTCGTGATCTTCACGCTCGGCGTCTTCGTCATGCGCAGCGCAGGCTGCGTCATCAACGATTACGCCGATCACGAATGGCTCGACGCGCACGTCGAGCGCACGCGCGGCCGTCCGATGGCCGCGGGACGCGTCTCGCGACGCGAAGCGCTGATTCTGTTCGGCAGCCTCCTCGCGCTCGCCTTCGCGCTCGTGCTGTTCACGAACAAGCTCACGATCGAGCTCTCGTTCGTCGGCGCCGCGCTCGCGGCGATCTATCCGTTCACCAAGCGCGTGACGCATCTCGCGCAGGTCGTGCTCGGCGCCGCGTTCGGCTGGTCGATCCCGATGGCGTTCGCGGCGGTCACGAATTCCCTGCCGCCGCTCTGCTGGCTTCTGTTCCTCGCGAACGTGCTGTTCTCGACGATCTACGACACCGAATACGCGATGGTCGACCGCGAGGACGATCTGCGCGTCGGCGCGAAATCGACCGCGATCCTGTTCGCGGACGCCGACCGCGCGATCGTCGGCGTGCTGATGGCGACGTTCCTGTTCGCGATGCTGCTCGCCGGCACGCGAGCGGAGCTTCGCTGGCCCTACTTCATCGGCGTGGCCATCGCAACGGGGTTTTTCGCCTGGCAGCAATGGCTGATCCGCGACCGCTCGCGCGCGCACTGCTTCGCCGCGTTCCGCAACAACAACTGGGTCGGGTTCGCGCTCTGGGTCGGGCTGCTGCTGGCGCTCGCCATACGTTGACACGCGTAACGACCTGGCTCGGGCGTGTCGCCGCGGGATGCGCTGAACGCCTTGAAGCAGAAGCCGCCTCTTTCGCATTCGGTGGCCCGCAGCTGGCGAGCCGCGAACGCAAAGGCACGACGCGACAGCGAAGAAGCCGCGGACCAGAAAGCCGCGCGCCGCAGCGTCGTCGCATCCAACTCCTCCCCAGGCCGAACGCGCAGCGGATCTCTTCAACGGCACCGGGCGCAAGCGCGCGAGCCGCCGGGATTGCATGATCGCCGCGGCGGCGATCGAGGGCGGCGCGCGCCTTGCGACGTTGAACACCGCCGATTTCTCGCGCTTCAGGTCGGCGGGACTCGATCTCGCCGCTGTGTGATCGTCAGCCGCGCCAGTGCGGCGCGCGCGCGAGCGCCCACACGTCGACGCGCGCGACGCCCGCGCGTCGCAACACGCTCGCGCATTCGCGCAGCGTCGCACCGGTCGTCATGACGTCGTCGAGCAGCGCGACATGCGCCGGCAAGGTCGCATCCGCCGCGACGCGAAACGCGCCGCGCAGGTTGCGGCGGCGCCGGACGGCATCGAGCCCCGTCTGCGCCATCGTCGCGCGGCTGCGTTGCAGGATCCTGCTGTCGAGCCGCAGGTCGAACGCGCGTGCCAGGGGCCTCGCCAGCTCCAGCGCCTGGTTGTAGCCGCGCTGGCGCAATCTCGCTGCATGCAGAGGCACGACGACGAGACAATCCGGTTTGGCCGGATGGTCGATGCGCGCTCGCTCGATCATGAGCTCGGCCAGCACGCGCCCGGCGGCGAGATCGCCGCGAAACTTGAAGCGCGCTTCGAGCAGGTCGAGCGGATGCTCGTAGCGGAACGGAACCCAGGCGGCCGCAAACGGCGGCTCGCGTCGCAGGCACTCGCCGCAGACCGGCGCGGGCGTCGACAGCGGCAGCGCACAGCGCGGACAGCATGGACGGTTGATCGCGATGTCGCGCGCGCAGCCCGCGCAGAGATCGCGGCCGCCGTCGCCCGCTGCGCCGCACAACAGGCAATGCGGCGGCAGGATGCGCCGGAGCAGGCGCCGTGCGAACCCGTCAACCGGTCGGCCTTTGTTCAAGTTGACAGCCTCCCGCCGTCAAACCCAGACTCGGACCTTGCCGCTCCGCGTTGCCCCCACCCGGAAGTTTCGCATGCCTGCCGACATCCGCCACGACTGGACGCGCGCCGAGATCTCGGCGCTGATCGACCTTCCGTTCGCCGACCTCCTCGCTCGTGCGCACGCCGTGCACCGCGCGCACCACGACGCGAATTCCGTGCAGGTTTCCACCCTGCTTTCGGTCAAGACCGGCGGATGCCCGGAGGATTGCGCGTATTGCCCGCAGGCCGCGCGTTATGTGACCGGCGTCGAAGCCGAGAAGCTGATGAGCCTCGATGCCGTGCTCGCGAAGGCGGAGCAGGCGAAGGCGGCGGGCGCGACGCGCTTCTGCATGGGCGCGGCGTGGCGCTCGCCGAAGGAGCGCGACATTCCGAAGATCGCCGCGATGGTCGGCGC
>DASZYR010000336.1:0-3240 GCA_035545255.1 Rhodanobacteraceae bacterium
AAGGCCGGCGTCTTCAAGTTCCGCCTCTCCACCGGGAAGCTGCTCGACAAATACCTGCTGACGCCGGGCAAGCAGCCGCGCACGCTTTCCAGCATCGCGGTCGGCGGCGGCGCCGTGTTCGCGGCCGACGGACTCGCCAACATCATCTACCGACTCGACGGCGGCGCGCTGAAGCCGATGGTCGAGAACCCGAAGCTGACCAGCATCCGCGGCCTCGCCGTCAGCGGCGACGGCAAGCGCCTTTATTTCGCCGATTATCAGCTCGGCGTGTTCGGCGTCGATCTCGCGGCCGGCAAGGGTTTCGATCTCGAGTATTCGCCGGCGCGGCTCGTGCTCGGCGGCATCGACGGGCTTTACTGGTACGGCGACGACGCGCTCGTCGCAATCGAGAACGGCATGTCGCCAAGGCGCGTGATGCGCCTTCGGCTCGACAAGACCGGACGCAAGATCGCATCGGCGATGCCGCTCGATTCGTCGAATCCCGCGTTCGGGCTTCCGACCTACGGCACGATCGAGGGCGACGCGCTCTACTTCATCGCGAACAGCCAGAAGAACGAGTACGACAGCTACGGCGTGCCGAAGGACGCGAAGAAGCTCGCGCCGGTCAAGGTGTTCCGCAGCGACGTGCGCTTCGCGTGGGACGGCAATGTCGAAGCGCAGCCGAAGTTGCCGCCGCGCTCGTTCGAGAAGCCGCCCGAGCCGAATCCCGGCCTCTTCGGCAACGTCGAAGGCGGAGTGTCGTCGACCGAGCCCGCGAAATCAGGCGACTGAAGCGGAAGCGTCCGGAGTTGCAGCGAGAGCGCGCACGCGCGCTCGCGTCAGCGGACCCAGCCTCACCCGTTCGAACAGCGATTCGAGCGCGGACTCGTCGATCGCTCGCCGCGCATAGGCGTCGGCGGCGAGCGGCACCGGCGCATCGAGCGCGATCGCGCTCAGCTGGCGCGAAAGGCGCGCGCTCGCGGCGTGCTCGCGCAGGCGCATCGAAGCCGCGGCCGCGCCGCGCGTGCGCAGGCATGCGACTTCCTCGGCGCGCTCGAGCAGCGCGTCGAGCGTGCCGAAGTGATGCAGCAGGATCGCCGCGGTCTTCGGTCCGATGCCGGGCACGCCGGGGATGTTGTCGACGCCGTCGCCCGTCAGCGCGAGATAGTCCGCGACCTGATCCGGCCGGACGCCGAGCCGCGCCTTGACGCCGTGCGCATCCCAGCGCTGGTTGCGCTGCGGATCCCATTGCTCGTCTTCCTCGCCGATCAGCTGGCCGAAGTCCTTGTCGGCCGAGACGATGACGCCGCGAAAGCCCGCCATGCGCAGCGCCATCAGCGCGCTGCCGATGAGATCGTCGGCTTCGTACTTCGCGTCGGCGAGCACGGCGACGCCGAGCGCCGCCGCGATCTCCTTGCAGAGCGCGAATTGCGCCATGAGAGCATCCGGGGCGGGCTCGCGGTTTGCCTTGTACGCGGGATAGATCGAGTTGCGGAAGGATGTCGTCAGCGATTCGTCGAATGCGACGGCGATGTGCGTCGGCCGCGTGCGCTCGATGAGATCGAGCAGGAAGCGCGTGAAACCGTGCACGGCGACGACCGACGCGCCGTCGGCGCCGGCGATGTCGGGCATCGGCGCGAAGTACGCGCGGCAGACGTAGAGACTGCCGTCGACGAGGTGCGCGACGGGCGTGCCGCTCAGCGCCATTCGGAAACGACGGAATCGAGTGCCGGCCGCGTCCGCTCCGGCGCAGGTTCGCGCGCCGTGCCGATGTGCACGAATGCGACGATCCGCTCGTCGTCGGCGAGGCCGAGCAGCGAAGCGGCCTCGCGATCGTAGGCAGCCCAGCCCGTCAGCCATTGTGCGCTGAAGCCTTGCGCTTGCGCGCCGAGCAGCAGGTTGTAGGCGACGCAGCCGGCGGAAAGCAGCTGCTCCTGCGGAGGCACTTTCGGATGATCGGCCTCGATGCGCGCGACGACCGCGACGATCAGCGGCGCATGGTCGAAGCGCGTGCGATCCTTCTCGATGGCGGCCGGCGGCGCGCCGGGCTCGCGGCGAAGATGCATCTCCGCGAGCGCCGCGCCGAGCTTCGCGCGCGCCTCTCCGCGGATCACGACGAGCCGCCACGGCGCGAGCTTGCCGTGATCGGGCACGCGGATCGCCGCCATGAGGAGCGCGCGGAGCGCGGCATCGTCAGGTCCTGGCGCGCCGAGCTGGCGCGACGGCACCGAGCGGCGATTGTTCAGATCATCGAGTGTCATGGCCGGCATCTGGAGGCGCTCGCGCGAGTTTACCAGCGCGACGCGAGCCGCAGCCGTCGTGCGCCTTACGGGATCGGCGCCATTCCGCTACGATTCGGCGCTCGGGCGATTGCGGGAGACGACATGCCGGTTGCCGTGACGGTAGTGCGCGAAAGCGCCGCGGGCGAGCGCCGCGTCGCGATGACGCCCGAAGTGGCGAAGAAACTGCGCTCGCGCGGAGCCGAAATCTTCATCGAGCAAGGTGCCGGCGTGTCGGCCTCGTTCCCCGACGCCGCGTATGTCGACTGCACGGCGACCGATGCGAAGACGGCTCTCTCGCGCGCCGACGTGCTGCTGAAGGTGCAGCCGCCGACGACTGACGAGATCGCGGTATTGAAGGAAGGCGCGATCGTCATCGGAAACCTCCAGCCGCATCTCGACCCCGAGCGCACGCGCGCCTTGCGCGACCGGAAGATCACCGCATTCGCGATGGAGCTCCTGCCGCGGACGACGCGCGCGCAGGCGATGGACGTCCTTTCCTCGCAGGCCGCCGTCGCCGGCTACAAGGCCGTGCTGATCGCAGCCGAGGCCGCGCCGAAATTCTTTCCGATGCTGACGACGGCAGCCGGCACGATCCGTCCGTCGAAAGTGCTGATCGTCGGGGCCGGCGTCGCCGGTTTGCAGGCGATCGCGACGGCGCGGCGGCTCGGTGCGCAGGTCGAAGGCTTCGACGTGCGTCCGGAGACGAAAGAGCAGATCGAATCTCTCGGTGCGAAATTCCTCGATCTCGGCGTCAGCGCGGCCGGCAGCGGGGGCTACGCGCGCGAGCTGACGGCCGAAGAGCGCGAGAAGCAGCAGCAAGCGCTTGCAGAGCAATTGAAGTCGTTCGACGTCGTCATCACGACGGCCGCCGTTCCGGGCCGCAAGGCGCCGCGCATCATCTCGGGGGCGATGGTCGCCGGCATGAAGCCCGGTGCCGTCATCGTCGACATCGCAGCCGAGACCGGCGGCAACGTCGAGA
>DASZYR010000337.1:0-2568 GCA_035545255.1 Rhodanobacteraceae bacterium
ACCAACGCGTACGACGAGGCGATCACGACGCCGACCGAGGAATCGGTGCGCCGGGCCGTCGCGATCCAGCTCATCATCAACCGCGAGCTCGGGCTCAATTTCTGCGAGAACCCGTGGCAGGGCAGCTTCATCATCGACAAGCTGACCGACATCGTCGAGGAAGCCGTCTACAAGGAGTTCGAGGCGATCAGCGAGCGCGGCGGCGTGCTCGGCGCGATGGATACGATGTACCAGCGCGGCAAGATCCAGGAAGAATCGCTCTACTACGAGCAGAAGAAGCACGACGGCTCGCTGCCGCTGATCGGTGTCAACACGTACCTTCCGAAGGAGCACGCGGGCGACATCACGACGACGATCGAGCTGATCCGCTCGACGCCCGAAGAGAAGGGCCAGCAGATCGCGAACGTGCAGGCCTATCAGCGCGCGCGCAATGGATACGCGAAAGACGGGCTGAAGCCGTTGCAGAACACCGCGCGCGAGCGCCGCAACGTGTTCGCCTCGCTGATGGATGCGGTGAAGACGCACAGCCTCGGCCAGATCAGCCATTCGCTGTACGAAGTTGGCGGCGAATATCGTCGGAACATGTGACGGAGCACGAATGCAGTTCCTCCTTCTGATCTACAACGACGACTCGCTGCTCGAAGCGCTTCCCGCGGGCGAGGCCGACGCGATGATGCGCGAATGCTTCGGCCACGCGGACGAGCTGCGGGAGCGGGGCAGCCTCAGGCAATCGCAGCAGCTCGAGGCGCCGACGACCGCGAAGACCGTGCGCATCCGCGGCGGCAAGATGAGCGTCGTCGACGGTCCGTTCGCCGAAACCAAGGAAATGCTCGGCGGTTTCAACCTGATCGAGGCGGCGGACATGGACGAGGCCGTGCGCATCGCGTCCGATTTCCCGTGGGCGGCGACTGGCTGCGTCGAGGTTCGTCCGATCCGCGACATGGCCGCGGTGCGCCGCCGCGTCGGAGCCGCCGATCAGGCCGGGTAGGATTTTCGCCGCATCCGGAGAGCCGGATCAGTCCGCGACGAATTTCGGCACGCCGATGCGAAGGCCCTTGCCGGGCAGAGCCATCATCGTCGACGTGCCGTGCGCGACGAGCTCGTCGTCCTCGCCGTAGACGCTCGCAATCGTGTAGCTGATCTGCCGTCCTGCGCGCAGGCATTCGCCTTCGGCGCGCAACCGTCCCCCGGCGACGGCTTTCAGATAGTTGAGCTTGAGATCGACGTTGACGAGCCCCGCGTCTTCGGGCAAGCGCATGAACGCGGCCCAGAACGTCGCGGTGTCGATCAGCGTCGCGAGCACGCCGCCGTGCACGATGCCGAACGGCTGCAGGTGATCGTGACGCAGCGGCAGCTCGATGCGGCAGCGATCGATCTCGAGCGACGCGATCGTCATGCCGATCATGGCGGGGTAGGGCGCCATGCGCAGGGACTCGATGACGGCGCTGACGTAGGCGGGATTCGGTTTCATGTCGCCAAGAGCGGACAGGAGAGAACGAGTGTAGCGCCGGACGAGCCTGCGGCGTCGATGCGCTTCGTCGCGGCAGCCGGCCGGCAGACGCCACCACGACGTGCGCGTCGTCGTGCTGCGCATCATGAGCTGCACGCGGTTCGGTCGACCGCGAGACTGGACCTTCGCCGCGCCCGCGTTCTAGGATCGCCATCCGGTTTCGCAAGCGAGGTGAGTGTCCGATGCGCCTGATCCCTGTTGTCGCCGCTGCGGCATTCGCGTCCGCCGCGTTGTCCGCCGCCGCTCCCGAGTTCGACGGCAAGCGGCTTTCCGAAGAAGTCAGGACGCTTTCCTCCGATGCGTTCGAAGGCCGCGGTCCCGCGACCGAAGGCGAGAAGAAGACCGTCGCCTACGTCATCGGAGAGATGAAGGCGGCCGGCCTCGAGCCCGGCGGCGATCCCGAGAACGGCAAGCGCAGCTGGACCGAGGCGGTGCCGCTGCTCCGCGCCGAGATCAAGGGAACGCCGAGTCTCGCGGTCACGGTCGCCGGCAAGAACGAAACGCTGACGCAGGGCAACGAGATCGCCGTGCGCGCCGCGCTGGACGGAACGAAGCAAGTCGCGGTGAAGAACGCGCCGCTCGTGTTCCTCGGCTATGGCGTGGAGGCGCCCGAGCGCAAATGGGACGATTTCAAAGGCGTCGATCTCCACGGCAAGATCGGAATCGTGCTGATCAACGACCCCGATTTCGAAACCGGAAAGGGCGATTTCGGCGGCAAGGCGATGACGTACTACGGCCGCTGGACGTACAAATACGAAGAAGCCGCGCGCAAGGGTGCGCTCGGCCTTCTCGTCGTGCACGAGACCGAGCCCGCGTCGTACGGCTGGGCGACCGTGAAGAACTCGAACGTCAACACGCAGTTCGACGTCGTCCGCGACAAGCCGTCGTCGGTGCATCCGGCGATCGAGGCGTGGATTCAGCGCGACTTCGCGGTCGATCTCTTCAAGAGGAGCGGGCTCGATTTCGACGCGCTGAAAAAGCAAGCACAGACGCGAGCGTTCAAGCCGGTCGTGCTGAAGGACGCGACGTTCTCGGCCGATTACGCCGTCGACACGAGC
>DASZYR010000338.1:0-36871 GCA_035545255.1 Rhodanobacteraceae bacterium
CTTGCGGGAGAAGGTGCCGGCAGGCGGATGAGGGCACTCTTGAGCAATCCCTACTCCCGATCTTCCCGCCGCAACAGCCGCTCGATCGCGCGCGACACTGCCACGAACGCGAACGCAGCCGTCACGTGCGTCGCCGCGCCAAGTCCTGCGCCGCAATCGAGCTTCAGCCCCGCCTCGCCCGATGCAGCCGGCCGCGTGCCGCAGACGCTGCCGTCGGCTTGCGGATAACGGACGTTCTCGAGCGAGTAGACCGCCTGCACGCCGAAATAGCGTTTCGGTCCGCGCGGGAAGTTGAACTCGTCGCGCAGCTTCTTGCGGACCAGCGCGAGCATCGCATCGTGCTCGGTCTTCGAGAGATCGCGCACGCGGACCAGCGTCGGATCGGTGCGCCCGCCCGCGGAGCCCGAGACGATCAGCGGAATCTTGCGGCGGCGGCACCAGGCAACCATCTCGACCTTGACGCGGAACGCATCGCAGCAGTCGATCACGAGATCGTAGCCGCGGCCGAGCAGCGCTTCGAGGTTCGACGGCGTCAGGAATTCGGCGATCGCGTCGACTTCGATGCGCGGGTTGATCGCTTTCGCGCGCGCCGCCATGACGCTCACCTTCGACTTGCCGTATTCGCCTTCGAGCGCGTGGAGCTGGCGGTTCGTGTTCGAGAGGCAGATGTCATCCGCGTCGATCAGCGTGAGCTTGCCGATGCCGCTTCTCGCAAGCGCCTCCACGGCCCACGATCCGACGCCGCCGATGCCGATGATGCCGATGTGTGCCGACGCGAGGCGCGCGGTCGCGCCCGCACCGTAGAGACGGTCGATGCCGCGGAAGCGTTCGTCGAAGAGAGGCTGGTCCATCGTGGGCGCGCAGGTTAGCACCGCGCGTGCATGGGGCGACCGACTTGCGAGTACAAACGTTCGGCGTCGTACCCTTCTCCCGCTTGCGGGAGAAGGTGCCGGCAGGCGGATGAGGGAAGCTTTGTCACGTCGAACCCGGCTGGCCCTCACCCTACCCTCTCCCGCAAGCGGGAGAAGGGAAAAGCCCCGATAATCCAGAACCCGAATCCCGAATCCCGGTTCTTCGATGCGCTATCTCGTCTGTCTCATCGGCGGCGCGCTTCTCGGCGCGCTGTTCGCAGTCATGCTGACGAACATCCTCGGCCAGCGCCACGCGTACCCAAAAGCCTTGATGACCGTGATGCAGCACGAGCTTGGCCGCATGCGCGATCTCGTGCGCGGCGAGCGGTGCATGGCGCCCGATGCCGCGTCGGCCGGCGCGCATCTCGCTCTGCTCGCGCCGGATATCGAGTCCGCGATCCTGCCACCCGGCGCGCGCGACCGTGTCTTCACGCAGTATGCGAACGATCTCGGGAAGGAAGTCGAAGCCTTCAACGCCAGCGCGGACTGCTCTGCGCGAAAGGGCGCGATCACGCGGATTTCGAACGCCTGCGATGCCTGCCATCGCGACTACAAATAGACGCCACGGCCGGCCGGAAGCTCCATCTTCCAGGGCTTGCCTTCAATTTTAGAACTCACTAGTATTGAATTTAACCCGATCGGGACCCATCGGCCGATCACCGAACCAGAATCGTCTGGAGCGGATACTCCGCCAGCCGCGTCCCGAGGCTCCGACCGATGCACCTTCCGATTCTCGCGCGATGGATCGTGCCGCTGGCCCTTCTGGCCGCCGGATGCTCGATTCCCCCGAAACCCGACACGCCGCCGTTGCGCGACGCGGCGCCGCTCGCCGGCGTCGATGCGCCCGCGGGCCGCGCATGGCCCGACGCCGCATGGTGGAAGCACTACGGCGACGAGCAACTCGATGCGCTCGAGGAAAAGGCGCTCGCAAGCGCGCCGACGCTCGAAGTCGCAAGCGCGCGCTTCGCCGCTGCGGAGAAAGCGATCGACATCGCCCGGGCGGAGACCGGCGTCACGATCGACGGCAACGCGCAGTACCAGCGCCAGCGCCTCAGCGAGAACGGGCTGATTCCGCCGGCATTCCTCGGCTTCACGTGGTACAGCCAGGGCGATCTCGGCGTCCAGTTCCGTTACGACTTCGATTTCTGGGGCAGGAAGCGTGCGGCGATCGAAGCCGCCGTTAGCGAGGCGCGTGCGGCCGAAGCCGAGCGCGCGAGCGCGACGCTTGGCCTCACGACCGCGATCGCCGATCTCTATTTCGGCTGGCAGGCCGACCAGGCGCGCGCGGCGCTGATGGAAAAGCTCGTCGGCGCGCTCGAACACAACCTGCGCATCGCGGATCTTCGCGTCTCGCACGAGGTCGATCCGCCCGACGTGCTCTATCAGGCGCGCACACGGCTTGCCGGCGCGCGCGAGCAGCACGAAGCGTATCTCGGCTCGGCTCGCGTCAAGGCGGCTGCACTCGCGGCGCTGCTCGGCATCGCGCCCGCCGAGCTGCCGGCGCTGACGCCGGAACCGCTGCCCGAGATCGATGCGTCGCTGCCGGCCGACGCCGGCATCGATCTCCTCGCGCGACGCCCCGACATCGCGGCAAGCCGCTGGCGCGTGGAGGCGGCGCTCGGCAAAGCCGACCAGGCGCGCGCTGCGTTCTATCCGGACATCAGCATCGGCGCGCTCGCGGGACTTTCGTCGATCGACATGGGCAAGCTCTTCGACGGCGGCAGCCGCGTGTTCGACATCTCGCCTGCGATCCACCTGCCGATCTTCGAAGGCGGCCGGCTCGAAGCGCGCTTCGGCGCGTCGAAGGCCGAGCTCGATGCGGCCGCGGCCGAATACGACAGCGCGGTGGTGTCGGCGGCACACGATGTCGCCACGCAGGCGCTGACGGCGCTTGAGCTCGCCTCGCGCCGCCGCGAGCGCGACACGCAGGTCGCCGCAAGCCGGTCCCTGCAAGCCACCGCGACGGCGCGCTCGAAGCGCGGCATCGGCGACGACCGCGCCGTGATCGGCGCCGAAGCCGAGGTGATCCAGCAACAGGACGCCGCGACGGCGCTGCACGCGCAGGCGCTGTCGACCGACATCGCGCTGATCAAGGCGCTCGGCGGCGGCTACCGCTTCGCGGGCGTCGACGCCACCACTGATACCGCAGCGAGCGCATCCGCTTCGCACAAGAGCCCCGAGAAGAGCGAGCTTCCATGAGCGATCAGGAACGATCCCCGACGAACGGCCGCTCCGGCAACGGCGAGCCGACGAAAGGCAACGGCAATGGCAACGGAAAGCGTCGCGCGCTGCTGCTGATCATCGCCGCCGCGTTCGTGCTGGCCGGCATCGCGTGGTATGCGCTGTATGTCTTCGTGTTCTCGCTGCGCGAGACGACCGACGACGCGTACGTCAGCGGCAATCAGGTGACGATCGCCTCGCAGGTGCCCGGCACGGTCATCGCGGTGCTCGCCGACGACACGCAGCTCGTGACCGAAGGCCAGCCGCTCGTCGAGCTCGATCCGACCGACAGCCAGGTCGCGCTCGCCAAGGCGAAGAGCGCGCTCGCGAGCGCCGTGCGCCAGGTGCGCCAGCAGGCGGAGATGGCCTCGCAATACGACTCGGCGATCGCGAGCCGCAAGACCGACCTCGCGCAGGCCGAGGCCGATCTCAAGCGCCGCAAGCCGCTTCTCGCCGAGAAGGCAATCGCTCCGGAGGAAGTCGCGCACGCCGAGGAAGCCGTGCGCAACGCGCGGAACGCGCTCGAACAGGTCGAGCGCCAGAGCGCCGCCGCGCATGCGCTCGTCGACGGCACTCCGCTCGCCGGGAATCCCGTGGTCATGCAGGCGAAAGCCGCATTCCGCGAAGCGTGGATCAACGCGGAGCGCAACGCGATCGTCGCGCCGGTCGGCGGCTACGTCGCGCAGCGCGCCGTGCAGGTCGGCAGCCGCATCCAGCCCGGCGCGCCGCTGATGACGATCATTCCGCTCGGCGATCTCTGGGTCGACGCGAATTTCAAGGAAAGCCAGCTGCGCCACATCCGCATCGGCCAGCCGGTCGAGATCGAGAGCGATCTCTACGGCGGCGAGGCCGGGTTCCACGGCCGCGTGATCGGCCTTGCGCCCGGCACCGGTGCTGCGTTCGCGCTGCTGCCGCCGCAGAACGCGTCGGGCAACTGGATCAAGGTCGTGCAGCGCGTGCCGGTGCGCATCTCGCTCGATCCGAAGGAGCTCGAGAAGCATCCGCTGCGCGTCGGTCTCTCGACGTCGGTGAAAGTCGATACCCACGATCGCAACGGCGCCGTGCTGGCATCCGCGCCGGCGACGAAGCCGGTCGCCAGGACCGACGTCTACGCGAACGATTTCGCGAAGGCCGAAGCCGAGGCCGATGCGATCGTGCGCGCGAATCTCGGAACCTCTCGCTGAGCCGGGCGATGGCCGACGCCGCGCCGAATGCCCCGACGCCGCTCCACGGCGCGCCGCTCGCGTTGCTGACGGTCGCCGTCGCGTTCGCGACGTTCATGGAAGTGCTCGACATCACGATCGTCAACGTGTCGGTGCCGCACATCGCGGGCAGTCTCGCGGTGAGCCCGCAGGAAGGCACCTGGGCGATCTCGTCGTATTCGCTCGCAAGCGCGATCATGCAGCCGCTCTCCGGCTGGATCGGCCGCCGCTTCGGCGAAGTCCGGAGCTTCTGCGTCTCCGCGCTGCTGTTCGTCGCGATGTCGACGTTCTGCGGGCTCGCGGTCTCGATGCCGATGCTCGTCGTCGGACGCCTGCTGCAGGGGGCGGGTTCGGGCCCGATGGTCGCGCTGTCGCTCTCGCTGCTGCTCAACAACTATCCGAACGAGAAGAAAGGCCTCGCGCTCGCGCTCTGGGCGATGACGGTCGTCGTCGCGCCGATCTTCGGCCCGATCCTCGGCGGCTACCTCACCGACAATTATTCCTGGCCGTGGATCTTCTACATCAACGTGCCGGTCGGCGTGCTCGCGGTCGTGATCACGTGGACGCTCCTGCGCCAGCGCGAGTCGGCGACCGTGAAGGCGCCGATCGACATGATCGGCCTCGTGCTGCTGATCGTCGGCATCGGCTGCCTCCAGTTCATGCTCGACAACGGCAACGACAAGGACTGGTTCGCCTCGCCGATGATCACGACGCTCGGCGTCATCGCCCTCGTCTGCCTCGTGTTCTTCGTCGCCTGGGAACTGACCGAGCGGCATCCGATCGTCGACCTTTCGCTGTTCCGCTCGCGCAATTTCACGATCGGCGTCGCCTCGATGGCGCTCGGCATGACCGCGTTCTTCGGCATCAACGTCGTGTACCCGCTGTGGCTCCAGACCGTCGTCGGCTACACCGCGTCGTGGGCCGGCTACGCGACGGCGCCGGTCGGCATCCTCGCGTTCCTGATGTCGCCGATCATCGGGCGCAACATCCAGCGGCTCGAGCTGCGCGCCGTCGTGACATTCTCGTTCGTCGTGTTCGCGGCGACGTCGTACTGGTTCTCGACGTTCCCGGCCGACACGGCGTTCTGGCAGTTCGTGCTGCCGCGCTTCCTGATGGGCCTCGCGATCCCCTGCTTCTTCATTCCGCTGAACCAGGTGATCCTCTCGGGCCTGAAGCCGAACGAGATCGCTTCGGCGTCGGGGCTCTCGAACTTCTTCCGCACGATCGCGGCGAGCATCTCGACGGCGGTGACCGTGACGATGTGGCAGCATCGCGGCGATTTCCATCACGCGACGCTCGCGGCGCACATCAACTCGGTGAATCCGGCGACGCACCAGTTCCTCGGCGGGCTCGGGTCGGCCGGCGCGCGCGGCGACGCGCCGTGGGCGATCATCGAAGGCATCGTCAATCGCGAGGCGCTGACGCTCGCGGTCAACGACGTGTTCCTGCTCTACGCCGCGCTCTTCGTCGTGATGATCCCGATCGTCTGGCTCGCCAAACCGCCGTTCGGCAATGTCGGGCCCGGCGCGGCCCACTGATCAGCCGGCGGCTTCCGCCGCGATCTTCGCCGCGACCTCGGGCGAGCGAACGGGCACCGCGACCTCGCCGGCTTGCGCGGCGCGCTGTTCGTAACGCGTCGCAAGGCGATGGCCGAGACGGATCATCGGCCGTTCGACGAAGCGGAACACGAATGAAGCCGCGATCAGCGTCAGCACGAGATTCAGGACCAGATAGACCGCAAGATGCTGCGTGCGCCACGGCGAGCCGACCGGCCGCGTGATCAGCCAGAGGAAGATCGGCTGGAACACGATCGGATGGAACAGGTAGATCGAATAGCTGATCCGCCCGAGCCAGTCGGTCAAGCGCGTCTCGATGCGCACGAAGCGCGTGCCGGCGACGAAGACGAAGAACCCGATCGCGTAGGAAACCGTGTAGATCGGCAACGACTTGCCGACCGCGATCGAAGCGACCGGCAACGCAAGCGCATAGGCGATGCCGACGCCCCACAGCACGAGCATCCCGATGCGATCGCGGCGCCAGTCGAGCCGGTACAGCGTGCCCCAGAACATGACCGAGAGATTCAGCATCCAGAATGCCGCGCCGACCGTCAGCACGGGCCGGCCGATCCAGACCATGAACACGCCGAGGAGATGCATGGCGGCCAATGAAGCGCAGACGATCGCGACGCGGCGCGTCGACTGGAGGCTGCGGCCGAGCAGCAACGCGACGCAGAGCGCGTAGAACGCGAGCTCGACGAGCAGCGTCCAGTAGACCGGATTGGCGTCGCGCACGCCGAACACTTCCTGCAGCAGCGTCAGGTTGACGAGGAAATCGCCCGCCGTGAACGATCGTCCGCCCGACCAGAAGAACACGAATGCCGCGAGCGGCACCGAAAGCCAGTACGCCGGATAGATGCGGAAGACGCGGCGGATCGCGAAGCTGCCGATCGGCGCCGCGCTGCCGGAGCGGATGCTGAAAGGAATGACGAAGCCCGAGATCAGGAAGAACACGACGACGCCGATGCGGCCGATGTCGATCTCGGAGACGTAGTCGTTGAGCCAGCGCGCGTGCGCGGCGGTCTGCGGGCTCAGCGCGCGATAGCTGTTCGCGACGTGCAGCCACAGGACGAGCAGCGCCGCGAGTCCGCGCAGCGCATCGATGTAACGCAGGCGACCCGCTTCGCGGACAGGCGAATCGGCGTTTTCGCGGTGATCCTGCACGAAACCACGACCATCAGACTCAGGGAACCGAATGGTCGCGGATTCGCTCGCGTCCACGCAAGCAGCGGGACGCGAGCGACTTCAGCGGATCGCGACGGCCGGCGGCGCCGTCAGTCGCGGTCCCACGGCGCATGCGGCTCGCCGGCATCCTTGTCGGGCGCGCCGCCGGTTTCGCCCGCCTTGGGCGGCGGAGCGTCCGGCACGGTGATCTCCGGCTGGTTCTTCGCGCGCAGGCTCGCGTTCGTCTTCGCAAGATCGCCCGAGCGCAGCGTCGCGAACTGCTGCTTCACGTCGCCGAGCTCGCGGTTCAGCGCGTCGATGCGCGCGAGCTGGTAGTCGGTCGGCTTGCCTTCGTACGACATGATGCTGCCGTAGAGCGTGTCCATGTGCTCGCGCAGGCGCTCCTCGCCGGTGATCGCGCCGCCCTCCTTCGTCGCGACGATCTTCTTGCGGATCTCGTCCGCCGCGGTCGAGAGCGATGCAAGCTGCTTGCGCTCCGGGTCGTTCGCGGACAGCTTCGCCCCGGCGGCATCGGCCTCTCTGCGCACGGCGTTGATCCGGAACACGAGATCGCTCATCTCGCCGAACAGCGCGCGAACGCGCATCGCAGCGTCGTATTGCGCGCGGCGGTCCGCCGCGGTGAACGTGACGCGGCGGTCGAGGCCGACGTCGATCTTGGTCTCGTAGACGTCCTTGCCCTTCGTCATGCGCACCGTGTACGTGCCGGGTGGAACGCGCGGGCCCTGCGTCGAGTTGTACGCGATCTGCGCGGCCGGGGGAACGCGCGGCGGCTTGACGCGCATCGACCATGTCACGCGGTTGATGCCGCGTCGCACGCTCGCAGGGATCGTGTCGATGACCTCTCCCTTGTCGTCGAGCACGTCGAGCTTCAGCTTGCCGAAGAGATGGCGGCTCTTCTGGTAGTACGTGATCTCGGCGCCGTTCGGCGGATTCGGTCCCGTGAAGCTCGCATCGCCCTCGGGCCAGCCGCCGAACGCGTTGATGCGCTGCTGGATCGGCTTGGTCGCGAGGAACGCGAGCTCGCTGTCGAGCGTCTTCGCGTCGAGCGCGCGCAGCGGCGTCAGGTCGTCGATGATCCAGATGCCGCGGCCGTGCGTCGCGAGCGCGAGCGAGGCGTCGCGCTTCTGGAACGCCATGTCGCGCACCGCGACGGCCGGCATGTCGCCGCCCTTGAAGCGCGCCCACTCGTGGCCGCCGTCGATCGAGATCCAGAGCCCGAATTCGGTGCCGGCGTAGAGGATGTCCGGCTTGACCGGATCCTGCTTGATGACGTGCGCGTAGCCGACGAGGCCTTTCGCATCCTTCGGCGTGACGAGCGCGGTCCAGGTGCTTCCGTAGTCGTTCGTGCGATAGATGTACGGCGCCATGTCTCCGAACGTGTGGCGATCGAACGCGACGAACGCGGTGCCGGCATCGAACCTGCCGGCCTCTACCCACGAAACCCACGAATGATCGGGAACGCCCCTGACGTTGCGGACGACGTTCTTCCACGACTTGCCGCCGTCCTGCGTGACCTGCACGTTGCCGTCGTCGGTGCCGACCCAGATCGTGCCCGCCGCTTTCGGCGATTCGGAGATCGAGTAGATGGTCGTGTGCGTCTCAGCCGCCGAATTGTCGACCGTGACGCCGCCCGATTCTTCCTGCTTCTGCTTGACCGGATCGTTCGTGGTCAGGTCGGGCGAGATGCGGTCCCAGCTCTGGCCGTGATCGCGCGAGCGGAACAGGAACTGCGCGCCGATGTAGATCGTGCCCTTCTCGTTCGGCGAGAGCGCGATCGGCGTGTTCCAGTTCCAGCGCAGTTTCTCGTTGTAGTTCGCCTCGGGCTGGATCGAGCGGAACTCGTGCGTCCGGCGGTTGATGCGGCCGATCGTGCCGCCCTGGTATTCGGCATAGATGTAATCGGGATCGGACGGATCCTCGAACATCCAGAAGCCGTCGCCGCCGTACATGTTCTCCCAGCGCGAGTTCGTGATGCCGCCGGGATACTGGCTGTCGCCGACCCACGAGGAGTTGTCCTGCAGACCGCCGTAGACGTGGAACGGATCCGACTGGTCGATCGACACGTGATAGAACTGCGAGACCGGCAGGTTGTTCTGCTTCCACCACTTGTTGCCGCCGTCGTACGACTGCCAGAGGCCGCCGTCGTCGCCGGTGATCACGTGCTGCGGATTGGCCGGATCGATCCAGACGACGTGGTGATCGCCGTGCGTGCCGCCGCCGACGTTCGCGAACGCCTTGCCGCCGTCCGAGCTCATGATGAGGTTGAGATCGGGTTTGAACAGGCGATCGGGATTGGTTGGATCGACGATGAGATTGGCGAAGTAGAACGGACGCCAGACCATCAGCTGGCTCTTGTCGCGCTTGTCCCAGGTCTTGCCGCCGTCGTCGGAGCGATAGAGCGCCGAGTCGGTCGATTCGACGAACGCGTAGACGATGTCCGGCGCCGACGGCGCGACCGCGACCGCGAGGCGGCCGTACGGCTTCTTCGGAAAGCCCTTGTTCGCGGCGTCGGTGATTTCGGTCCACGACTTGCCGCCGTCGCCCGAGCGGAACAACCCGCTGCCCGACGGCTTCTCGGCCGAGTCGCCGCCCGAGCGGAACGTCCAGCCCTTGCGCCGGAAATCCCAGAGTGCGGCGAAAATCGTGTTCGGGTCTTTCGGATCGAGCGAGATCGACGAGCAGCCCGTCGAGAGGTTTTTCCCCTTCAGCACGAGCGACCACGACTTGCCGCCATCGGTCGTCTTGTAGAGGCCGCGATCGGCCGAATCGCTCCAGAGCTTGCCGGGCGCGCACGCGTAGACCGTGTTGCCGTCGCGCGGATCGACGAGCACCTTTGCGATGCGCTCGGAATCGTCGAGACCCATCTTCGTCCAGGTCTCGCCGCCGTCGGTCGACTTGTAGATGCCGTTGCCGATCGAGACCGAATTGCGCGTCCACGATTCGCCGGTGCCGACCCAGATCGTCTGATGGTTCGACGGATCGATCGCGATCGATCCGATCGACTGCACGGGCTGCTTGTCGAACACCGGCTTGAACGTCGTGCCGCTGTCGGTCGACTTCCAGACGCCGCCGGACGCCGCACCGACGAAGAGCAATGTCTTGCCGTCCTTCTCCGGCATCGCGGCGAGCGCGGCGATGCGCCCGCTCATCGCGGCCGAGCCGATGTTGCGCGCGCCAAGGCCGGATATGACGCCGGCGTCGAAGCGCGGCGCGTCCGGGGCCGCGGCGCTGCCCGCGGCGAAGGCCGATGCCGACATCGCAAGCGTCGCGATCGACACGTACAAGGAAGCAACCGCGGAATGCCTGCGCGCCCTCATTTCGCACCTCCCGTCTTCGCTGCCGGAAACGCGAACAGCGCGTCGTCGAGAGCGACGTTCGCCTCCGCGTGATCGATCGTCGTCTGCGTGCGGCTGCCGTCGGCCTTGTTCTCGGCCGTCGTCGAGAACGGGAAATAAACCCCGCCGACCTCTTCGTAGTCGCCGTAGTCGGTGACGGTCTCGACGACGGTGCCGCGCACGCTGCGTTGCGCGACCGTGCGGATCTCGAGGAAATGATCGGGATCGAGGAATACGTACTCGACGTCGCCGTTCTCGAGCGTCACCTTGAGCTTGTGCGCCTCGGTGCCGTCGACGTCCTCGATGCCGAGGTAGTCGATCTTCGCGCCGCGTTCGCGCGCGCCGATCAGCGCGCCCGCGATCGGCGCGTCGTCGGCGAGCGCCTTCGCGTCGTCGGCCGACATCTTTTCCGGATCCTTGCGTCCCTGGAAAGGCGAGATCTGCCAGCCTTCCTTGCCATCCCAGGCCTGTACGGCGGTGAGGCCCTGCACGCTCGCCTCCGTGCGCACGGAATCCGGCGCCTTCTGGTATTGCGTCAGGGCGAGCTCGATCTGGCCTCCGAAGAGGAGCTTGCCTTCGGATTTCAGCGTATGGATCGCGGCAACCTTGTCGGCGCCGCCGCGTGCTTCGAGGTTCTTGGCGAGCAGATCGTCGACCGTGACCGCATGAGCGAGCGGGATCGCCGCCAGCGAAACGAGGCAGCACAGCAATTGTGGACGCATGGCCTTCTCCGGGAACGCGGCGCATGAGCGGACCCGCACGCGCCATCGCCGTGCAGATTAGCCAGCGAAGATCATCCTAGCGATCGGTCGAAAGTCATGCCATGGACGGATGCGGCATCGGACTCCCGTGCCGACGACCTCAAAAAGGGATCCGCCGGCACAGGATGTCCCGGAACATGACCCAGTCGCCGGCAAGGCTGTAGAGGGGGTACGCGAAGGTCGCCGGCCGGTTCTTCTCGAAGAAGAAATGGCCGGTCCAGGCGAATCCGTAGCCGGCGAGCGGCGCCAGCAGCAGCCAGCGCGGCTTCGCGGCCGCGATCGCGAGGACGATCGTGCCGATCACGAACAAGCTTCCGACGAAATGCAGGCGCCGGCACGTTCTGTCCGCGTGCTGCGACAGGTAGAACGGATAGAAATCGCGAAAGCTCGTGTAGCGCGACATGCGGATCTCCATCGGCGCCCGCCGGCTCGCGAGCACCGATGCGACGGAAATCAACGTTCCGGCAGCGGGATGAACTCGGTCTCGCCCGGCACGCGGCCGAAGCGCTGCGCGGACCAGTCGGCCTTCGCTCGCTCGATGCGCGCGGCGCTCGACGCGACGAAGTTCCACCACAAGAGCCGCTCGCCATCGAGCGGCGCGCCGCCGAGCAGCAGAACGCGCGCGGGCGTCCGCGCCGAAAGCTCGGCCGTTCCGCCGGGAGCGAGCACATGCATCGTGCCGGGCTCGAGCTGCGCGCCGTCGAGGAAAACCTCGCCGTCGATCGCATAGACCGCGCGCTCGGCGTGCTCGCCTTCGATCGCGAGACGACGGCCCGCCTCGAAACGCGCATCGACGTAAAGCGTCGGCGAATGCACGCGCACCGGCGATTCCATGCCGAACGCGCGGCCCGCGATCACGCGCAGGCGGACGCCGTCGCGCTCGTCCTCCGGCAGCGTCGCGGCGGCGTGGTGATGGAAGGCGGGCTCCGCGTCCTCGCTCGCGAGCGGCAGCGCGAGCCAGGTCTGCACGCCGTGCAGGCGATGGCCCGCCGCGCGCTCCGGCGCCGGGGTGCGCTCGGAATGCACGATGCCGCGGCCCGCCGTCATCCAGTTCACGTCGCCGGGACGGATCACCTGGTCGGAGCCGAGGCTGTCGCGGTGCTCGATCGCGCCTTCGTAGAGATAGGTGACGGTCGCAAGGCCGATGTGCGGATGCGGCCGGACGTCCATGCCGCGGCCGGCTTCGAGAGCGACCGGACCGAAATGATCGAAGAACACGAACGGACCGACATGGCGACGCAGGCGGAACGGCAGCAGCCGCCGCACGACGAAGCCGTCGCCGAGATCGTGCAGGCGCGGAGGAATGACGAGCGCTGAGGGATCGGACATCGCGAGGCTTTCCATGGATGGACGCTCATGATGCCATCTGCGCCCCGGCCGCGGCGCCAAAGAAAAAGGCCGCGGCATCCGCCGCGGCCTCATCCGGAAATGCTTTCAGGGAAACTCGTGTCAGGCGGGGGTCACGTCTTCCGCCTGCAGCCCCTTCTGGCCCTGCACTACGCGGAAGCTGACTTTCTGCCCTTCCTGCAGCGTGCGGAAACCCGTGCCGCTGATCGCACGGAAATGCACGAATACATCCGGCCCGTTGTCACGGCTGATGAAGCCGAACCCCTTGCTCTCGTTGAACCACTTGACGGTACCGATCTGACGATCCGACATGGAACTCTCCACAGATTTTGAGCTGGTTGAAACTGCTCACGCCGTCTGGCGGCGTGTCGAACACTGGGCGTGCAGGTGTACGTGAAGCGACGTAGCGGATCGGCGATCGGCGCTGCATCGGGTCACAGATCCAAGGTGACCGTGCAAACACAGCGGCGGCAGTTTACCTGAACGTTTGGCAACAGGCGACAGGCCGGCGGCGGGCTGTCAAGTGCCGATGGATCCGCTTCCTCGCCGCCGATTTCCCCCTCAATAAGCCCGTACGGAATGCGGCGGATCGCGCAGGAACGCGGCCCAGTCGGCCGCGAGCGCGGCGAGACCGCCGGGATAGCGGGTCCCGAGCACGGTTTCAGGAGCGACCGCGACGCAGGGCTCCGCGCGCTGGGCGGCCAGCACGGCGCGGAGCGCGGCGGTCGCCTCGCCGCCTCGCATCAGCACGGCCGCGAGCGCATACGCGCGAAGATAGCGCTGCTCGCGATCGGCCGAATAGAAAGCCATGCCGTCGAGCGCCAGGAGATCGACGAGCGCATCGCCGGCATCGCCCGTGGGCGCCGCTCCGGCGAGCTCGCGCCGGTCGGCGCCGATATCGACCTGCCCGCCCGTGCCGGCGACGCGATAGCGCCGGAAATACTCGGCGAGCCCTTCGTTCAGCGCGACCGGAAGATTGCCGACTTCCTCGTGGATCAGCGCATGCGTCATCTCGTGCCGCAGCACCGAGAACGCGAGCTCGTCGCCGTCCTGCATGCGCACGTAGATCGTGCGCTGCTGCGGCACATAGGCTCCGGACGACGTCGCGAGCGTGCCTTGGCCCGTCAACTGCACATAGGCGGCCTCGTCGCGGACGAAAACCGCCTTCAGCACGAGCCCCGGAACGGTGGCGACGCCGAGCACGTCGCGGAAGACGCGTTGCACGCCGGCCGCGTCGGCGACCGCGCGGCTCGAGAGATCGGCCGGAAGGTTCACGTCGTAGCCGCTCGCCTCGACCTGCACCGGCGGCAGTCCGCTGACCGCAAGGACGCGGTGTCCGCTGACTCCGGCTCCAGGCGGATGATCCGAATAATGCGTCACGCCGGCGGCGTCGACCCAGCGATGGATCTCGCTCGCCTTCGTCTCGGGACCGGCGTCCGCTTTCGCGACGCACGCCGTGGACGAAGCGGTTGCCACGTAAGGGATCTCGGATTCATGCACGATCGGCGCGGGCGCCGGTCCGGGCGCTGCAACGGGAGACTCCGCCACGGCAACCGGCGCGACGCGTGCCGGACCGGCCGGCTGCGTTTCCGGCGCTCGGCTGCACGCGGCGAGCGCGAGCACCACCGCCGCGAGCGCCGCCCTGCGCGAGGAAGTCCGCGACGCGCCGCTCATGGCAATCGGGACGGCGATCGCCCGGGCTGCGCCGATTCGTCGCGGGCGATGCGCTCGCGACGCAGCAGCCAGGCGAGATACGCGATGATCGCGACGTTGATCGCGAGTGCGAGCACTTTCATCGGCGTGAAGCGCGCCCACAGCTCCCAGATCTCGACCGGAACGAATGTCGACGTCGCGACGATCGTCAGATACTCGGCCCAGCGCGCATGCCGCCAGAGACCGTAGCCCTCGACCGCGTAGAGCGCGGCGTATCCGATCGCGACGAGGCCGATGAGACCGATCGCGTGCGGGCTGAGCCCGACGAGGTTCCGGACCGCGCGGCCGACGAACTCATGCCCGGCCGCGATCGGCAGCGCTCGCAGCCATTCGGCGAAACGCGCGGCCGCGGCCGGCTCGCGCAGGCGCGAGAGCAGGATCGCAAGCGCGATCAGCGACCCCGACTTCAGGAATTTGAACGCCGCGATGGCAGCAAGCGCTCGCGGGCCACGCGGATGCGAGCTCGGCATGCGCCGACGATACAGCAGGCGCCGCCGCGACGCGTGGCGAAAGGTTCGGAAGACATTCCGAAAACGCCGCGGAACGGATTTGGTCGCGGTTAATGCGCCCGCGCTAGGGTTCGACACGCCGGGGCTTCGCCCCAAGATCCGCGAGGAATCCGTCATGTCGATTCGCACGCACGCGATCGCCGCCGCGACGCTGGCATTGCTCTGGGCGCTCGACGCGCCGGCCGGGCAGACCGATGCGTCGACCGCCACCTACCAGACGCCGGAAGGACAGTTGACCGTGCATGCGGCGCAACCTGGCCCGCGCACCTATGCACCCCCACCGCCGTTCGCGCAGCTTTCGGGCGGCAAGGCCTATATCTCGGAAGCCGACGCCCAGGCGTACGACCTCCTGGCCAACGATTTCATCTACGCGGACGGCAACCGCGACGGCCGCATCTCGCAAGCCGAATACGAGCGCTGGACGCGATCGCGCAAATGATCGCGTCCGCACGATGACGCGGACGCTTCAGCGCACACGGTAGCCCGCGCGCAGGCGCCATCCGGGGCGCGCGCGCCAGCGCGCGGGAACGTACCGATAGCCGGGACGCGCGGCGACGCGATAGCCGGCGATCCAGACGCGACGCACGCCGTTCCAGCGCCAGTAGCCGGGAATTTCTGCATACGCGGGCCGAACGACGACGCGCACGACGCGAGGCGGCGGAACTCCGACCGATACGCCGACGAGCGTCCGCGCGCCCACCGGCGCCGACAGCGCCAGCAGGAAAGCGCCCGCAACGATGCAGAACTTCAGCGATTTCATGGCTTCGTCTCCGTGAGCAGATCGCCTCGCGATCGGTGCTGCCTCGAACGATCGAGCGGATGCTCGCGTTGACTCCGCCCCGGAACTTTTTCCGGCCTTGCACGTCGATCGGATCGAGCGCGCACCGCACGCGCCGCGTCAACCACGCCGATCCACTATGCTTCGCGTCGCCGCGATCCACCCGGAGATGAAACCGATGTCCCGCCACGCCATCCTCGCCGCGCTGTTCGCGCTTCTTCCAGCCGCGGCCGCTTGTGCGCAATCTGCCGGGAACACGGCGTCCGATGCCGCGCCCGCGACGAGGAATCCTTCGCATCCCGACGCTTTCGACGAGACCGACACGAACAACGATGGCGTCATCACGCGCGAGGAATATCTCGCGTTCACGCGCAAGTACTTCGACAAGCTCGACACGAACCACGACCACAAGGTCGACGCGAACGAGGTCGCGCACTCGCCGCCGATGATGGAACGCAACCTGCATTCGGCCGAGCAGATGGTCGGCAAATGGGACGCCAACAAGGACGGCGTCGTGACCGTCGAGGAGTATCAGGCGTTCGCCAACGCGCGGTTCACGAAGGAAGACAAGACCGGGACCGGCAAGATCGCCAAGCCGACGCGCGGAAAGCCGGGAACGGCGAAGGCACCGCCCGCTCCGCCCAAGCCGAACGCGACGAAGCCGAAAGACTGAGCGGACGCTTCAGTAAGGAAAGCGCGCCGACAATCGGCGCGCTTCGCTCCGCTAGCGGCTGCCGGTCCGGCTGCCGGCGTCGTCAGTTCCTGTGCGGACGCGAGGGAACCGGGCGCGACGGCGCGGCGTGACCGCCATGATGCCCGCCGCGGCTCCAGCCGCCGTGGCTTCCGCCATGATCCCAGCCACCGTGGTTCCAGCCGCCGTGATGGTAGTGGCGATCGCTGTAATAGATGCCGACGCCGTACCCCGGATAACCGTAATACCAGGGGTCGTAGTAATAGCCCGGCGCGGCGTAGTAGCCGCCGCCGCCGTAGTACGAGCCGTAGTACGCGTCGCCGTAGTAGCCGTCCGGGCGCGTGTAGCCGTAAGGCTCGTAGACGCAGCCGGAAAGCAGCATCAGCAGAACCGCTGCGACACCGATTTTGAATTTCGTCTTCATGATGGCTATCTCGGGCAATCCGACGCGGTTTTCAAGCTACCTCGGCGCGGTGAACGCGCGCTGAGCTTGTCGCGAAACCGCGAGCATTTGCATTTATTTTCGATCGGCCGGAGATGCCGCCAGCGCTTCGAGATCGCGTGCCCTGCCAGCGGAATCGAGCTGCGCCAGTGCTTCGACGCGTGCGTAGAACCTCGCCCAATCGCGATCCGATTGCGCGAAAAGCGCTTCGAAAGCCGTCACCCATCGATCGTAGAGTCCGAACGGAACGAGGCGCGCATTGTTGATCGGCCGGGCGAGCCAGGCGTCGTAACGATCGTCGTTGCGCCAGCCGGCGCGCAGACGCGCGTAGCGCTCGCGGAACGCCGCGATCTCGGCGGCCTTGGCGTCGCGCTCGGCCGGAGCGTCGAGCTCGCGTGCATAGAGCGTGCGCAACCGCTCGCGAAGATCGAGCACGAGCCCGGTGAATGCTTCGTCGTGAGCGGCGCGCTCGCCGTCGGACGCGGGCAATCCGCGCGCCGAACGCCACTCGCGCAAGCCCTCCTGCTCGACGAACGTCGCGAACGACTCGTCGAACGCGGTGTCGCCGGCGAGGTAGACGCGCTGATGCGCGAGCTCGTGAAAGATCACGCCTGCGAGCGTGTCGTCGTCCCAGCGCAACATGCTGCTCAGGATCGGATCGGCGAACCAGCCGAGCGTCGAGTACGCCGCCGCACCCTCGATCGCGGTATCGTCGCCTTCAGCCGCGAGCCGCGCCGCTTCGCGCCCGGCCCGCGCGCGATCGAAGAAGCCGAGATACGCGACGCAGCCCGCAAGCGGAAAACAGTGCGTGACCGGGTCGACCGAGAACTCGGGCGTCGCGAACACGTTCCACGTGGCGTAGGGCCGGCCGAGATCGACGTAGGTCGTGTAGCTCCGGTTGCGCGGCAACCCGAGGTGGACGGACGCGAAACGTCTCGCCTCGAGCGCGCCCGCAAGACGCGCGCGCAGATGCGGATCGGCCTTCTCGTCCGCGACGATCCGCACGATCGACCGGCGATGGACGAGCAGCGAGGCTTCGCCCGCGCCGACGTGCGCGTAATAGCGCAATGAGCTGCACGCCGATGCCGCCAGGCATGCGAGCGCGACGATTGCGAGGCGCGCGAAGCGGCCGCGCGTCGCGGCCCGGGCGTGCCGGCCTCTGCGAGCTTTACTCAGGCGCTGCGTCCGTCGTACGGCACGATCTTCAGCTTCGCGGGTTCCACGCCCTCGAAGCAGCGCACGTTCATCGCAGCCATCTCGTTGCCCTTGCCGTCCGTCCCCAATCCGAACGGTGCGACGCCGCAGGTCGGGCAGAACCGATGCTGGATGCGGTGCTTGTTGAACGTGTACGTCGACATCGGAGTTTCCGGGCCGTCTACATGCAGGCTCGCGCGCGGCACGAACCAGAGCAGATAGCCGCGCTTGCTGCAGATCGAGCAGTTGCATTCGATGACCTGGTCGATCTCGCCGTCGACCTCGAACGCGATGTTCCCGCAATGACAGCCGCCTTTGTACGCCATTTCATGAGCTCCGGTTGAAAGAGATCCGTCCTGAAAAACAGATCCGCCTTGAAACAAATCCGCCTTCAAACAGATCCGGTCTGAAACGGATCGACTGAAGCAGGACGGGGACAGGCCGATCGCGCGGCGGTGCCTCGAGCCCGCTATTGCTTGCCGAGACGCGACGCGTGGCTCGCGGCGATCTTCCAGCCGTCGGGACGGCGCACGTAGGTATCCGTGAAGGCGACGTCCAGCGCGAACGACTTGCCGGCCGATTCGCCCTTGAGCGAAGTGATGCCGGTCACGATCGCCGCGTCGCCGTACAGGCGCACCTTCGAATCGTGATTGCGGAACTCGCTGTAGCGGACGTCTCCCTTGCGCGCGTCCGCGATGTCGTCCGCGCGCGTCGTGACTTCGCCGCGCGAGGTCGTCAACGTGTAGGTCTCGTCCTCGAGGCGCGCGATCGTGTCGGCGTCGCCGGTCCGGATCGCGTCGCACAACGTCGCTTCGACGCGACGGATCGCCTGCTCGTCGCTCGAAGCGGGCGGCATGGCGCACGCGGCGAAGCTCGCCAGTGCGGGAAAGATCCATGCGATGCGTTTCATGACGTCTCCATTGGCGGAATCAGATGCCGGCGAAGCTCGGATGCACGAGCTGGTCGAGGAATCGTCCGGCGAGGCCCGGTTCCAGCGCGAGCGTGAACAGGATTCCGTAGATCGCACCCCAGAGATGCGCGCTGTGGTTGATGCGGTCGGCCTGCCGGCGGTCCATGTAGATCGTGTAACCGAGATACACCAGCGCGAACACGATCGCCGGAACCGGAAACGCGAACACGAAGATCATCGACCACGGCTTGATCAGGATGTACGCGAACAGCACGGCCGAGACCGCGCCCGATGCGCCAAGGCTGCGATAGCCCGCGTCGTCGCGGTGGCGCAGGAAGCTCGGCAGCGCCGAGATCACGATGCCGGCCGCGTAGAACGCCGCGTAGCCGAGCGCGCCGATGCGAGGCGTGAACAGGCGCTCCATGTACGCGCCGAACGAGAAGAACGTGAACATGTTGAACAGCAGGTGCGCGAAGTCCGCGTGCACGAAGCCGCACGTCAGCAGGCGGTCGTACTGGCCTTTGCGCGCGATCGCGGGCGGCCACAGCACGAGGCGATCGAGCAGCGCGCGATTCGAGAAGGCCGCGAACGACACGATGCAGGTCAGCGCAAGGATCGCGAGGGTGACGGGAGCAACGAGCATCGGCGCTTCGCTCGATCGGAAGACGTCGCCGACGATACGGCCTCGCGATGCGTTCCGACAAGCGCAGACGCGCTCGCATCAGCGCGTCTCCAGCACGTCCGACCATTGCGGGTGCCGGCGCACGTAGGCGGCCGCGTACGGACATTGCGGAATGACGCGCCAGCGTTCGCGGCGCGCATGAGCGAGCGCCGCTGCCGTGAGATCGCCGGCGATGCCGCGGCCGGCGATCGGCTCGGGCACGCGCACGTGCGTGATCGTCATCGTCCTGCCGCGCGGGCGCTCGTCATCCCGGCGGCCGGCGGTCGGCCTGCCGTGGTGCAGCCCGTCGTCGTCGAGCACGTAGTCGAGCGTCGCATCGAGGCCTTCGACCTTCGCCTCGAAGCGGTGCTGCCCGGGATCGTGCGAGACCGGAACGGTCATGCGGGGGCGGCAAGGATCTTCTCGACCCACGCCGCGTAGGCCTTCATGAACGCATCGAGAAACTCGCGCGTCGCATCGTTCGCAAGCTGGCCGTTCTCGTCGAAGAGCCTGGCGGCGCCGCCGACGTAGGCTTCCGGCTGCTGCAAGGCCGGCACGTTCAGGAACACGAGCGACTGGCGCAGGTGATGGTTCGCGCCAAACCCTCCGATCGCGCCCTGCGAGACGCTGATGACGGCGCCGGGCTTGCCGTTCCACATGTTTTTCCCGTACGGGCGCGACGCGACGTCGATCGCGTTCTTCAGCACGCCCGGCATCGAGCGGTTGTATTCCGGCGTCACGAAGAGGACGCCGTCGGCGCGTCCGATGCGCTCGCGGAACGCCGTCCATTCGGCCGGCGGCGAGGCTTCGATGTCCTCGTCGAAGAGCGCGAGCGCGCGGATCTCGACGATCTCCAGCCTGAGCGTCTTCGGTGCGATCCCGATCAGCGTCTTCGCCATCTTGCGGTTCAGCGATTCCTTGCGCAGGCTTCCGACGATGACGGCAATGTCGCGAGGCGTTGCCATGGTCGTTTCTCCGAAGTATCCGGTAAGCATAGCGCGTCCCTCGATGAGCCTTGCTTGAATTCGCGCAAACCGTCCCGATTGCGCACCGACCGGAATCGCGAGCGCGCCGCAATGCCCGAATCCCGCTATCTCGAGCTCGACGTATTTCCCGCGCGCCCCGGCGGCGGCAATCCGCTCGGCGTCGTCATCGGCGCGCAGGCATGGTCGACTGCGGACATGCAGGCGTTCGCGGCGTGGACCGATCTCGTCGAGACGACGTTCGTGCTGCCGCCGGCTTCGGGCGACGCGAGCTACCGGCTGCGCATCTTCACTCCGGCGCGCGAGATCCCGTTCGCCGGCCATCCGACGATCGGCAGCGCGCACGCCGTGATCGAAACCGGTTTCGCCGCGCCGCGCGATGGCCTGCTGATCCAGGAATGCGGTGCCGGCGCGTTGCCGATCCGCGTCGAAGGCGAGCACGCCTCGCCTGCGCTGTTCGTGCAGGCGCCGGCCGCGCGCGTGCTCCCGATCGATGCAGCCCACGAGCCGCTGCTGCGCGCCGCGCTCGGCACCGCCGCGCTGGGCGCGCTGCCGCCGGCGTTCGTCGATGGCGGTCGCCGCTGGTGGATCGCCGAGTTCGCGCGCGAGGCCGATCTTCGCGCCTGGCATCCCGATCACTCCGCGATCGGCGCGCTGGCCCGCGCGAGCGACAGTCTCGGCTTGTGCGTCTTCGCGCGAAGCGCCTCGCCCGATCACGAGCTCGTCGTGCGCGCGTTTCCGTCCGGCGTCGGCATCGTCGAGGATCCCGCGTCCGGCGCCGCGAACGGACTGATCGGCGCGTGGATCGCGAACGCCGAGCCCGACGGTCCGCTGGCGCGCGGCTACCGCGTGAGCCAGGGCCGCGAGATCGGCCGCGATGCCGCGATCCGCGTGCGCATCGAGGAGGATCGCGCGGCGGCCCGTGTCTGGGTCGGCGGCGAAACGCGCACGATCGTCGACGGGCGCGCGTCCTGGCCCGATGGATCCGTCAGATCGTCCCGGCCACGACGTTGACGCTGAGCGCGAGGAGCACGACGTCGAAGAAGAACGCGATGATCCCGTGCGCCAGCGCGACGCGGCGCACGCTGCGACGCGCGATCGCGACGTCCGAGACCTGGAACGTCATGCCGAGCACGAACGCGAAATACATGAAGTCCCAGTAATCGGGCTCGTCCGTGCCCGGGAATTCGAGCGCCTTCTCCTTCGCGGACAGGTAGTACTCGTGCGCGTAGTGCAGTGCGAACGTCGTGTTGAGGAAGCACCACGACAGCACCAGGCTCGACGCGGACAGCGCGATCTGCGCGAAGCCGCCGGTGTGCGAGGCGTGCAGCTCGAGGCCGAGCGAGACGACCGCCACGGCCGACACCGCGACGCTGATCCAGAGCACGCCCCAGCGGCCGACGTCCTGTCCGGCGAGCTCCGCACGGATCGCCGCGGCCGACGAATGCGAGGCCATCCAGGTGATCGACACCAGGAAGATCAGCGCGGCGGCGTCGAACGCGAGCAGCATGCCGCGCGTCAGGCCGACGCCGGCACCGATCAGCGTTGCCAGCAGCACGAGGAACAGCGCCGCCGCCGTGCTGAATCGCGGCCGGCGGCGCAACGCGTGCAGACGGCGGTGCAGCCAGCCATCGGAGTCTCGGAGGCGCTGGGTGTTCGGCATCGGGCAATCCGGCGGCGCGCGATTCTTCATTCTGCCCGAGCCGCGGTGCGATGCGTGTCGCACGCATTCCGGTCGGCAGCCGTCGGGGAACCGCTTGCGGACGATCCGCGTGCGTGTCTCGCGGAAACCGATCGCGCAAGCGATTGTTTTTTCGGAGAACGTGCGCGAGCGTCGCTTGCGGCGTTCGATGGAAGCACGCCGAAGCGAGATTTCCCGGCGACCGGTCAGGCGCGGGCGGTCTGGTTGCGGCCCGCCGATTTGGCACGATAGAGCGCCGCGTCGGCCTGCGCGATCCATGCGTGCCGATCTTCCATCGCTCGCGTCGCCTGCGCGATGCCGATGCTGAGCGTGCAGGAAAGGCCGGGGCTACGCTCGAACCGCGTCTCTGCGACGCGCTGCCGGATGCGCTCGGCGGCGACGAGCGTCGCGTGCGTTCCGGTGTGGGCGAGAACGACGCCGAATTCGTCGCCGCCGTAGCGGCCGGCGACGTCGACCTCGCGGATGCAGCTCTGGATCACCGACGCGATCGTGGCGATGACCTCGTCGCCGGCGAGGTGGCCGTAACGGTCGTTGATCTCCTTGAAGCGGTCGATGTCGATCATCAGCAGCGCGACCGCCGCGCCGCCGCGCCGGAAACGCCGGAGCTCGCTGTCGACGACGGCTTCCCAGCTCGAGCGATTGAGCAGGCCCGTCGCGGCGTCGACGCGCATCTGCTTCGCCAGCGCGCGGTTGTGATGGCTGGCGCGACGCGCGAGCAGGAACGTCGCGGTGCTGATCGCGAGCGGATAACCGAGCAGGAACGGCAGCGTGAACAGGATCTCGTCGGTCGAGCTGCGAAGTTCGACCATGAAGCCGGTCGCCGCCGAAACGATCGCGCAGGCCAGCACCTGCAATGCGAACGCGCGCAGCAGGAGCCGCCATCCGCCGACGTTGATCTTGTCGATCGCGAGCATCACGACCAGCACCGCGGACGGAACCAGGTTGAATCGCATCAGCGCGACCCACACGCCGCCCATCGCCGAATCGATCAGGAGATTGTTGAATTCGGCGCGCTCGGGATCGGCGCTGTGGAGCGCGATCCGGCGCGCGAGATGCGGCCACAGGAAGCCGTTGACGACGAGCAGCGTCCAAGTCCATGGCTCGGTACCGTTCTCGTGCAGCACGCCGGCGACGACGAAGAAGCCGAGCCCGAGACCCAGCGCGCGCAGGCGGAAGATGCGCTCGACGAAACGCGATGGTCTGGATTCGGATTCCATCAGGGGCGTATGGGAAAAAACGAGGGCGGGCCGGCTTGCTTGCATCGCGGGAACGATCCTCGTACGCGATATGCAGAAGCAAGCAAGGCTCATGCCACGCAGCATGCGCAGGATTGCGATGCGGCCATTCGCGCCGTTGCGAGCCAATCCGTTCAGCTTGCGGAGGTCGAGCTTGCGAATCCGCGTCGCGACGCGCTTGAACCCCGCTCCGCGGACGCCCAGATAAACGATTCAGCTCGACCCGATCACCACCACGACTGCGCAAGCGCGCGACAAGGAGAAACCATGAAGAAGTCCGGCTCGGCCGAATGGAAAGGAAGTCTCAGGGACGGCGGCGGTACGATCTCGACGGAAACCGGCGCGCTGAAGAACGCGCCCTACGGATTCAAGGCGCGCTTCGAGAACGGTCCCGGAACGAATCCCGAAGAGCTGCTCGGAGCCGCGCACGCAGCCTGCTTCTCGATGGCGCTGTCGCTGATGCTCGGCAACCATCAGCTGACGCCCGATTACATCCGCACGAAGGCCGACGTCACGCTCGACAAGGTCGGCGACGGATTCGCGATCACCTCTTCGCACCTGACCGTCAACGCGAAGATTCCGGGCGCGGACGCCGCGACGTTCGAGCGCATCGCGAACGAAGCCAAGGCCGGTTGCCCGCTCTCGAAAGTGATGAACGCGGCGATCACGATGGATGCGACGCTCGACGCCTGAGAGACGACGACATCGCCCACGCCGACGGCTTCCGGACCGGAGCCCGGCCGGCGCTTGAAGATCGAGCGAAAGAGGCTACGATGGCCGCAGGCACCCAAGCAGGCGGCTCGATTCGCCGCGATCATCGACGGAGATTGGCATGAAAGGCCTGAACCAGCAGAAGAACGACAAGAAGAAGCCGGCGAAATCGCTCAAGGAAAAGCGCGCGGAGAAGCAGCAGAAGAAGGCCGCGAAAGGCCGCTAGCAGAGCGCATCCCGCTGCTGGCCGCGATGCGCTGCTCCCTCTCCCGATTGCGGGAGAGGCTGCTTCGTCCTGCTAGCGCGATTCCGGCGAGGCGAACACCGCAAGCATCGCGGCGTAAGGCTTCACCATGACGGCCGGAGCACCCGAATAACCGTCGGACGCCGTCCAGATTTGCGACAGCGTTCCGTCGAGATAAAGCGCGTCGCGGCAGCCGATCGTGTCGCGGAACAGGCGCGCGAACGCATGGAACGTCACCGGCGTCTCGCTGACCGCGAAAGCGACGTGCCCGCCGGACGGTGCGCAGACGCCGCTGCGCCATTTGCGGCTTTCCGATGCCTCGACGAAGTTCGCGTTGACGGCGCCGTCGACGACGAGCATCGGTCCCGACTGCGTCGCGACGCGTGCCTCGATGCCGCGCTCGCGCCAGGCTGCCGTCGTCACGACGCCCGCGCGGCCGGCGCGATCGACATAGAACACGCCGTTCGGCTGGATGCCGAAGTTGCCGGAGCGCCCGCGAGCGGTGTTCAGCGGCCGCAGCACCCTGCCGTCGGCGATCGCGAGACCGAGCGGCCGGTTCTCGCGGTCGTAGATGCCGGCATTCGTCGCGAACAGCAGCATGCGGCCGTCCGTCTCCGCGGCCTGCCGCAGCGCATCGATGCTGCCGTAGGCACGGCCCTCGTCGTCGAGCCAGCGAAGCTCGAGCGTCTCGTGCGCAAGATCGAGCATGACCACGCGATAGCGCACGCCGTCCGTCTCGACGAGACGCGATTCGAGCGCGCGCGCCGTGCTCGACGCGAGCATCGCGAGCGCAAGAATTGTCGCTCCGAGCCATGCCGGGAAAGTCGCCGTCCGCATTGCGCGATTGTCGCCTGCGAGGCCGCCGGCGTCGATGGCATGCAGCAGCGCGAGCGTCGCGGCGCAAGGCTACAATGAAGCCATTCCGTGGAGACCGCGCAATGCCCTCCTTCGACGTCGTATCGGAAGTCGACAAGCACGAGCTGACCAACGCAGTGGACCAGGCAAGCCGCGAGCTGACGAACCGCTTCGATTTCAAGGGCGTCGACGCCAAGTTCGAGCTCGACGGTTTCGTCATCGCGCTCTCGGCACCGAGCGACTTCCAGCTGAAGCAGATGATCGAGATCCTGCGCCAGCGCCTGACCGCGCGGAAGATCGACGTGCGCGCGCTCGATGTCGGCGAGCCCGAGATCAATGTCGCTTCCGCGCGGCAGAGCGTCACGGTAAGGCAAGGCATCGAGCAGCCGGTCGCGAAGAAGATCATCGCCGCGATCAAGGCCGCGAAGCTCAAGGTCGACACGCAGATCAACGGCGAGAAGCTGCGCATCAGCGGAAAGAAGAAGGACGATCTGCAACTCGCGATCGCGCTCTTGCGCAAGAGCGAGGTCGAGGTGCCGCTCCAGTTCGACAATTTCCGCGATTGAGCGAACGGAACGTCGCGCTTCGGCGCGCTCGAAGCGGGCATTTCATCCGCGGGCAAGCGTGTCGGCGAGCGGCTTCCGGCCGGCGTTTGAAACGCATCGGCCGCATCGGGGCGGGCACGGACTTCCTGATACGCTCGGCGCCATCATGATGCCGCACCCGCTCGACAATCCGGTCTGGGCGTCGCTGACGAGCCATCACGCCGGGCTCGCCCGATCGAGCGGATGCGCGAAACGCTACCCGTCCGACGTCGCGCCTTTCGTCGGCATCGCGTCGGGCCCGGGCGACGACGGGACGCTCGCCGACGTCCGGAGTCTCGTCGATCCCGGCAAGCTCGTCTGCTTCGTCGGCGCCGTGCCGAGGCTCGGTCCGGACTGGCGCATCGAGCACTTCGCGCCGATCGCGCAAATGGTTCGCGACGATCCGCTCGACGTATTCGATGGACCGCAGGCGATCGAGCTCGCGAGCGACGACCGGATCGCCGACATGCTCGCGCTGACGGCGCTGGTCTATCCGCACTATTTCCGGCCGCGCACGGTCGCGATGGGACGCTACTTCGGCATCTACGATGGCAACCGCCTCGCCGCGATGGCCGGCGAGCGCATGCATTGCGAAGGCCATCGCGAGATCAGCGCCGTGTGCACGCACCCCGACTTCCTCGGCCGCGGCCACGCACGGCGGCTGATCGCGCTGCTGACGAATCGCATCCTCGGCGCGGGCGAACAGCCGTTCCTGCATTTCAGCCACGAGAACACGCGCGCGAAGGCGCTCTACGAGCGGCTCGGTTTCGCGTTTCGCCGCGACATTCCGCTGCTCGTCGCGATGCGGCCTGCCGAAGGCTGACGCCTGCCGCTCAGCGCCCGGCTTTGCGCGCCTTCTTGCCGGAAGCGGCTCCGGGGTTCGAAGTCGCCGCAGGTCTAGCCTTTCCTGCATCAGTCGAACCCGACCCGCGCGAGCGCAGCCACGCCGCATAATCGTCGAGATCGCCGTCGAACAAGTCGACCTGGCCGTCGGCGACGCGCCAGAACGTGTCGCAGACGAGGCCCGTCAGATGGCGATCGTGCGAGACGAGCACGATCGCGCCGGGGAAATCGCTGAGCGCCTCGGCGAGCGCTTCGCGCATCTCGAGATCGAGATGGTTGGTCGGCTCGTCGAGCAGCAGCACGTTCGGTTTCCTCCACGCGATCAGCGCGAGCGCGAGTCGCGCGCGCTCGCCGCCGGAAAACGTGTCGACGACCTCGAACGCGCGGTCGCCTGGAAAATTCCACTTGCCGAGGAAATCGCGGAATTCCTGCGTCGCGACGCCCGGCGCGATCTCGCGCAGATGGTCGATCGGCGTCTCTCCTTCCCGCAGCGATTCGACCGTATGCTGCGCGAAATAGCCGAGCACGAGATCGGGATGCGCGGTGCGCTCGCCGGCCAGCATCGGGATCTCCGCGACGAGCGTCTTGACGAGGGTCGACTTGCCGGCGCCGTTCGGTCCGAGCAGGCCGATGCGATCGCCGGCTTCCAGCCCGAACTTCACTTTCTGCAAGACGATGATCTTCCCCTCTCCCACCGGAAGAGAGTGGTCCGAGGGACCGGGTGAGGGTTCGGGCGGAATGAAGCGTTCCGCTCCGGCCGGACTCTCGCCGCTGCCCTTCTCCCGGATGGACGGAGATTCAAGCAGGTACCCCGCCTCGACGTGATTCAGCCGCAGCAGCGAATGCGGCAGCTTCGCGGGATCGGCGAAATCGATGTGGATCTGCCGCTCGGCGCGCACGGCCTCCGTGCCGGGCAGTTTCGCGAGGCGCTTCATGCGCGATTGCGCCTGCTTCGCCTTGCTCGCCTTCGCCTTGAAGCGGTCGATGAACGCCTGCAGATGCGCGCGCTCGGCCTGCTCCTTCTCGAACGCGATCTGCTGCTGGTGCAGCTGCTCCGAGCGCTGGTGCTCGAAGCTCGTGTAGTCGCCCGCGTAGAGCTTCGCGCGTCCTTCGTTGAGATGCAGGATGTGCGTGGTCACGCCGTCGAGGAACTCGCGGTCGTGCGAGATCATCAGCAGCATGCCGGGATATTTCAGAAGCCACTGCTCGAGCCAGAGCACCGCGTCGAGATCGAGATGGTTCGTCGGCTCGTCGAGCAGGAGGAGATCCGAGGGCGTCATCAGGGCTCGCGCCAGATTGAGGCGCACGCGCCAGCCGCCGGAGAAATCGGCGACGGCCATGCGATGCGTCTCGGATCGGAAACCCAGCCCGTGAAGCAGCTTTCCTGCGCGCGCCTCGGCGTCGTAGCCGTTGACGTCGGCCATCTTCTGATGCGCGGCCGCGACGGCGTCCCAGTCTTCGGCTGCCGTCGCCGCGGCTTCGGCTTCGAGGATCGCGTGCACCTCGGCGTCGCCCGACACGACGAAATCGATCGCGGCGTCCGGCAGCGACGGCGTCTCCTGCGCGACGCTCGCGATGCGAAGGCGCGAGGGAAGATCGAGATCTCCCTGGTCGGGCTCGATCTCGCCCTGGATCGCCGCGAACAGGCTCGACTTGCCGCAACCGTTGCGACCGACGACGCCGACGCGCGCGCCGGCATGCAGCGCGATGTCGACGTTGGACAGCAGCAGGCGTTCGCCGCGCCGGAGGGCGAAATTCCTGAAGGCGATCATGAATGGACGGGGATTTGCGAGGGCCGGCGATTGTAGCGGACGCGAATCGCCCCGGCGCGGCGGCTTTTCGCGAGGCCGTACCATTATCGCGCGTCCTTGCACGCAATGAAATCCGAGACGCGGCGGCAGGTTCGCGGCAGAATCCGCGTCCCGACTCCGCGCTTCGAGGCATCCGCCATGCAGGACATGACCCAGGGATCGATCGCGCGGCATCTGGTGCGCATGTCCGCACCGATCGCGATCGGCATGCTGTTCCAGACGATGTACGTGCTCGTCGACCTCTACTTCGTCGCCCAGCTCGGCGATGCCGCGATCGCCGGCGTCAGCACGGCGGCGAATCTCCAGTTCATCATCATGGCGGCGACGCAGGTGCTCGGCGTCGGCACGATGGCGCTGATCGCGCAGGCGGCCGGCCGCAAGGATCAGGCGGACGCGAATCTCGTGTTCAACCAGAGCCTCGTGCTCGCGATGATCGCGATCGCCGTGACGCTGGTCGGAGGCTATGCGGTCGTCGGCCCGTACATGAGGAGCCTCGGCGCGGATGCCGCGACGGCGACCGCCGGCACGGAATACCTTCGCTGGTTCCTGCCGGGACTCGCGCTGCAATTCGCGCTGATCGCGATGGGATCGGCGCTGCGCGGCACCGGCATCAACAAGCCCTCGCTGATCGTGCAGATGCTGACGGTCGTCCTGAACGCGCTGCTGGCGCCGGTGCTGATCGCGGGCTGGATCACCGGCAAGCCGCTCGGCATCGCCGGCGCCGGTCTTGCGACCTCGCTGTCGGTCGCGTTCGGCGTCGTGCTGATGTGGCTCTATTTCCACAAGCTCGAGAAATACGTCGGCATCGACCGGAGCCTGCTCGGCGCGCGCGTCGACGTCTGGAAGCGCATCCTGCGCATCGGGCTTCCGCCCGGCGGCGAGTTCGCGCTGATGTTCTGCTACCTCGCGATCATCTACTGGATCATCCGCCACTTCGGCGCCGAGGCGCAGGCCGGGTTCGGCGTCGGCTCGCGCGTCATGCAGGCGATCTTCCTGCCGGCGATGGCGGTCGCGTTCGCGACGGCGCCGATCGCGGGACAGAACGTCGGCGGCGGACGTCACGATCGCGTGCGCGACACGTTCCGCGCGTCCGCGATCGTCGGCAGCACGATGATGCTGGCGCTGACGCTCGTCTGCCAGATCAAGCCCGAGTGGTTCGTGCACTTCTTCACGAAGGATCAGGCCGTGCTTGCGGTCGCCGCGACGTTCCTGCACATCATCTCGTGGAATTTCGTCGCGCAGGGGTTGATCTTCACGTGCTCGGGCATGTTCCAGGCGCTCGGCAACACGCTGCCCGGGCTTGCGAGCAGCGCGACGCGGCTCGTCACGTTCGCGATTCCGGCGCTCTGGCTCTCGACGCGTCCCGGCTTCGAGCTCCGGCATCTCTGGTATCTCTCGGTCGCGACCGTGACGCTGCAGGCGCTGACGAGCCTCTGGCTCCTGCGCGGGCAGTTCCGGCGCCGGCTCGGCGTGAAGCCTGCTGCGGCAGTTGCATGATGAGACCACTCAGCAGCTGACGATCCGCCGCCCTCGCAGGAGCGGCGTCAGCCGCGCTCCTGTAGGAGCGGCTTCAGCCGCGATCTTTCGTCAGGGAAAAGCTCGCGGCTGAAGCCGCTCCTACAATGTCGTCTGGCACGCTGCTGCGATCGAGGACATTCACCATGGGCAACGAACTTAGTAACCGCACCGCGCTCGTCACCGGCGCCTCGTCCGGCATCGGCGAGGCGACCGCGCTGATGCTGGCCGAAGCCGGCGCGCGCGTCGCGATCGCGGCGCGGCGGCGCGAGCGTCTCGAAGACGTCGCCGCTCGGATTCGCGGGCGCGGCGGCGAGGCGCACGTCATCGAGGCCGATTTCGGCGTCGAAGCCGAGGCGCAGCGCGCGGTGCGCGAGGCCGAGCAGGCATTCGGCCGCCTGGACATCCTCGTCAACAACGCCGGCGTCATGTATCTCGAACCCGTCGCCGAGGCCGATCTCGCGCGCTGGCGGCGCATGTTCGAGATCAACGTGCTCGGCCTCATCGCCGCGACGCAGGCCGCGCTGCCCGGCATGCGCGCGCGCAAGGACGGGCACATCGTCAACATCGCATCGACGGCCGGCCGCATCGCCTCGCCGATGGGCGCGGCGTATTCGGGCACGAAGTTCGGCGTCGTGGCGTTCACCGAAGCATTGCGAAAGGAGATCTTCGCCGATCGCGTGCGCGTGACCGTGATCGAGCCCGGCCTCGTCGCGACCGAGCTTCGCGACCACATCGGCCACGCCGCGACGCAGAAATCGATCAACGACTGGGCGGCTTCGGTGCGCCAGCTTCAGCCGGACGACGTCGCGCGCGCGATCCTGTTCTGCGTGTCGCAGCCCGCGCACGTCGCCATCAACGAAGTGCTGATGCGGCCGACCGACCAGGAGCGCTGACCGTCGCTCCGCGCGGCGCGTTCGACGTAGAATCGCGCGGATTCCGCGTGGAGATGCGCCATGCCGTGCGATGCCAGCATGCTCGCGCCGGTCGAGCTGTTCGAGCACCTCACCGACGCCGAGCGAGCCGAGCTTGCCGCGGCGATCGACGTGCGCCGGCTCGAAGGCGGCGACACGCTGTTCCAGGTCGGCGAGCCCGGCGAATCGCTGTACGTCGTGCAGGCCGGCGAGATCGAGCTCTTCATCCGCGACACCGCCGGCCAGCGCATCCCGCTCGCGATCGTCGGCAAGGGCGAGGTGTTCGGCGAGCTCGCGCTGCTCGACAGCAGCCCGCGCACGGCGACCGCAGTCGCGCTGACCGACAGCGAGCTGCTCGAACTCGATCGCACCGACCTTCTGCTCCTGTTCCGCACGAGCCCCGATTCCGCGCTCCGCCTGCTGGCCGCGATGGGCCGCATGACGCGCAAAGCCGACGAGCTCCTGAAGATGCGCGTCTCGCGCAACGCGAACGAGGAAGCCGAGGAGAACGTCGGCGCGCTGCAGCGCATCGCCGACTGGATCTCGTGGTTCAGCGGCAGCATGTGGTTCCTCCTGATCAACGCGATCTGGTTCATCGTGTGGATCGGCGCCAATACCCTGCCGCTCGGGGTGCCGGCGTTCGATCCGTATCCGTTCGGCCTCCTGACGATGATCGTGTCGCTCGAGGCGATCTTCCTGTCGTGCTTCGTGCTGATCAGCCAGAATCGCCAGGCCGAGAAGGATCGCGTGCGCTCCAACATCGAATACGACGTCAACATCAAGGCCGAGCTCGAGGTCGCGCACCTGCACGAGAAGACCGACCGCATCCACGCCGAGATGCTCGAGCATTTCGTCCGGATCGAAAAAAGGCTCGCCAGGGACGATTCCGCCGCCGACGAGGCCCCGGCCTCGCGCTGAACTCCTACAGGGATTCCGGGCGGCGACGCGGATGCGGACGGCGCGCCGGCGAAGTATCCTTCCGAGCCCGCGCCGCGAGCCGGCGCCCTCAAGCGATTGTTTTCCAGCAGGAATCCGTCATGGGCAGAGGCCCCAGCATCGAAAACCGCAAGAACGCCGCCGACGCGAGCCGCGGCAAGGTCTTCACGAAACTGATTCGCGAGATCACGATCGCGGCGCGCAACGGCGCCGATCCCGCCGGCAACTCGCGCCTGCGCATGGGCATCGACAAGGCGCTCGCCGCGAACATGTCCAAGGACACGATCGAGCGCGCGATCCGGCGCGGCTCGGGCGCCGAAGGCGCCGACAACATGCAGGAGCTGCGCTACGAAGGTTACGGCCCCGGCGGCGTCGCGCTGATCATCGACGCGATGACCGACAACACGCAGCGGACCGTCGCCGACGTGCGCCACGCACTCGCCAAGCACGGCGGCAATCTCGGCACGAGCGGCTCGGTCGCGTTCCAGTTCAGGCGCATCGGCGAGATCGTCGTCGACACCTCGAAGGCCGGCTCGGAAGATACCGTCCTCGAAACCGCGCTCGACGCCGGAGCGGACGATGTCAGCAGCGAGGACGGCACGACGCTCGTGCTCGCGGCGCCGGATGCGTTCGAAGCGGTCCAGAAAGCGCTGGCCGGAGCGGGTCTCGATGTCGTGCGCGCCGACGTCGTCATGCGCCCCGAGAACCGTGTCGCGGTCAGCGGCGAGTCCGAGGAGACGTTGCGCGACCTGCTCGCGCGGCTCGACGAGCTCGACGACGTGCAGGACGTCTACCACAACGCCGCGCTGCCGGACTGACTCGGCGCCTCGGGTTCTGCCGCGCGAAACGCGTCCGGCCCTGCCGCGCAGGGAATCCTCGCGCGGTGCTGCTGCCGCGGACGCGCCGCGCGGCCTTTCGCGACGGCTGCGTGTTCAGCTCAGCCGCTCGGCCAGCCAGATGCGCGCCTGTTTCCAGTCGCGCTGGGCGGTGCGCAGCGAGATGCCGAGCGTCTCGGCGACTTCCTCGTCGCTGAGCCCCGCGAAATAGCGGCATTCGAAGACGCGCGCGAGGCGCGCGTTTTCGTGCTCGAGCGCACGCAGCGCATCGTCGATCACGACCATCCGGTCGGTCTCGGCGAACGTCTCCGCGTCGACGACCGAGAGCTCTTCACGGCGCTGGGATCCCCCGCGCTTTTCCGAAAGCTGCTCGCGCGCGTAATCGCACAGCACCTGCCGCATGACGCGGCTCGCGAGGTAGAAGAAATGACGGCGGTTCGCAACGGTCGCCTGCGCCTGGCCGAACAGGCGCAGGTAGCATTCGTTGATGAGGCCGGTCGCGCCGAGCGTGCTGGCGTCGGCTGCCGTCAGCACATGACGGCGCGCCAGGCGGCGTAGATCGCCGTAGACGAGCCGCAGCAGATCGCTCCACGAGGCGGTGTCCCCTTCGCGCGTCGCGATCAGGAGCTGCGTGAATTCGCCGGGATCGAGCGCCGCCAGGAGCGCTCTTGATTCTTCTTCCGCGGCACAATCGGCGTCTCGAACGTCCATCACGGGTTCTCGTCGGAGCGGAACCGCGTCGTCGCCTGCGCCTTGCGGCATGTCTCGCTGCGCGGATTCCGATGCGCGGAATTCCTCAATACGCAAGACGCGACCGGAACCGGACAATCCGCAGGAATGCGTAACGCGAGGCGTCTCGTGCGGCTCCGCGAGCGCCGGAGTAGCATCGTGCCCTCCGCCGGCACGGCTGCAACGAGCACGCGATGCGAATCCACGGACGGTGCCACTGCGGCAACATCTCGTTCGCGCTCGACTGGATTCCCGAGCCCGCGCAGATTCCCGCGCGCGCCTGCACCTGCACGTTCTGCACGAGGCACGGCGCGGTATGGACCTCCTGCCCCGGCGGATCGCTGCGGATACGGATCGGCGAGCCGTCCGCTACGGCGGCGTACCGCTTCGGCACCAGGACGGCCGATTTCCATCTCTGCACCCGCTGCGGCGTCGCGCCGGTCGTCACGAGCCGCGTCGACGGGCGCCTCTGCGCCGTCGTCAACGTGCGCACGTTCGAGCACGTTTCCCCTTCGCTCGTGACCACGTCGCCATCGAGCGTCGACGGCGAGATCGAGGATGCCCGTCTCGCGCGGCGCGCGCGCAACTGGATCGGCGATGTCGCCTTCGTCGATGCCTGAGCCTGCCGCGGGGCGGCCGGTACGCGCCGCATCGAAAGAAGGCGCGATCCTGGGTCTGGCGCTGTTCGGCCTGCCGATGCTGGCGGCGATGCCGCTGTCTGCGCGAACGGTGTGGCGCTGCCTTCGCGACGGTACCGTCAGCCTCGCGACGGCTCCTGAGCCTGGCTCGACCTGCACCGCTCGGACGCTCGACGACAACTCCGCTGCGCTGCCGAACCTCTGGGGTGCGCTCGGCGTCTTCCACGGAACGCTGTATCGGCGCGATGAAGACGGCAAGACGGTCTACAGCACGCGCAATCTTCCGGGCTCGACACCGGTGCTGCAATTCACGGTGGCGACGCCGGCAACCTCGCCGGCACACGCCGGACTCGGCGCGATCGGCAGACCCGACGTTGCGACGTACCGGCACGAGTTCCGTCGCGCGGCGCACGCAACCGGTCTCGACGAAGCCTGGCTACGCGCGATTGCTCACGCCGAAAGCGCCTATGCGGCCGACGCCGTTTCGACGAAAGGCGCCAAGGGCGTCATGCAGCTGATGCCGGACGTGATCGGCGACTACGGCGTCAGCGATCCATTCTCGCCGAAGCAATCGATCATGGCCGGCGCGAAATATCTCGCGACGCTCGAAACGCGCTACGGCGGCGATCGCATTCTCGTCGCCGCCGCCTACAACGCCGGCAGCGGCGCGGTCGCGCAATACGGCGGCGTGCCGCCGTATGTCGAGACGCAAGAGTACGTCGCCAAGGTCGGCGCGCTGTACCAGCGTTATCGCGCCGCGATGGGACTCGCGCCACGCACGCTGGCACTCCAGCCGGCGCAATGAGCACGATCGCCTCGTTGCGCCGCAGGCCGGCGGCGGTGGTACGCTGTCGATCGGGCCGAGCGCCCATCGCTTCACGCCGGAGGCGGCCGATATGATCAATCCGAGGAACCCGCTCGATCAGGACGAGGAATCCGATCTGCCGGACGATCTGCTCGAGAGCATCGAGGACACGCCAGCCGGCGAGGACGATTTCGGCGACGAGACGCAGTACGACGACGAGTACGCGGTCGAAGAAGGTCTCGAGCAGGATCATTTCATCAATCCCGACGAAGACGGATCGGACTGAGCCCGTCCGAAACTCCTTGCGCGACTCCTGCGTCGGCGCGGCGTGATCGTCCCGCCGATTGCGTGCGAGCTTGATCGCTGCCCGGGAGGCCCTACATCGTCGGAGTGAAAGCGCTCCAGGAGACTTGAGATGGCAACCGGTTGGGCCGGCGACGGCGCGGTCCAGGATCAGATCGATTCGACCGTCGACGACGCGGTCAAGCGCGCGCGCAGCCGCCTTCCGAGCGGGCAGAGCCGGTCGCACTGCGAGGAATGCGAAAGCCCCATTCCCGAGGCCCGGCGCAAGGCCGTGCCGGGCGTCCGTCTCTGCGTCGCCTGCCAGGAAACGCACGATCGCGATGAGCAGGCGTTCGCGGGCTACAACCGCCGCGGCAGCAAGGACAGCCAGCTGCGCTAGCTCGCGACGCTTGCGCGAGCCGCCGCGATGCGCGTGGCAGCGACATAGAGCGCCGCTGCCACGGCGACGACCACGACGAGCCCGATGATTTCAGCGCGCGCCGCGAGCGCGACGAGCGCGATCATGCTCGTGATGCCGAGTGCGGCCGCGAGGCCGAGCCAGCGGAATCCGAGCGGCTCGCCATCCTCCGCGATGCCGCGCCGCGCGAGCAGCCACGCGGCTGCGCAGCCGCCCGCGTAAGGAACCGCGCAGAGCAGCGTCGCCGCGACCGCGAGATCGGCGAACGTGCCGGTCAGCGCGAGCACGGCGGCAACCGCCGCGTAGCAGAGGATCGCGACGTGGGGCGTATGCGTCCTCGCGTGCACGCGGCCGAGCACGCGCGGCATGAGCCCGTCTCGCGCGAACGCGAACAGCATGCGCGGCGTCGCGAGGATGTCGCCCGAGATCCAGCCGAGCATCGAGATCGCCGCGCCCGCGAGCATCAGCGCGCGCAGGAACGGGCTCACTCTCGCCATTGCGTCGGCGAGCGGCGCGCTCGACGTTCCGAGCGCGGGACCGAGCACGCCCTGCGCGACGACCTGCACCGCGATGTACAGCAGCGCGAGCGAAATCATCGCGATGCCGATCGCGCGAGGAATCGTGCGCGAGGGCCGCGAAACCTCGCCGCTTGCACAGAGCGCGGTCTCCATGCCCGTGAACGTGAAGAGCGCAAGGATCAGCGCGCGGCCGATCTCGCCGCCCGAGACGACCGGCACGCCAGAGAAATGACGGCCGTCCACGAATGCAGCGCCGGCGAGCACGAACAGCACGAGAGGCACGAGCTTGGCGACCGCAGCGATCGCGACGACGCGCGCGCCCTGGCGCACGCCCTGCACGTTGATCGCCGCGATGCCGCCGATCGCGAGCAGGACCACGGCGGTGCGCACGATGTCGCGCCATCCGGCAGCGGCCAGGCTTGCCGCGACATCGCCGAGCGCCGCCGCGATGCCTCCGCACGCAAGCAGATCGGAGAACCAGAGCAACGTGCCCGCGACGTAGCCGGCGAGCGGTCCGAACGCGGTTTCGATGTAGCCGTAGGCGCCGCCGCTCGTCGGCACGCGACTGCCGCCTTCGGCGAAACAGATCGCGATCGCACCGATCACGATCGCACAGGCGAGGAACGCGAACGGCGCTCGCGATCCGATGGCACCGGCGAGCGCGGCGGGTGCCGCGAAGATGCCCGCGCCGACGACGGTGTTGACGATCGCGGCCGCGAGCGTCCACGGACCCACCGCCCGAACGAGGCCGCTATCGCGTGTGCCCTCCCCCACGACGGCACGATAGCACGCGCGTCGCGTGCCGGCGGAGCCGCCTCGGCAACGGAACATCGGCAGTTGAACGAGGCGCTTCGGCCACGTGTTTCCGGGCCTTGAGCGCGCGCTCGCGCGTGTTCA
>DASZYR010000339.1:0-5950 GCA_035545255.1 Rhodanobacteraceae bacterium
CGTCGTCGATGCCGAGCGCGACCGGCGCCATGCGATCAAGCGGACCCGTCCGGTCGCGCGCGGCGACGTGACGCCCGCGGCCGCGCTCGGCCTCGCGGCCGCGCTCGCCGCGCTCGCGCTCGCGGTCGCGGCCATCGGCGGCGGCCTGTGGCTGGTCGCAACGCTCGCCGCGTATCTCGCGCTGCAGGTCGCGTACACGCTCGCGCTGAAGCACGTCGCATATCTCGGCGCGCTCGTCGTCGCGACCGGCTTCCTGATGCGCATCGTCGCCGGCGGCATCGGCGCCGACGTGCCGCTGACGCCGTGGATCGTCGTGCTCGGTTTCCTGCTTGCGCTACTGCTCGCACTCGGCAAACGCCACGGCGATCTCGTCAACGCGCGCGCCGAAGGTGCGGGACTCCGCTACGACCGCACGACGCTCGAGCGCATCATGGTCGCGATCGCCGCCGCGACGTTCACGGCCTACGTGCTCTACACGCTGTCTCCGGCCGTGCTCGCGCGGCACGGCCATCATCCGCTCGTGTTCTCGACGCCTTGGGTCGCGCTCGGGCTCGGCCGCTATCTCAAGATCGCGCTGCGCGAAGGCGCGAGCGATCCGAGCGCGCTCGCGGTGCGCGATCCCGTGCTGCTGCTCTCGGTCTCGGGCTGGCTTCTCGCGCTCGGCTTGATCCTGTACCGCTGAGCCTCAATCGTCGGCGTCGCTGCCGGCATCGCCGTCGGCCGGCTCTTCGGTGCGCGCCTCGTCGAGACGATCGCGCAGCGCCGCGCTGTCGGTGAAGAACGCCGCTTCGCGCTGCGGCGCGACGAGACGCAGCGCCGGCGGCTCGAGCCGTCGCAACGTCACCGGTTGGCCGTAGTTTGCGCGAAGCTCGTCGACCTTCAACGTCTGCATCGCGATGCCGGCAGCGGCCAGCACGAGGGCGACGCCGATCTTGAGCGCCTTGTGCGCGCGGTTGATCGCGAGGAGGTGCGCGAGGCAGATGCCGCCGAGCACGATCCACGCGACGACGTACGAGCTCGTCGCGAGCGCGCTCCACGAAACCGCGAATGCGCCGATCTCGGCGATCTGATCGTAGGCCGAATACGCGAGCAACCCGGCGGCGACGATCAGGAAATGCAGCCCGAAGCGCGCGTGGCCCGTAAATACGCGGGCGACGATGCTCCAGCCGGTCGTCCAGACCGCGACGAGCACGGCGAGGATCAGGAGCGGCATGAAGTAGCGAATCGCCTTCGGCTCGGCCGTCTCGCCGAGCCAGAGCTCGAGCACGGCAAGCGCGAGCACGCCGGCGATGCAGGCGACCGCGGCCGGCCAGGCCGACGCGCGATGCGCGATCGGCTCTTCGGGTGCGACCGCATGCGTGGAAGTGCGCACGCGCACGAGCGTCGCGCCGATGCGCAGCACGGTATCGTCGTCGAGCGCGACCTCGTCGCGGCGCACGCGATCGCGGCCGGCGAAGAGACCGTTGCGGCTGCCCAGATCCTCGGCATGCAGCGTGCCGTCCTCGCGGCGCGCGATGCGCAGATGATGCGGCGCGACGTGCGGATCGTCGACGACGACGTCGTTGTCGTAGGCGCGCCCGACCGTCGCCGGCAGCGCGGCGACGCGATGGCGCGCGATCACGTCGTGCTGGCGCGAGAGGATCTCGATCCACGCCGCGGCGGCCACACGGCTCACTTCGCCCATGCGACCTCCGCGACGAAACGCTGCGCGAGCGCGAGCGCGTTGTCGTAGCTGACGCCCTGCATCGCGAGGCGCGAGACGAGCGCTTCGTTGCCGCGATCCTGCGTCACCGTCGTGATCGCGACGTCGTAGAGGCCGGCGAAATCGCGGTACGCGCGCGCGCACCAGACCGCGCGCAGCACCGGCGCCGCGGCCGCTCCGTCATCGTGCTCGACGAAATCCTCGTGGCATTCGGGCTGCGTGTGCCGCTTGCGCGACCACGCGCGGATCATGCCGCCATTGCCGTAGTACTGCGAGACGAATGCCGCGAACTGGAACGGATTGAGATCGACGCTCCGCACGTAGGCGTGCGAAAGCTCGACACGGCCGGTGTCGACGTCCTCGGCGACGAACAGCGAGCTTTGCGAGCTGCAACTCGTCGAATCGAGCTGAGCGCGCGGCTTCGGCGTCTGGTCGGCGTTCGTGCGCGCCCAGCAGTTGAACCATGGCGCCGCGCTTTCCGGCGCGCGATACGGACCGAGCGTCGTGCCGCGGAAGCCCTGCTCGCCGAGCGCGTGGTAGAAATCGGCCTGCCAGGCGAGGAGCTGACGGCCGATCTCGTCGCGCGCGTGCGAAAGATCGAGCGGCGCTTCCGCCCGGGCACGTTCGAGCAGCGCAGCCGCCTTGCCGGCGGGAACGAGAAAGCTCACGAGCTCGCCGTCGAGCCGCTTCGCGACGTTGATGCCGACCACCTTCCCGGCCTGCGTCACGGCAGGTCCGCCGCTCATGCCGGGATTGATCGCGCCGGTGAAATGGACGCGCGCGTTGTAGCTCTTCTCGACGAAGCCGTTGTACGTTCCTTCGACGATCGTGAATCCGAGATCGAGCGGATTGCCCATCGCGTAGAGCCGCTCGCCGCGCGGCGAGCGGTCCGCGAGCGCGGCCTCGTCGAAATCGAGATGCGGAAGGTCCGTGCCGTCGAGCCGCACGATCGCAAGATCGTTCGCGACATCGATCGCGAGCAGCTTCAGCGCTCCCTGCGCGCCGTCCGGCCGCGCGAACTCCAGCCGATACGTCTTCGGCTCGAGCGCGTACTGCGACACGACGTGATAGTTCGTGACTGCAAGCCCGTCCGCGCCGACGAGGAATCCCGAGCCGATCGACGATTGCCGCCCCGCCGCTTCGACGAGCGTGCGGATCTGCAGGAGGCTCGGCCGCGCATCGGCATAGATGCCTTCGGCAGCAGCGGAAACCGGAGCCGGAGCGTCGGGCGCAACCCGCGGCGCCTGCGCGGATCCGACGATGGCAAATGCAGCCGTCAGCAGCGCGCTGACCGCGCTCGCGGCGCGGACGGTCCCTCGTTTCCTCATGGAGGCTCCCTGATCGGACGCATCAGCCTAACGCCTGCCGCGCGGTGGCTTCAACGCCCATGCGACGTCTGGCGATACGCGTCGATCGTCGACTCGACGCAGCGCGACCAGGGATAGACCTCTGCGCGAAGCGCGCCGCGCGCGGAAGCGGCGTCGCGCCAGGCGTCGTCTTCGATCAGGCGCACCAAGCCATCGCGAAGCGCGCGCTCGTCGAGCGGATCGACCGTCAACGCGACATCGCCCGCGACTTCGGGCAGCGAGGATACATTCGACGTCAGCACCGGCACGCCGCTCGCCATCGCTTCGAGCACCGGCAGGCCGAAGCCTTCGTACAACGACGGAAACGCGAAGGCATGCGCGCCGGCGTAGATCGACGGCAGCTCGTCCTCGGCGACGTAGCCGAGCCGCCGCACCGCTCCGCCGGCTTCGAGCGGCGCGAGCACGCCTTCGAGGTCGCGATTCAGCCATCCGCGCGCGCCGACGATCGCGAGCGGGTGACGCGCCTTCAGCGCGGACGGAAGCGCGGCATACGCGCGCGCGAGCCGTTCGAGATTCTTGCGCGGCTCGAGCGTCGCGACGACGAGGAGATAGGCGTTTCCGCGCAAGCCGTGCTTTTCGAGCACCGGCGCGATCTCGGCGCGGCTACGCGGCCGGTACGCGGCATCGACGCCGAGCGGGATCGCGCGGATCTTTTCGCGCGGCACGCCGAAGCGCGTCGCGATCTCGGCCGCGATGAATTCCGAATCGGTCAGCACGCGGTCGGCGCGCTCGAGCGTTCGCGGCAGGTGACGGTCGAGAAAGCGCACGCGCTCCACCGGATGCGCTTGGGGATAGTTCAGCCACGAAAGGTCGTGCACGGTCGTCAGCGCAGGCCCGTCGAACGGCATCAGCACGTAGTTCGGCGTGTGCAGTATCCATCCGGAAAGGCGCCGCGTATGCCAGCGGAACAACGCGCCGCGCATCTGCGTGTAGAGTTCGAGCGCCTGCGTCTTGAACGGCACGCTCCGGCGGACCGCCGCAATCGTGCGGTTCGCCGACAAGGCGCTACCGGGATCGCCGACCCAGCGGTACGCCGAATAAAGTCGCAGTTCCTCGATCGCGGCGTGCCGGGCGAGCCCTTGCGCGAGCTCGAGCGCGTAGCGGCCGATGCCAGTCAGCGGCGCCGTGATCGCATCGACGTTGAAGATGACGCGAAGATCGCGTGCCGGTGCCGTCACGCGCGCGTTCCGCCAGCAAGGATCCGGGCGTGCCGGCTGCGATGGCGCCGGCGAATCACGAGCCGCGCTTTGCCGTTCGTCGAGCGCGCGAATGCCACGCTAACGGCTCCCGCGCTCACGCGCGAGATCGGCTTCGACCATGCGCCGCGCGATGCCGGCGACGTCGAGCGAAGGCGCGAAGCCGAGCTCCTGGCGCGCGCGGGTCGCGTCGCCGACGCGCAGCGCCGCATCGCTCGGCCGGAACAATCCGGCATCGATGCGGATGCGCACGCGATCGCTGCCGCGCTCGACGCCGACTTCGTCGAGTCCGTCGCCGAACCAGTCGAGCGTGATGCCGGCGGCGGCGAACGCCGCGCAGGCGTAATCGCGGATGCTCGATGCCACGCCCGTAGCGAGCACGAAATCTGCGCCTTCCTGACGCGCGGCCATCGCCGCCATCGCGGCGACGTGATCGGGCGCGTAGCCGAAATCGCGGCGAGCGTCGAGATTGCCGAGCCGGATCGACTCCTCGCGTCCGAGCGCGATGCGCGCCGCGGCGAGCGAAAGCTTGCGCGTCACGAACGAGGCATCGCGCCATTCCGATTCGTGGTTGAACAGGATCGCGCTCGAGGCGCGAAGGCCGAACGCCGCGCGCCAGCTCGCGATCGCCTCGTGCGCGAGCAGCTTCGAAAGGCCGTAGGGCGAGATCGCGGCGAGCGGCGTCGCTTCGGTCTGCGGCACCTCGACGGGCTCGCCGAAGATCTCGGCGCTCGAGGCGAGGACGAAATGCGCATCGCGGCAGTGCGCTCGCATCGCTTCGAGCAGGCGCACGGTCGCGACGCCATTCGCTTCGATGCTGCCGACGGGATCGGCAAACGAAGCCGCGACGCTCGACTGGCCGGCGAAATGGAAGATCGCCTCGGCCTCGGCGTCGGCCACGACCGCGCTGCATTCGCTTGCCTCGGCGGGATCGAGCGGGCAAAGCGACAGCGCCGGATGCGCGTCGATCGCAAGCTCGCGCAACCGCCAGAAATGCGTGCCCGACGGATCGGCTCCGGGTCGATGCGTGCCGACGACCGCGACGCCCGTGCGCAGCAGTTGCGCCGCGAGCAGGGCGCCGTCCTGGCCGCTGATGCCGGTGATCAGCGCGCGGCGATACGGCAGGCTCATGGCGTCTCCGGAAAGCTGCGTGCGGCCATGATCGCGCGTGCGCCGCACGATGCGATGCTCTCGCCGTGCGCGCGCCGCGCGAGCGGGACGCCCAGCATCGCGGCGACGCGCGACAGTGCGTTGGGGCACTCGGCATCGACGGCAACCGCTTCGATCGCATCCGCCTGCAGCAGGTTCCACGCCTCGCGTTCATCCATCGCGCCGTCCAGCTCGCGCACGCGAAGCTCGGGCGCGAAGGTTTCCGCCGTCGCGAAGAGGCGCCGCACGCGCCAGTCGAGCACGTGCCGCTCGTACGAGCAGAGCATCGAGGCGACGTCGTGCTCGTAGCGCGGCCAGCGCGCGCGGAGCACCTGCATGCCCGCGGCGCCGAGCTCTGCGCGGCGCTCGTGGCCGAAGCTTGCGCTACGTGCGTGATGCACGTAGACGTTCCCGGCGATCAGGTGACTACGGCCGCGCGCCGATGCGCGCTGGCAGAAGTCGTTCTCCTCGCCGTAGCCCTGTGGGAACGCGGCCTCGTCGAGCATGCCGACCGCATCGACGACTTCGCGGCGGAC
>DASZYR010000340.1:0-5917 GCA_035545255.1 Rhodanobacteraceae bacterium
CGGCTATCAGCCGGCCACTGCGCGCCGCCTGCCGGACGAAGAAGCGCGTCCGATCGGCCGCCTCCAGCTCGACGCCTCGTTCTGCCCGGTCCGCCGCGTCGCCTACCAGGTCGACAGCGCTCGCCTCGAGCAGCGCACCGACCTCGACAAGCTCGTGCTCGACGTCGAGACGAACGGCGCGATCGACGCGGAAGAAGCGGTGCGCAAGGCCGCCGAGATCCTGCAGGATCAGCTCACGGTATTCGGCGATTTCACGCGCCGCGAAAGCGAAGGCGCGAAGGCGGAGAAGGGCGGCGTCGATCCGATCCTGCTGCGCCCGATCGACGATCTCGAGCTCACGGTGCGTTCGGCGAACTGCCTCAAGGCGGAGAGCATCTATTACATCGGCGACCTCGTGCAGAAGACCGAAGTCGAGCTTCTGAAGACGCCGAACCTCGGCAAGAAGTCGCTGACCGAGATCAAGGACGTGCTGTTCCAGCGCGGCCTGCAGCTCGGCATGAAGCTCGAGAGCTGGCCGCCGCCGGGGCTCGTGCACGGAATGCAGCTGGGTTGATTTTGAATGGCCGCGTTGCTGTCGTAACGCGGCCATTCCGTAACACCGTCGTCCCGGCGAAAGCCGGGAGTTATTTTGGTCGTTACTTTTGCGATCGTCCTTGATCGCCGCAGCGGCCGGTTTGGTCGCGAGAAGGCGCGAAAGCGCCTTCGTTGCAATCCGGAAACGGCCGTCCATGGCCGCACTGTTCGACAACAGCCCGTTCTCATGAAGGCTGAAATAAGCGGTAAATCCGCGGGAACCCGGCCATCGCCGGACTTCTCATAACAATCAGAGGAAATCGTCATGCGTCACATGAAATCGGGCCGCAAGTTCAGCCGAACTTCGAGCCACCGCGAAGCGATGTTCAAGAACATGGCCGCGTCCACGATCAAGCACGAGCTGATCCGCACGACGCTGCCGAAGGCGAAGGAGCTTCGCCGTGTCGTCGAGCCGCTGATCACGCTTGCCAAGACCGACAGCGTCGCCAATCGCCGCCTCGCGTTCGCGCGCCTGCGCGACAAGGTCGCGGTCGGCAAGCTCTTCGTCGAGCTCGGCCCGCGCTATCGCGAGCGCAAGGGCGGTTACACGCGCATCCTGAAGTGCGGCTTTCGCGTCGGCGACTCGGCGCCGATGGCCTACGTCGAGCTCGTCGACCGTCCGCGCACCGACTCGTCGGAAGCGGCCGAGGACTGATCCTCGAAGCAGAAAAGACTCGAATCCGAAGCCCCGGCACGTCCGGGGCTTCTTCGTTTCGGCCTCGCGTCGACGCACGCCCATTCCCGCATCCCGCGCGCATCGCGTCCCGCGCGCGCGACAACGCGCCGATGCGAACGACCCCGGCACGCGTTCCGGCGGCACGAGAACCGCGCGATCGAATGGACGACGCTGGCACTTTGGGCCGCGCTTGCGGTCTCGATCATCGCCGGCACGGTCAGCGGCCGGATTTTCCCGTAATGTAGTGCCCAGCCGACTCCGACCGAGCCGATCCGATGACCCGTAACCCATCCGCCTGGAACTTCCGCTCGCAATACCTCGCCGGCTTCGTCGTCTGCGCATTGCTGCTTGCATACGCGATCTACGAGCAGTTCGAAATGCACGTCGAGCCCTGTCCGATGTGCATCTTCCAGCGCCTCGCATTCATCGGCATGGGAATTTTCTTTCTGATCGGCGGCATTCATTCGCCGGGAACGAAAGGCCGGCGCATCTATGCGATCCTCGTCGGAATCTGCGCGCTGATCGGCGCCGGCGTCGCGATCAATCACCTGCGCCTGCAATTCATGCCGCACGATCCGATGATGGCCGGCTGCGGTCCCGGTCTCGCCTACATGCTCGATGCGTTTCCGCTGGCCGATGCGATCAAGAAAGCATTCACGGGATCGGGCGACTGCGGCGACATCAACTGGACGTTCCTCGGTCTCACGATGCCGGCCTGGTGTCTTGTCTGGTACGTGATCCTCGGCGCGGGAGCGCTCTGGGCCGGGTTCCGCAAGCGCGCGTAAGCGCAAGGAATCGCGGCAATCCCGCCGTCCCCGCGAAAACGGAACACGGGGACCCGGCGCCTCCGGCGACTGAAAAGGCGCCAGGTTTCCCGTTTTCGTGTGAACGGCGGGCAGTTTGTTTCACCCGTTCGAGCGCGTTGCAGCACCCTGTGGCATGATGAAATCTCTGCCGCAGCGCAACATCGAGCATGGCGACGATCAGATCCAAACCCGGCATCGGCGCGGTCCGCGAGGCGAAGGACTGGACGCCCTCGTCCTGGCAATCGCGCCCGCACAAGCAGCAGCCGGTCTATCCCGATGCCGCCGAGCTCGATCGCGCGCTGAAACAGTTGCACGAGCTGCCTCCGCTCGTCACGTCGTGGGAAATCCTCGCGCTCAAGAACCTTCTCTGCGAAGCCGCAGAAGGCCGGCGCTTCCTGCTGCAAGGCGGCGATTGCGCCGAGAGCTTCGACGACTGCACCTCGCCGCTGATCTCGAACCGACTCAAGGTCATGCTGCAGATGAGCCTCGTGCTCGTGCACGGCCTGAAGCTTCCGATCGTCCGCGTCGGCCGCTTCGCCGGGCAATACGCGAAGCCGCGCTCGGCCGATGTCGAAACGCGCGAAGGCGTCTCGCTGCCGAGCTACCGCGGCGATCTCGTCAATGCGCCTGCATTCACGGCCCAGGCGCGCCGTCCCGATCCCGAGCGGATGATCCGCGGCCACGCGCATTCGGCGATGACGATGAACTTCATCCGTGCGTTGATCGACGGCGGATTCGCCGACCTCCATCATCCCGAATACTGGGATCTCGCCTGGGTCGCGCACTCGCCGCTCCAGGACGAATACCGCGAGATGGTCGAAGGCATCGGCAATTCGCTGCGTTTCATGGAGACGCTCGCGGGCCAGCCGATCGACAGCTTCCAGCGCGTGGATTTCTATACGTCTCACGAAGCGCTGCTTCTGCACTACGAGCAGGCGCTGACGCGCCAGGTGCCGCGCCAGTGGGGCTGGTTCAACCTCTCGACTCACTTCCCGTGGATCGGCATGCGCACGGCCGCGCTCGACGGCGCGCACGTCGAATACTTCCGCGGCATCCGCAATCCCGTCGCCGTCAAGATCGGGCCGGACGTGACGCCGGACCAGCTCCTGCGCCTCGTCGACGCGCTCGATCCCGACGGCGAGCCCGGCCGCCTGACGCTGATCCATCGCATGGGCGCCGCGCGCATCGAGAAGTCGCTGCCGCCGCTGCTCGCCGCGCTCCGCAGCGCGGGACGCAAGCCGCTCTGGTGCTGCGATCCGATGCACGGCAACGGCGAGACGCTCGCGAACGGCATCAAGACGCGCCGCTTCCAGAACATCCGCGACGAGCTCGACCGCGCGTTCGACATCCACGCCGCGGCCAGCACGCGCCTCGGCGGCGTGCACCTCGAGCTCACCGGCGAGAACGTCACCGAATGCCTCGGCGGTGCGCGAGATCTCACCGAAGCCGATCTCTCGCGCGCGTACAAATCGACGGTCGATCCGCGGCTCAACTACGAGCAATCGCTCGAGCTCGCGATGCTGATCGTGAGGAAACGCGGCGGCGTTCCGGCCGCGAGCTGATGCGGCACGCCGCCCCGCGAAAGCGCGACCCGGCGGCCTCGCATCTTCACGACAAAGACCGGGTTCACGCTTCCGCGGGGACGACGGGAAACGTAATCGAAGCTGATTGCCCGATCGAAAACGAAGCGATCAGTCCGAACGTGCACGCGCCGTCCGCCGAAATGCCGTTCGAGACGCGACGCAACGAAGTGCCCGAGCCGGCGTGCGGACGACCGTCATTTCATGACGTGCAAGGGTGTCTCGTTTCGCATCACGACGATGCCATCGACGTAGCGGCTCCAGTTCGCCGAATCGGAGCGCGCATAGTCGAGCGCACGAGCACGCACCTCGCCGGCGTCGTCGAGCGCCTTGCGATCGAGATAGCGGAAATCGCCCTTGAATCCCTTGAACGAGCTCGCTTCGAGCGAATCGTCCAGCGCGGTTGTCAAGGCATTCTGTGACTGGCCTGGCCGACCGTAGCCACCGGAAATCGCGCTGAACCCTATCGCGGCACTCCGATCGCCGAAGACGTCGTGCACGTACGCGCCCATCGGTTTCCTATCTGGAAGCGAAAACGGCGATGCTTTCGCCGCGTGTACGGTCGCGCACCAGACGACGGTCTTGATCCGCGTGTCGTCTTTCGCGAGATACCACGCGAGATTCTCGTACATCGCCTTGTCGCGACGCGCCGCGGCGTCAGGGCCCTCGAGATCGACGGACGCAGTGAGATTGCGCGCCATCGCCACTACGGCCGCAGCATTCGGATCGTTCTTCCGTCGTTTTGCGGCGCGCCCGATCTCGCTCGCGCACGAGCGGATCCGCGCGCGCGTGGCGTCGTCGTAGAACGATGTCGTGTCGTCGTAGCGCCAGTTCGTCAACCGGTCGATCTCATCGCGGCAGGATGCCTTGCGCGCGTCGTCGAGATAGGCGGCAAGCTCGTCCGGCATGCGCTGCTGCGCATAGCGGTAGGTTGCGCCTCCCGATTGAGGATCGAGGCCGACGACAGCGATCGTGCGCTGGTTTGCGCGAGTCAGCAGGAACGGCAACAAAGGTTGCAACTCCGACGTCGTCGACCAGAGCCCGCCGATCGCATCAGCGAGCTGCGCCTGCGTCGCTTCGCCGCGATCCGCGGCGCGTCCGAACTCGACGAAGTCGTAGAAGCCGCTCTCGAACGCGATCCGCCTGAAGCCGCAGCGACCGACGAGCCGCTCGACGAGCCTCGTCTTCAAGGCGACCGTCGCGCCGCTGCCGTGGTTCGCGTCCTCGCCGAGCAGGACGACCTGCTTGTCACAAACATCGCGCAGGAGGCGTTCGAGTTCTGCATCTCCGGCCGCCTTGCAGAAGCCGGAAACGACGAGGCCGGCGACGAGCAGCGCGCTCGTCCACGGAATCGCTCGGAGGCATCGGCGCTGCGTGCGCATGGGCGAAAGGATTGTGATGCAACGCGGAAGTTTCGACAAATGCTCCTGATCCGCGCTCGATCCGCCGCAAGCGACGACCTGACCGCGTCGGAGTACGATGTATTCGATCGCCGGCTTCGCGCTCAGTCTTCGTTTTCCTTCAACACGCGCATCGACCGATGCGCCTCACGACGAGGAATCCGCCATGGCCATGAATCCGTCCGAAGCTTCCGCCGCGCGATCCGCAGCGGTGCGCGCGCTCGGCCAGCATTGGAAACTGTTCCTCGGCGAGGGCATCGTGCTCGTCGTGCTCGGCCTCGCGGCCGTCGCCATCCCGCCGCTCGCGACGCTCGCCTTCACGGTGCTGATCGGATGGGTGTTCCTGATCAGCGGTATCGCCGGACTCGTCACGACGTTCATGATGCGCAACGCGCCGGGATTCGGCTGGTCGCTCGTCTCGGCGATCCTCGGCCTCGCGGCCGGCATCGTGCTGCTCGTATGGCCGCTGAGCGGCGCGTTCTCGCTGACTCTCGTGCTGATCGCGTTCTTCCTGATCGAAGGCATCGTCTCGATCCTGTTCGCGCTCGATCACAGGCGCGAGCTTTCGGGACGATGGGTCTGGATGCTCGCGAGCGGCATCGTCGATCTCGTGCTCGCCGCGATCATCTTCGCCGGATTGCCCGGCACTGCTGCGTGGGCGCTCGGATTGCTCGTCGGCATCAACATGGTGTTCGGCGGCGCGGCGCTGATTGCGATGGCGCTGCACGCTCGCAACGCGGCGCGCTGACGCTTTTTCACTCTGCCGTGCGCGGGAGCCTGCGTTCCCTCTCCCGCTTGCGGGAGAGGGCAGGGTGAGGGCATTCGGAGCGCAGCACTCCGAATTGGAAAGAGGGGAGCTCGAACCACGCTTGCCCTCACCCC
>DASZYR010000341.1:0-2699 GCA_035545255.1 Rhodanobacteraceae bacterium
CGCGCCGATCGCGATCACGACGACGAGCATGAGCGGAGCGGTTTGTGCGTGTGCGAGCAGATCGAGCGCGCCGCTCCGCACGAAACGCAGCGCGATCCATGACAAGGCGACGGCTGAGGCGAGGAGGCCGAAGTACCGGAGGGCGCGGCGAAGCATCTGGCGTGCCATGGGTGCGCCGCTCAGGCCGACTCGCCTGCGCGGGTCTGCGTCGCTGCGATAAGGCGCGCTGCGTCCATCAGTCGGATACCTGTACGCGAATGTCCTGCGTATCCGCGAACCATGCGACGCGCTCCTGCACGACGCCGATCGAGACCGTAAACATTCCCGGACGCGCAAACGGCCCGACGTCGATGTGCACCGTCGCGCGGCCGCCGGGCGGGATCGGCGCCGCGAACGCGGCTCGGTATTCGCCGACGGCTTGCGTGCCATCCGCGGGAAACACGCGGGCGCCGAGCCGGATCGGGTAAGGTGCCTGATCGTCCGCCGGCCACGCGGTGCTGACCGCGGTGTTGGTGACCTGCACGTCGAGGCTGAGCTTCTTGCCGACGCGAACAGCCAGATCCGCCGCTGCAGGCGCGACGACATCGGCGCGACGTTCGCTTTCGGGCAATGGCGCGAGCGTTTCCGGCGGAATCGGCGCCATCTTCGCTTTCCACGCCGTGAGGGCTGGTCCCGGCTCGACGAAGAGGCCGATGTAGTCCTGCATTTCCGGGCGGAGCCGCTCGATCGCGATCACGCGGTCGGCGCTGGCTGACGTGCCGCCTTTCAGTACGTCGATCGACGCGGTGGCGCAGGGGCGCGCATCGTCGCGGATCGTGTCGGTCTGCGCGTTCAGCGCGTGCCAGCGCATGTCGATCGCGATCCAGAAATCGTGCTGGAGCTCGTCCGAGAGCTGGACGCAGAGCGGCACGCCCGTTACCGATCCGAACGCGTTCGCCGCCGCGACGACGTGACGGTCCGCATTGACCACGCGGGCGCTGGGCCAGGTCACGGCGAGCCATCCGAACGCAGCCACCCCGAGATTCAGCGCGACATACGCGCCGATGCCGGAGGCGCGCGAGGCCAGCGCGAAGAGATACAACGCGCCGCCGAAGACGACGAAGCAGATCCCGATTTCCAGCCAGCTGTTCTGCAAGGCTTGCAGCGAATACGCAGCGTGTTGCGCGATGTAAAGCATCGGCGCGTTGACGTAGTTCCAGGCCCGCGTGATTTCGGCCGGGAGACGCGAGAATCCGATGCCCATGAGGACGATGCAGGTGAGGCCGGTCGCCATCGCGATCGACGCATCGCGCCGGCGGGCGGCGGCTCCGAGCGAAAAGCGAAGCAGGCCGATCGCCAGCAGCGGAACGGTAGCCGGCAGCGCATAGCGTCCGTACGCGAGATAGTCGGCGCGTTGCGGCGGAATAAAGAAGGTGGCGCTCATCAGCAGCCCGACCGCGAAACCCAGCGCGATCGCCATGATCACGCCAATGCGCGGTGCCTCTGCTTTACGGTCGCGCCTTGGAACGGCGGCGAGATCGGCGGCGAGCCCTCCGAGCGCGATCGCGACGACGCCCAGCGAGGAGGCTACGGCTTCGGTGAGCGCGCCGAATCCATTGAATGCGATCCAGGGCCACGCCGACGGATGCAGCAGACGCCGCAGCATGTAACCGGCGCTGTACGAGCTGCCGAGCGCCGCTGGCTTTCCCGCGAGGTTCTCGAGCGGCGCGTGCAATGCGCAGACGCAGAGCGCAGCGATCCACATCATCGCGAGCGCTGTGCGCAGGCTCGCGCGCGGCGCGCAGAACACGGTCAGCGCGACCAGCACCGCGGCAGCCATCATGCCTCCGCGCGGATGCACGAGGAACAGCGCGCCGGCGCTGAGACCGCAAGCGAGCGCGGACGACTTTCGCGCAGCGAGCGCGGTTTCGGCACCGGTCGCGAGAAGCCACGCGAACAGCGGCACGAGCGCGCTCTCCGACATGGCGTGCTGCGTCAGCAGCAGCAGCGAGGCGTAGCACGTGGCGCCGATCGCCGCCGCCGCGTGCCACTTCGACGCGATCGACGGAAACAGCATTCGCGTGAGGCGGAACAGTGCGAACGGCGTCGTGGCGACGAGCAGCGCGTTGATCAGCAGTGCGGCGTGATAGATCCGCGCGGGATCGGCGCCCGCGAGAAACGCCGGCATCAGAAGCAGGCTGTAACCCGAATAGTAGCCGTTGACCCCGGACGTGCCGAGTTTCCCGACGAGCTTGGCAGCCGTTAGGAGATAGGAGCCCTCGTCGACTTCGATCTGCGGCCCGGCGATGAAGAGGCTGGCCGTGGCGGCTAAAATGAGAACGCCGAGCGCCCCGCAGATCAAGCCGAGCGGATACCCCTCGTTGAGAATGCGGGACGAGGACGCGGCTAGGTGAGATTCGCGAACGCTCATCGGCATCCAGGCTCCGTTGTCGCTCGGGGTCGATCGGCCGTCCGTCGGCTGTTTGCGTGGTAGACCGACAAGGTCATCGGTTCGAGTCGTCGAGCACATCCGCGCCGCCAGCGCCGCACTCGCCGTTCGCGTCCAGCGTTCGGCGGCGCGCTCAACCTGAAGCCAGCTCGGGCAGATCGCGATAGAGCGCGAGCGCCTCCGGATTCGCCAGCGCATCCGTATTCTTCACCGGCAACCCGTTGATCGTGTCGCGCACCGCGATTTCGGTGATCTTTCCGGAGATCGTGCG
>DASZYR010000342.1:0-6342 GCA_035545255.1 Rhodanobacteraceae bacterium
CGCCGGCCGCTTCGTTATTTTTGCGATTCATCTTGAATCGCCGCTTCGACGTATCCCGAGATGTTTTGGCGGCGACGTAATGGCTGGATAGTCCCGATGCGGCCGTCCTGGCCGCACGGTTCAAGAGAAGCACACTTCGACGAATCTCCTTTGCAAGCGCGGTTTATCGGAAAGCGCTTGCGTTCCCCTCTCCCGCTTGCGGGAGAGGCAGGGTGAGGGCAATCGGAGCGTGGCGTTTCCCGCGCGCCGCGCGATTGCCTACGGCGAATCCGGCACTTCGAATCCATCTGCGAAAATCCGATCCCGCACCAGCGTTCCGAGATCGATCTTCCACGCGCCGCGGCCGTAGGTCGCCGCGACGAGCACGTGCGGATCGGCGCTGATCTCGAGGTCCGTCACGACCATGCCGAGCGGCATTCCGGTCATCATCGGCGCGAACGTGTCGCCGCCGTCGGTGCTCTCGTAGACGCCGATGTCGGTCCCGACGAAGACGCGCCCGCTGTCGAAAGGATCGACGATGACCGTGTTCGCCGGCAGCGTCGGCAAGCCGTCGCCGATTTCCTCCCAGTCGGAACCGCCGGTCGAGCGCAGGAGATGCGGCGCGGGAAACAGGCTGCGCGTGGCGAAGACGCGCGTCTGATCGGCGGGATCGATCGCGATGTCCGATACGTTGCCGGCGGGATACGAGCCGGTCAGGTCCGTCCATTCCGGCGTCGGGTCCAGTGCGTTCGCGGTCGTCGCGATCTTGCCGTTCGTGGTGCCGACGTACATGCGCAGCGCCCTGCCGCCTTCGGCGACGGTCATGACGTTCACCGATGCGCTGCCGTTCCCGGTGAGGTTGTCCGAGATCGCGGTCCATGCGTACGCATTCGCATCGTCGACGATCCTCGCGCGGTAGACGCGGTTCGATGCGACGAAAAGCGATCCGCCGCCGGCAACCAGCGGCGTGACCCACGGAAACGGCTCGCTGCCGTCCTGTCCGTCGTGGCTCACCCAGCTGTACGTGCCGGGCTCGCCGCGCTCGGTCGAGAGGATCACCATCGCGCCGCCGTTCGGATAGCTCGTCTGGAACACCCGATCGGGATCGTGCGCGTCGACGGCGTTCATGAAGCCGTCGCCGGTGACTTCGGTGACGTCCCAGAGATCGTCGTCCGCGCGGCGCGAGGACGAGTTGTCCTGCGCGCCGCCATAGACGCGGCCCGGATCGTCGGGATCGAGCGCGATGTCGTAGAACTGCGTGATCTCGAGGTTCGCGTTGAGATTGGAGAACGTTCCGCCGCCGTCGTCGGAACGCCATAGCCCGCCGTCGCTGCCGACCCAGAAGCGGTTGCCGTCGTTCTTCGAGAACCGGACGATGTGCGTGTCCTGATGCACGGCCTGCGCCGATCCCCAGCCTGCCGTCAGGATCGTCAGCGTCGCGCCGCCGTCGATCGACATCGCCGGACGGATCGTTCCGACCAGCAGGCGATCGGGATCGGTCGGATGCACGTCGAGCGTCAGGTTGTAGTAGCACTGGCCCTCGCACGCATTCGCGTTGACGAGCGTCCAGCTGGCGCCGGCATCCGCGCTTCGATAGAGCTTCAGCGTCGCGCCGCTGCTCGGCCCCAGCAGCGCGTACAGGATCGAAGAATCGCTCGGCGCCAGCGCGAGCCGGCCGTAGCCGGCCGCGGCATCGACCGGAAGGCCGTTCTCGAGGCGCGTCCATGTCTGTCCGGCGTCGGTCGATTTGTAGACGCCCTTCGAGCGCGCCTGCGCGTAGACGACGTCGGGCGCGGCAGGATCGAAGATCACGTCGCGAGAGCCGGACGACGCGGCCAGCACCTCAGTCCAGGTCTGTCCGCCATCGGCGGTCCGATAGAGGCCGCCGCCGGTCGACGAGCCGTTGTCATTGCAGTGTCCCTGGCCGCCGGCGATGAGGATGCCGGGATCGGCCGGCGATTGCGCGAGCGCCGTGACGAACGAGAGCGGCATCGCGGTGTCGCCCCTTCCGTTGCGCGGCTCGAACGTCGCGCCGCCATCGGGTGAATAGAAGAGGCCCATGCCGAAATAGTCGAGGCAGCCGGCGTACGACTCGCCGGTGCCGACCCAGACGTGATCGGGATGGCCGGCTTCCATCAGCACCGAGCCGATGCTTTCGGTGCCGATCTGATCGAACAGCTGCGTCCAGCTCGCGCCGCCGTCGACCGATTTCCAGAGACCGCCGGCCGCGGCGCCGAGGAAGAGATGCGTCTCGTCGGCAGGATCGACGGCGAGCGCGGTGACGCGGCCGATCACGTTGCCCATTTCCCAGTCGAGCATCGTCATGCCTTCGGGGCCGAGCGGCTGCCACGATTCCTCGGCCAGCAACGCCGGCATTCCGCCCATGACCTGGCGGCGCAGCAACGTCACCTGTTGCGCACGAAGCTGGCGCGCTTCGGCGTGCTCGCCGAGCCCGCGCGCGCGCTCGAACCATTCGAGACGCTCGGCGATCGCCTCGTCCTCGCCTTCGGATTTGTCGCCGGCCTCGAGCAGCGGCGCGTGCGCGGCGTGGGCCGCCAAGGCAATCGTCGAGAGCGCGAGCGCGGCGATCGCGTCCCGCAAACGGTCGTGTTTCATGCGACATCCCCCAAGTCGACAGCCGGCACGACGCACGGCCCGGACGTACGATAGCCGATCCATCCGCCTGCGGACCTATGCCATTGGACGGGGGCCGATTGGGAAGCCGCCCTCGCGCCTCCATGTGTCGCGCACCTTCCTTTCACGCCGATCGAACGAGGCTTTCATGACGTCCACCGCCGAAACCCGGACATTCGAGGCAGAAGTCGCCGAGGTCCTCAATCTCGTCACGCATTCGCTCTATTCGCACAAGGAGATCTTCCTTCGCGAGCTGATCTCGAACGCATCCGACGCCTGCGACAAGCTCCGTTTCGCCGCGCTCTCCGATCCGGCGCTGACGGCCGACGATGCCGAATTGCACATCGAGATCACGGCCGACAAGGACGCGAAGACGCTGACCGTGCGCGATAACGGCATCGGCATGACGCGCGAGGAAGTCATCGAGAACATCGGCACGATCGCGCGCTCGGGCACTAAGCGCTTCCTCCAGTCGCTGTCGGGCGACGCGCGCAAGGACACGCAGCTCATCGGCCAGTTCGGCGTCGGCTTCTACTCGGCGTTCATCGTCGCCGACCGCGTGACGCTCGTGACGCGCAAGGCCGGCGCGCCCGCGGGCGAGGGCGTCCGCTGGACATCGGGCGGCACCGGCGAGTACACCCTGGAGACGGTCGACGCTCCCGCGCGCGGCACGTCGGTCACGCTGCATCTCAAGGACGACGAGACCGAGTTCCTCGATGCGTGGAAGCTTCGCGACCTCGTCGCGCGCTATTCCGACCACGTCGCGTTTCCGATCCGGATGCCGAAACAGAAGGACGGAAAGCCCGTCGGCGAAATGGAAACCGTCAATCACGCATCCGCGCTGTGGACGCGGCCGAAGGGCGAGCTCGAGGACGAGGATTACCAGTCGTTCTACAAGTCGATCACGCACGATTTCAACGATGCGCTCGCATGGACGCACAACCGCGTCGAAGGCGCGCAGAGCTACACGCTGCTGCTCTTCATTCCCGAGAAGCCGCCGTTCGACGCCGTGTTCAGCGGCCGCGACGAGCGCAAGGGCCTCAAGCTCTATATCCGTCGCGTCTTCATCATGGATGCGAGCGAAGAGCTTCTGCCGGCATATCTTCGCTTCGTGCGCGGCGTCGTCGATTCGGACGATCTGCCGCTCAACGTCAGCCGCGAGATCCTGCAGGAAAATCGCCTGCTCGCGCAGATCCGGAGCGCCTGCGTCAAGCGCGTGCTCGATCTTCTCGACAAGCTTGCGAAGGACGAGCCCGGGAAGTTCCGGAAATTCACCGACGCGTTCGGCAACGTCCTGAAGGAAGGCATCGCCGAAGACCCTGCGAATCGCGAGCGCATCGCGAAGCTCCTGCGCTTCGCGTCGACGAAGTCGGAAGGCGCCGCGAAGACGGTCTCGCTCGACGACTACGTCTCGCGCATGGCGGCCGGACAGGATGCGATCTGGTACGTCACGGCCGATTCTCATGCCGCCGCTCGCAACAGCCCGCAGATCGAAGCGCTGAAGGCGCGCGACGTCGAAGTGCTGCTGCTCGGCGATCGCATCGACGAATGGATGATCGGCTATCTCGGCGAATACGCCGGCAAGAAGCTGCGCAACGCCGGCAAGGGCGATCTCGACGCCGACGCGGGCGACGGCGAGAAGCGAAAGGAGGCGGACGAGGCCGCCGCGCCGCTCGTCGCGAAATTGAAAGCGCTGCTCGGCGAGCGCGTCAGCGACGTGCGGGTCAGTCACCGCCTGACCGATTCGCCGTCGGTGCTCGTGCTCGGCGAGCACGACATGGCGCTGCACATGCAGCGGCTCCTGCGCGAGGCAGGCCACGATGTGCCGGCGTCGCCGCCGGTGCTCGAGATCAATCCCGCGCATCCGCTCGTCAAGCGCATCGAGAGCGAGAGCGATGCCGCGCGGAGCGAAGATCTCGGCCTGCTGCTGTTCGACGAGGCGCGACTGGCGGCCGGCGATCGGATCGACGATCCTTCCGCGTTCGTCGCACGCGTGAATCGACTGCTCGGCGCGTAATTCGCGCGCCCGCTGCCCGACGTCCCGGCGAAAGCCGGGACCCGTCTTGACTCTGCAAGAAGCGGATGAATTCCGGTCTTCGCCGGAATGACGAATGGCGCAGCGACGCTGCGCCGGGATAGCGGCATTCACGTGCGTGCTAACATCGATTCCGCGCCCGGCTTCTGGCCGTCCAGGCAAGAACGAAACGAATGCAGATCGAAACGAAGCTGCCGAAGGTCGGCACGACGATCTTCACCGTCATGAGCCAGCTCGCGCAGGAGCACAAGGCCGTGAATCTCGGCCAGGGCTTTCCCGACTTCGACGGCCCGCAGGCGATGCGCGACGCGCTGACCGCTGCGATGAACGCGGGGCGCAACCAGTACGCGCCGATGACGGGCCTGCCCGCGCTTCGCGTCGAGATCGCGAAGAAGACCGAGGCACTGTACGGACGCAAGACCCATCCCGATACCGACGTCACGGTGACCTCGGGCGCGACCGAAGCGCTGTTCGCCGCGATCGCGGCTGTCGTTCGCGCCGGCGACGAGGTCATCGTTCTCGATCCGTGCTACGACAGCTACGAGCCGGCAATCGAGCTCAACGGGGGTCGCGCGGTGCATGTGCCGCTCGATCCGCGCAATTTTTTGCCGGACTGGGAGCGCGTGGAAGCCGCGATCACGCCGAAGACGCGCATGATCCTCGTCAACACGCCGCACAACCCCTGCGGTGCCGTGTTCACGGCCGATGATCTCGACGCGCTCGCGACGATCACGCGCGACCGCAACCTCTTCGTGCTTTCCGACGAGGTCTACGAGCACATCGTGTTCGACGGCAAGCCCCACCAGAGCGTGCTCCGTCACGCCGAGCTCGCCGAGCGGAGCTTCGTCGTCTCCTCGTTCGGCAAGACCTATCACTGCACGGGCTGGAAAGTCGGTTACTGCGTCGCTCCGCGTGCGCTGTCGGCGGAATTCCGCAAGGTGCACCAGTACCTCACGTTCTGCACGTTCACGCCGGCGCAGGTCGCATTTGCCGAGATCCTCGAGAAGGATCCGCAGCACTATCTCGACCTGCCGGCGTTCTATCAGAAGAAGCGCGACCGCTTCCGCGACCTTCTGTCGGGGTCGAGGTTCCATGCGCTGCCGGTCGGGGGCGCGTACTTCCAGGTCGTCGACTATTCCGCGCTGGACGGACGCGACGATCTTGCCTTCTGCGAGTGGCTCGTCAAGGAAGGCGGAGTCGCCGCGATCCCGATCTCGGCGTTCTACGAATCGCCGCCGCCGGACCAGCGCCTGATCCGGTTCTGCTTCGCCAAGAGCGACTCGACGCTCGAGCAGGCAGCCGAGCGCCTGCGCGCCTTGTGAGGCCGCGATGACGAAGCCGCTTCGCGTTTCACTCGTGCAGGGCGCGACCCGCTGGCACGATCCAGCCGCGAACCGCGAGTATTACGGTGCGCTCGTCGCGCCTTTGAAAGGGCTGAGCGATCTCGTCGTGCTGCCCGAGACGTTCCTCTCGGGCTTCACGAACGAGACGCTGGGCAACGCCGAGACGATGGACGGCGCCGGCATCCGGTGGCTGCGCGAGCTCGCGGCCGACGTCGGTTGCGTCGTCACCGGCAGCATGGTCGTCCGCGAGGGCGAGCGCTGCGTCAACCGCCTCGTCTGGATGCCGCCGCACGGCGCGCACGCGATCTACGACAAGCGACACCTCTTCCGCATGGCCGGCGAGCACGAGCG
>DASZYR010000343.1:0-3406 GCA_035545255.1 Rhodanobacteraceae bacterium
CCGCGCCCTCGTGCACCTCGCCAATCTTGTGATTGACGCCGGTGTAATAGAGGATGCGTTCGGTCGTCGTCGTCTTGCCGGCATCGATGTGCGCCATGATGCCGAAGTTGCGATAACGCTCGATGGGTGTCGTACGTGCCATTTGACTCTGCCTTGCCGGGTTTCCGGTCCCGATTTACACGGTCATCCGAACCGTGCTTTTTAATGAGATTCCCGGCATGGATGCCGGTCTAATCTTTGCCGTCGTGGAGGACGGCAAAAACACATCCATTACCAACGGTAATGGGAGAACGCCTTGTTGGCCTCGGCCATGCGGTGCGTCTCTTCGCGCTTCTTGACCGCGCCGCCGCGGTTCTCGGCCGCCTCGAGCAGCTCGGCCGCGAGCTTGCGCGGCATCGAGTTCTCGCCGCGCTTGCGCGCTGCCTCGATGACCCAGCGCATCGCGAGCGCCATGCGGCGCGACGAGCGCACTTCGACCGGCACCTGGTACGTGGCGCCGCCGACGCGGCGCGACTTCACTTCGACGGCCGGCGCGACGTTCGACAGCGCCTTCTCGACGAGGCCGATCGGCTCGGCGTGCTTCTCGCCGATCGTATCGAGCGCGCCGTACACGATCTTCTCCGCGACCGACTTCTTGCCGCTCTGCATCACCATGTTGATGAAGCGGGCGATGACCTGGCTCCCGTGCTTGGGATCCGGCAGCAGGGTGCGGGTAGGAGTTTGACCTTTACGCGACATATCGGTTGCCTGTGCTTCTCGGTTCTATCGTCAATGCGATCCTCGGGGATCGCTTCCTGATCAGCCCTTCGGGCGCTTCGCGCCGTATTTCGAACGGCTCTGGCGGCGCTTGGTCACGCCGGCCGCGTCGAGCGAGCCGCGCACCGTGTGGTAGCGCACGCCGGGCAGGTCCTTCACGCGGCCGCCGCGGATCAGCACGACCGAGTGCTCCTGAAGATTGTGGCCTTCGCCGCCGATGTAGCTGATGACCTCGAAGCCGTTGGTCAGGCGGACCTTGGCGACCTTGCGGAGCGCCGAGTTCGGCTTCTTCGGCGTCGTCGTGTAGACGCGCGTGCAGACGCCGCGGCGCTGCGGGCAGTTCGCGAGGGCCGGCGACGCACTCTTGTACGTCTTCGGGCTGCGCGGCTTGCGGACGAGCTGGTTGACAGTCGACATTCGAAACTCTTCCTGCGACGTATTCGGGCCGAAACGGGCCGGCCGAAAACGGCCGATCCGGATGAAACAAAAGGCAGGCGGGAATGAACCCGCCTGCCAGATAGCGTTGGGATGGCGAAGCTCGAAGCCTCGCCGCGGCATCCTGCGCTCGAACACGAGGCGCGTCCTGCGCCTCATTTCGATGTCTTGGTTGGCGACTTAGGAGTCGCTGTCCTCGGCGACCGCCTCGGCCACGGAACTCGTGGAGCCGAGCGTCGCGCGATCCGACTCGGAGAGCTCGCCCTGCCGTCCGCGACGCTGCGCGTGGTAGGCGAGGCCGGTTCCGGCCGGAATCAAGCGGCCAACTATAACGTTTTCCTTGAGACCCCGCAAGGTGTCGCGGGTACCACGGACGGCCGCCTCGGTCAGCACGCGCGTCGTCTCCTGGAACGAGGCCGCCGAGATGAACGACTCGGTCGCCAGCGAAGCCTTCGTGATGCCGAGCAGGATCGGATCGAACCCGGCCGCCCGCTCGTTGCGGGTAGCCGCGCGGCCGTTCTCCTCCATGAGGCGGGCGCGATCGACCTGCTCGCCGCGCAGGTAACGCGTGTCGCCGGACTCCGTGACCTCGACCTTGCGCAGCATCTGGCGAATGATCGCTTCGATGTGCTTGTCGTTGATCTTGACGCCCTGCAGGCGGTAGACGTCCTGGATCTCCTTGACGAGGTAGGCCGCGAGCGGCTCCACGCCGAGGAGGCGCAGGATGTCGTGCGGATTTGGCTCGCCGTCGACGATCGTCTCGCCCTTCTCGACGTGCTCGCCCTCGAACACGATCACGTGGCGCCACTTCGGAATCAGCTCCTCGTGCTCGTTGCCGTCCGCGTCGCGGATGATCAGGCGCTGCTTGCCCTTGGTGTCCTTGCCGAAGCTGATCACGCCCGAGCGCTCGGCGAGGATCGCCGGCTCCTTGGGCTTGCGCGCTTCGAAGAGGTCCGCCACGCGCGGCAGACCGCCCGTGATGTCGCGCGTCTTCGACGTTTCCTGCGGGATACGCGCGACGACGTCGCCGACGCCGACCTCGGCCCCGTTCTGGAGCGACACGATCGCGCCGGCCGGCAGGAAGTACTGCGCCGGAATGTCCGTGCCCGGGAGGCGAAGCTCGCCGCCCTTCTTGTCGATCAGGCGCACCATCGGACGCAAATCCTTCGCCGAGCCGCCGCGGCGCTTCGGATCGGTCACGACCGCGCTGGCGAGACCCGTCAGCTCGTCGATCTGCTCCTGCACCGTGATGCCGTCGATGAAGTCGATGAAGCGGATCACGCCCGCCACTTCCGAGACGATCGGATGCGTATGCGGATCCCACTTCGCGACGACCTGCCCGGCCTTGACCTGCGCTCCGTCGCGCGCGTCGATGACGGCACCGTACGGCACCTTGTAGCGCTCGCGCTCGCGGCCGTGCGCGTCCATGACGCTGACTTCGCCCGAACGCGAAACCGCGACGAGATGGCCCGCGCTGTGCGCGACGGTCTTGAGGTTGGTGAACTTCAGCGTGCCGGTCGTCTTGACCTGCACGTTGTCGACCGCCGCCGCACGGGACGCCGCGCCGCCGATGTGGAACGTGCGCATCGTCAGCTGCGTGCCGGGCTCGCCGATCGACTGCGCGGCAATGACGCCGACCGCTTCGCCGATGTTGACGAGATGGCCGCGCGCGAGATCGCGCCCGTAGCACGCGGCGCAGACGCCGAAGCGCGCGTCGCAGGTGATCGGCGAGCGCACCTGGATTGTCTGCACGCCGGCCGTCTCGAGCTTCTCGACCATCGCCTCGTCGAGCAGCGTGTTGCGCGTGACGATCGGGTCCTCGTCGTTGCCGGGCGCGAACGTGTCCGTCGCGACCATGCGGCCGAGCACGCGATCGCGCAGGGGCTCGACGACGTCGCCGCCTTCGACGATCGGCGTCATCGTGAGCGCGCCGTGCGTGCCGCAATCGGGCTCGGTGACGACGACGTCCTGCGCGACGTCGACGAGACGGCGCGTGAGATAACCCGAGTTCGCGGTCTTGAGCGCCGTATCGGCAAGACCCTTTCGCGCACCGTGCGTCGAGTTGAAGTACTGGAGGACGTTCAAGCCTTCGCGGAAGTTCGCCTTGATCGGCGTCTCGATGATCGAGCCGTCCGGACGCGCCATCAGACCGCGCATGCCGGCCAGCTGGCGAATCTGCGCCGCCGAACCACGAGCGCCGGAGTCCGCCATGATG
>DASZYR010000344.1:0-1887 GCA_035545255.1 Rhodanobacteraceae bacterium
CGAAGCGATAGATCGCGCGGATCGCATGGACGTTGATCGCCATTGCGCTCATGCCGCGACCTCCCTGCGGTTCGAATGCACGAGAGACACGAAGATGTCCTCGAGCGAGGATTCGCTCGAATGCAGGTCCTTGAAGTCGACGCCCTGCTCGCTCAGCCTGCGCAGCACGTCGGCGATGCCGGTCTCGTTCTTCTGGGTGTCGAACGTGTACGTCAGCGTCGTGCCGTCGGCCGAAAGCTCGAGCGAAAGATCGGCGAGCGCTTCGGGCACCTTGTCGAGCGGCTGCTGCAAACTCAGCGCAAGCTGCTTCTTGCCGAGCTTGCGCATGAGTGCGGTCTTCTCCTCGACGACGATGAGCTCGCCCTTGCTGACGACGCCGATGCGATCGGCCATCTCTTCGGCCTCCTCGATGTAGTGCGTCGTCAGGATGATCGTGACGCCGTTCGCGCGAAGCTCGCGCACCATGTTCCACATGTCGTGGCGCAGCTCGACGTCGACGCCCGCGGTCGGCTCGTCGAGAAAGAGGATGTCGGGCTCGTGCGACAGCGCCTTGGCGATCAGCACGCGCCGCTTCATGCCGCCCGAGAGCGACATGATCTTCGAATCCTTCTTGTCCCAGAGCGAGAGCGCGCGCAGCACTTTTTCGAGATGGGCGGGATTCGGCGCCTTGCCGAAAAGGCCGCGGCTGAAGCGGAGCGTCGCCCAGACGGATTCGAACGCATCGGTCGAAAGCTCCTGCGGCACGAGCCCGATCTTCGCGCGGGCGGCACGATACTCCCTGACGATGTCGTGGCCGTCGACCGTGACCGTGCCCTCGCTCGGCGTCACGATCCCGCAGACGATCGAGATCAGCGTCGTCTTGCCGGCGCCGTTCGGGCCGAGCAGCGCGAAGATCTCGCCGCGACGGATGTCGAGATCGACCCGCTTCAGCGCCGCATGACCGCTCTTGTAGGTCTTGCCGAGACCCTTGACCGAGACGATCGGCGTCCCCGCGCCGGCCCCGGCCGATCCTGAATCGCGTTGCATGGCGTCCCTCCATTTCGCGAACGCGGCGCGTCGATGATGACGCAAGGTGCGCCGCGCCGAGCGCGGCATCATACGGGCATGGCGCCCGAACTGCGCATTTCAAGCGTCGCCGCAGGAGCGGTGTCCGGGGCCAGGCCGTCGGGCGCGCATTCCGTCGCGCGCCGCGCTCATGCCGGCGGATTCGCGCCTTGCGCATCACGCCCGGGGATGGTCTTATCGCCGGCCGTGACCGGCAAAGACATCCATCGCGCAATCGACGCCGTCTGGCGCATCGAATCCGCGCGCGTGATCGCGAGCCTCGCGCGCGTCGTCCGCGACGTCGGCCTCGCCGAAGAGCTCGCGCAGGACGCGCTCGTCGCCGCGCTCGAGCAGTGGCCAGCGGGCGGCGTGCCGGACAATCCCGGCGCATGGCTCACGGCGGCCGCGAAAAACCGCGCGATCGACCGCATCCGCCGCGCGAAGCTCATCCTGCGCAAGCACGAGGAGATCGGCTACGAGATCGAATCGGATCAGGCCGATCTCGCGGCCGCGCTCGAAACCGCGATCGACGATGACATCGGCGACGACCTGCTGCGACTCGTGTTCACCGCGTGCCATCCCGTGCTCTCGGCCGAAGCGCGCACGGCGCTGACGCTGCGTCTTCTCGGCGGCCTCACGACCGACGAAATCGCACGCGCGTTCCTCGCGACGGAGCCGACGATCGCGCAGCGCATCGTGCGTGCGAAGCGCACTCTCTCCGAAGCAAACGTTCCGTTCGAGGTACCTCGCGGCGACGATCGCACCGCGCGGCTCGCATCGGTGCTCGAAGTCATCTATCTCATTTTCAACGAAGGCTACTCGGCGACCGCGGGCGATGACTGG
>DASZYR010000345.1:0-10042 GCA_035545255.1 Rhodanobacteraceae bacterium
AATCGCTGATCTTCCCGGCCGCGATCCTGACGACATTCGTGTTCTCGGTGTTCGGCGTGTTCTGGCTGTTCTGGCTCACGGGCACGACGTTCTCGATCATGGCATTCATCGGCATCCTGATCCTCATGGGCGTCGTCGTGAACAACGGCATCGTGATGATCGTGCACATCAATCAGCTGCGCTACGAAGGGCACATGCGCACCGAAGCGCTGATCCTCGGCGCGAAGGAGCGCCTGCGTCCCGTGCTCATGACGATGGCGACCGCAATCCTCGGCATGCTGCCGCTCGCGATCGGCGGCGCGGAAGCGTGGAGCGACGGTCCGCCGTACTCGCCGATGGCGCGCGCGATCGCGGGCGGGCTCACGTTCTCGACGATCGTGACGCTGCTCGCGCTGCCGTGCATCTATGCACTGCTCGACGACGCGCGGCTCTGGGTCCGCCGCGTGATCCGCGAAGCGCGCGTCGCCGACGCACCGCGCGCGCGCGATCCGGTCGCCGCGCCGGCGATGGTTCCGCCGTCGCATTGATCGGAGTCTGCGAGACGACCGATCTCCGTCGTGGTCCCCGCGACAGCGGGGTCCCGACGCCTGGCCTTTCGCGGATAGACGGCGCCGGGTTTCCGCTTTCGCGGAAACGACGAGCGGATGCTCAAGACGAGCGCGCGCGGATGTTCAAGCGCGCGGATCTTCGAGCTGACGCACGGACGTTCATCGCAGCACCGTCTTCAGCAGTGCCTTGAGCGCTCGCCCATACGGCGGATTCAGCACGGACACTGCGTTGATGCGCGCCTGCTGCAGGATCGGCGTCATGCGCGAAAACGTCCGGAACCCCGCCTCGCCGTGATACGCACCCATGCCCGAAGCGCCGACGCCGCCGAACGGGAGGCGATGCTGCGCGATGTGCAGGATCGTGTCGTTGACCGTGACGCCACCAGCCGTCGTGCGCGAAAGCACGCGATCGATGGTCGCGCGATCATCGTCGAAGAGATAGAGCGCGAGCGGATGAGGCCGCGCTGCGACGTACGCGAGTGCGTCGTCCAGCGTGTCGTAGGGAACGAGCGGGAGCAGCGGTCCGAAGATCTCCTGCTGCATGATGGCCGTTCGTGCGTCGACGCCCGTCAGGAGCGCGGGTGTCATCGCGCGCGTGCCGGGTGCATCGCCGCTGCCCAGCGAGTGAACTGTCGCGCCTGCGGCCGCGGCCTCGTCGCGCAGCGCGCGCAGGCGCTCGAAATGGCGATCCGAGGCGATGCTCGCATACTGCGGGTTGGACGGGAGCCCCGGATAGAGACGCTCGACGACAGCGCGCGCGGTTTCCACGAACGCCGTTTCCTGTCCGCGCGGCAGCAGCGCGTAATCCGGCGCGATGCAGGTCTGCCCCGCGTTGAGGAGCTTGCCGACGAGGATGCGCTCGACCGCGCGCTCGAAGCGCGCGCCGGGGCCGATCAGCGCCGGCGATTTCCCACCGAGCTCGAGCGTGACGGGCGTCAGGTTCGCGGCCGCCGCCGTCATGACGTCGCGCCCGACCGCCGTCGATCCCGTGAACAGGAGATGATCGAACGGCAGCGCCGCGAATGCGCGTCCGACAACGGCGTCGCCGTTGACGGCGACGACCTCGTCGGAACGGAATGCATCTGCGACGAGCCGGGAAAACAGCGACGAGAATCGCGGCGTCAGCTCCGGCATCTTGATCATTGCGCGGTTGCCCGCAGCCAGCGCGTCGATCAGCGGCGCCGCCGCGAGATAAAGAGGATAGTTCCACGGCGCGACGATGCCGATGACGCCACGCGGCTGCGGCCGGATTTCGGTGCGCGCGGGCAGGAACCAGAAACTGGCCCAATGCCGCTCCGCGCGCATCCAGCGCCGCCCGTGGCGAAGCGCGTGGCGCAGGCCCGACAGCGTCGGAAAAATCTCGAGAAGACCGGTTTCTTCGGCAGGGCGGCGGCCGAAATCCGCATCGACCGCGCGTGCGATCGCGTCGCGGTTGCGAGTGATCAGCGCTTCGAGTCGCCGCAGGCGATCGGCACGCACGCGCCACTCCGGCGTCGGCGCGCGCGCTTGCGCAGCACGCATCGAAGCGAAAATCTCATCGAGGCCGCGAACCGTCTCCGGTGGGTCGGCGACGGTTGCGGCATCCGTCACGACAGGGTCTCGAGTGTCGCGGCGAGCGCGCGCTCCAGTCGTGCATCGAACGCCGACGAATCGAGGACGAGGCCGGTCCAGCGTTCGAGCATCTGGTTCAGCTCCTGCTGCACCGTCGTCGCGGCAGTCCCGCGCATGCGTGCCGACAGCCGCTCGATCTGGAGCATGCGCCGCCGTTCCTGATCCTCGGCGGGCGATTCGACTCCGCCAAGGATCTCGATCCGGACCAGCAGGTCGCGTGCAGCGTCGTCCTCTTCGGTCGTCGCGGCAGGCTGCGGTCGAGCCGCACGATCGAGCGCAGTTTCGAAGCGCGAATCGAGCGACGCCGATGCGACGTCCGAGCGCGCCATCGCCTGCCATCCCGCGCGCTGCGCGTCGGCGTCGCCGGCCGAACGCTCGGCGTCGCGGCAGAAGCGGTAGCGCGCAAGCCATATGTCGTACGGCATGCGGCGATTCGCGCGCTCGCGGCGAAGATCCGCATCGCGTACCGAGGACTGCGCCGTCCGGAAGCGGCGCAGCAGCGCATCGTCGCGGACGCCGAGCGCTTCCCATTCGGATGCGATGCGAGCGAGGGAAGCGCGCGAAGGCGGCGGCTCGGCCTCCACGAGCTGCTCGATCTCGCCGCACAGCGCTTCGGCGCGAGCGTGCGCATCGGCATCGCGCGCGGTGCGTTCCGCACGGGCGGAATCGAGCTTCGCGAATACGGCATCGATTGCTGCGCGAAACGTCTTCCATTGCGACTGATCGCGATCGCGCCGGCCGTTGCCGATTTCGCGCCAGCGTTGCTGCAGCGAGCGGGCGGCGGCCACGGCGCCGCGCGGCATCTCGCCGGACGTCAACGCCTGCGCCTCGGCGATCAGCGCGGCCTTCGCCTGCTCGATTCCGGCGTGGTGTTCAGAGAGCCTCGCGTCGAGCCGCGAGAGGGCTTGCTTGAGGTCCTTCGCGAGCGTCTTGCGATCGTGTGGATCGACGCGATCGAGCGCTCGCAATGCATCGACGATTGCGTGCCGCGCCTTCGCGATTGCTGCCCAGTCCGGCGAGTCGTCGGGGATCGCCGCGGCTTGCTCGAGCGAAGTCGCGATCGCCTGCGCGTGCGTCTTGCGCAGCTCCTGGCGCTTCCTGAAATACGAGCGCGCCGGCTCCAGCGCCGTGCGCGAAGCCGCGTGGAAGCGGCGCGCCCATCCGTGCGCCGCATGGCCGGCATGGCCTTCGGCGGCATCGAGCTTCGACCATTCGGTCTGCGCTTCGCGCACGCGCGTTGCGATGGCGTCGGGATGCAGGCCGCTCCCGGCCAGTTGCTCGATCGATTCGCAGAGCTGGCGCCGCCGCTGGTTGTCGCTCCAGTGCTGCCAGCGGCTGAGCTCGGCGTAACGCCGCTCCGCATCGGCGATGCGGCGCTGGAGGCCCGGCGGCCATTCGCCGTCGTGAGCCTTGCGAAGCGTCGAAAGCTCGGCATGTGCGGCGTGAGCGCGCGCGATCGTGCTGTCGTCGAGCGCTTTCTCGAAATCGGCGACCGCGGCTTCCCTGCGCTGAAGCGTCGCCTTGCGTTGTTCCTGATCGAGCCGCTTCTTTGCGTTCGCCGCTTCGAGCGACGCGGAGAAGCGTGCCTGGGCGAGCAGGGATTCCGCATCGCTCGACGCGGCGATCGTTTCGATGGTTTCGTCGGACGGCGGCTCCGGTTCCGAGGCGACAGCCGGAACGGCGGTTTCGGATTCGGCGGACGAGGCGGTTTCCAGCGCGGGTGCTGCAGCGGGTTGGTCCGTCTGCGGTGCCGGCACGGCCGGCGCTTCCCGCAGGGTCCGCAGGAGCTCGCGCGCCGCGGCGTAGCGCGTGCGCAGATCGTCGCTCGTGCGCGCCTCGATCGCGTTCCATTGGGCATCGATCGACGCTTCTGCGTCAGCTTCCTCGGGTGCGCGCACCCGTTTTTCGATGCGTTCGCAGAGCGAGCGCGCCAGCGCATTCGCGACGCCGGTATCGCCGCGCGCGATGCGAAGCGCGTCGGCGCGCTCGCGTGCGCGGCGGCTGACGCGCTTGTCGTTCTTGCGCGTGCGCTCGGCGAGGCGATCGAGCAGTGCTTCGTCGTCGATGCGTTCGAGTGCCGCGAGCCGAAGCTCCGGCGAGGGGTCGGCCGTCGCCCGCTCGGCGAGCAGTGCGGTGCGCGTCACGCGCGCCAGCGCATCGGCGCGAATGCCCTCGTCGCGCGCGTTGCGCGTCGCGTGCTCGATCAGCGCCGCGTCGTCCTGCGCCCGCAGCAGCCGGCGGCATTCCGCAGCAGCCGGCGATCGCGCGTGCGTTCCGGACAGAAGATCGAACCACAGCGCGCGGGCGTCGGAGCGCACGCCGGCGTCGGCGTCTTCCTTCGCGGCGCGTTGCGTCAGGGCGGGATCGGCAAGGCGCTTCAGCGCCGCGCCGCGCACGCCGGCATCCGGGTCCTCGCGCGCGATCTTCGCGAGGTTCGCGAGGAGATCGGCCTCGTCGTCCTCGACGACACCGGCACGACGCACGGAGGCGTCCTTGGATTGCCATCGCGGCTTGTTCAGGAATCCGGGCAGCTTCATCGAAAGGCCGATCGTCAGAAGAGACTCTTCACGATATGGAATCCGGCGAGGTATTCGCCAGCCATCGTTCCGAAGTTGGTCAGCAGGAACACGAGCAGAGTGCGCGAGACACGGTTCTTCCACCAGCCTGTCCAGTGGATCACGTCGTCGCGCAGCGTGTCGAAGTCGGCGACGCGCGGCCGGTGCAGCCAGAGCTCGGTCGCGGCGCTGACCGCGCCGGAGGGCACGCCGGGCCGGAACGGCTTCAGCGGCGCGGCGACGAAGGCCGCGAGCACGCTCAGCGGATGGCCTCCGCCGGCGAGGCAGCCGAGCGCGGCGCATCCGCCGGTGAACAGCACCCAGTCGCGCAGCGCGTCGGCGCCGAGATGCGCGCCGCGGCTGAACGCGATGCCGATCGCGATCGCGACGACGACGAGAAGGCCGACGGCGATCCATTTCGGCCACGGCGACGCGGGCGGCACCTGCGAGAGCTTTTCGCGAAGCGGCTTCGCCGGCTCGATCTGCGCCGCGATCTCGCGCCCGATGCCCTTGAGATGGCCCGCGCCGATGACGACGAGCACGCGCCTGACCGGCTGATGCGCGGCTTCTTCGCGCAGGCTCGCCGTCATGTAGCGGTCGCGCTCGGCGATCAGCGCTTCGTAGAGCGGCGGCGATTCGCGCGCGAACTCGTTGAACATGCTGCCGAGGAGATCGCCCTGCTTCAGCTTCTCGATCTCGTCCTCGCTGACGTCCTCGCGCGTCAGGAGACTCGCGCCGAGTCCGCCGATGATGCCGAGCCGGTCGAAGAATCCGACGCTGCGGTAGGCGCGTTTCAACGTGATGCCGACCTCGCGGTCGATCAGCCACACGGGCAAGCCGCGTGCTTCGGCGCCGTCGATCGCGGCTTTCATCTCGGCGCCGGCCTCGATGCCGAACTGCTCGGCGAGACGGCGCTGGAACGCCGATAGCGCCAGATTGGCGGCGACGAGGCCCGCCTTGCCCTGACGGATGACCTGGAAAAGATCGAGATCGCGAAACGCCTCGGGGTTTCGCAGCGAGCGGAAACGGGATTCGCAAAGCTCGACCGCGACCGCGTCGAACGGTTCGCGCTCGAGCATCGCGCGCACGGCATCGGCGCTCGCGCGCGAGACGTGCGCCGTCCCGAGCAGCACGAATTCGACGTCGCTGCGGCGGACGCGCATGACCGGCTGCTCGGACAGCGCGGACGGCGGACTGGAAGGAGCGGGGGTGTCTGGCATGCGGAACGCCGGGATTCAGTCGCGGAAGCGCTTCAGGAGATCGCCGTACGCGTCGATTCGGCGATCGCGCAGGAACGGCCAGATCCGACGCACGTTCTCGCTGCGGGCGAGATCGACGCCGGCGATGAGGAGCTCGCGCTCATCCGCGCCGGCGCGCGCGATGAATTCGCCCTGCGGACCTGCGATGAAGCTCGAGCCCCAGAACCGGATGCCGCGGCCGCCGTCCGGCGAAGCTTCGAAGCCGGTTCGGTTGCACGCGAGCAGCGGCAATCCGTTCGCGACCGCGTGGCCGCGCTGCACCGTGATCCAGGCGTCGCGCTGGCGCTCCTTTTCCGCTTCGGTGTCGTCGGGATCCCAGCCGATCGCGGTCGGATAGAGCAGCAGGTCGGCGCCGGCGAGCGCCATCAAGCGCGCGGCTTCCGGATACCACTGATCCCAGCAGACGAGGAGGCCGAGCTTGCCGACCGACGTCGCGATCGGCTCGAAACCGAGATCGCCCGGCGTGAAATAGAACTTCTCGTAGAACGCAGGATCGTCCGGAATGTGCATCTTGCGGTACACGCCCGCGATCTCGCGCCCGCGATCGAAGACCACCGCCGTGTTGTGGTAAAGCCCCGCCGCGCGCCGCTCGAACAGCGAGGCGACGACGACGAGTTTCAACTCTCCGGCGAGCTTGCCGATGCGTTCGGTGCTCGGCCCGGGAACCGGCTCGGCACGGTCGAATTCGCTGACGCTCTCGTGCTGGCAGAAATACGGACCGTTGTGAAGCTCCTGCAGCAATACGAGCGCGGCGCCGGCCCGAGCAGCTTCGCGCAGGCCGGATTCGATCGCGTCGAGGTTCGCATCGCGGCTGCCCCGGTCGGTTTCCTGAAGCAGCGCGACCTTGAGCGTGCGCGACGTGTTCGTGTGCGAGGTCATGAGGCTATTGTCGCAGGGTAGGGTGTGGATGTCGCTGCGCCAGCTCGTCGTTTGCGCGAAGCTCGACGATGAACGTGGAGCGTCGCGGGAACGACGAAGGGTTGGGGCGCGTCGCGAACCGGAAAGACCCGTCAGGCCGAAGACAAGACCCGTCAGGCCAATGCGCCGGCCGGCAGTTGCATCGTCAGGCAGTGCACGCTGCCGTTCTGCCAGATCAGCGGACGCGCGTCGATCGGCACGATCTCCCGGCCCGGATGCGCGGCGGCAATGACGCCGGCCGCTTGGGCGTCCGCGGGGTCTCCATACGAGGGTACGAGCACGGCATCGTCGAGCACGAGGTAATTCGCATACGACGCGGCAAGGCGGCGCCGCTCCGCGTCTTCGACGATCGGCCGCGGCCAGGGCAATGCGTGCAGGCGATACGGGCGACCGTCCGCGGTGCGGAGCGTGGCAAGCTCCTCGCGCATGCGTGCCAGCGTCTCGAAATGCGAATCGTCAGGATCCTCGCAGGACTGGAACACGATCGCGTCGCCCGGTGCGAAACGGGCGAGCGTGTCGATGTGCGCGTCGGTGTCGTCGCCTTCGAGATAACCGTGATCGAGCCAGAGCACGCGCGTCGCGCCGAGCGCGTCTTCGAGCAGCCGGGTCATCTCCTCGCGATCGCTGTGAGGATGGCGCTGATGCAGGCAGCGCCACGTCGTGAGGATCGTTCCCTGTCCATCCGACTCGATCGCGCCGCCTTCGAGCGCCCAGTCGACGCGCTGCCGGGCTGCCGTGCGGAAAAGTCCGGTGGCAACGAGCGTTTCGACGAGACGGTCGTCGCGATCCGCGCCGAACTTGCCGCCCCAGCCGGTGAAGCGGAAATCGAGCAGGCGAAAGTCGATGCCGTTCGTCAGCGTCAGCGGGCCGGAATCGCGAAGCCAGGTGTCGTCGTATTCGACTTCGACGAAGCGCGTGCGCTCGCTCGACACGCCCGCCGCGGCGAGCTTGCGGACGACGTGCTCGCGAACGGACGCATCCGGCACGCAGACGATCACGGTTTCGAAGCGCGCGATCGCGCCGGCTAGCGCGACATACGCTTTCTCGATCCGCGGCAGTCGCGGCGCCCAGTCGGTGGCTTCGGTCGGCCAGGCAATGATCACCGCCGACTGCGGCTCCCATTCCGCAGGCAGTCGAAACCGCGGTCGGCTCATGCGTTTTTTCAGGTGCCCGACGAGGGCGCCGAATCGACGACGCTGTGGATCACGCGGTTGCGTTCGAAATAGACCATGTAGCCGCTGTAGCGCCAACGGTTGATCGGCGGATGGCGCGGCGCGTCTCCGCCGGCGGTCGGCAGTTTCTCGACCGGCGCTCCGTAGCGACGCTCGACCTCGGCCATCGTCATGCCGCGCCGGGGTACGTCGGCATGGCGGCTTTGCTCGGCATTTCTGCGGACGTCGAACGTGTCGGCGTGGACCGGCGCGCTCGTCATGAAGAACGCAGCGAGAAGCGGCACGCTACCGAGAACGGACTTCAACTTCATGGTTCAAGCTCCTGTCCCGACTGCACGAATGGCGCCGTTGTAGCAGAAGCCGGGCGTCCATTCCATGACGCTCGTGGCAGCGCGCGAAGGCCGCGGGAACGATAGCCGCGTGGTGATGCGCGGCCTGTCGGCGATTCAGCGCTGGCGTGCCTTGAAACGCGGATTCTTCTTGCAGATCACGAAGACCTTGCCGCGACGGCGGACGACCTTGCAGTCGCGATGCCGCGTCTTCGCGGACTTGAGGGAGGAAAGCACTTTCATGGATGCCTCGGGGCGTGCTGGAGTATGGAAAAGCGCGGAATTCTAAAGGATTTTTGCCGGCATGCAAAGTAGCGTGGAGATGTCCGGTTCAGTCCTCGCGGCTCGTAAGACTCAGCACGAAATGGCAGGCGGGCAGGCAGCCGCCTGAACTCGATGCACCGGGGGACAGGCATCGCAATGGGCATAGATATGGAAGGGTTCGACGACGATCTGCCGGAATCGGCAGCGGACCTGCGCGGCTCGACGGAGATGTCGCGCAATCTGGACGAGATCCTGCCGCCCGGCGGCGCGCTGGCGGGCAGGCTCTTCGCGCGCATCCTGGGCGAGCACCACGACGATCCGCCGCTCGCGCCGGGCACCCGCATCGGCGGATGGCGGATCGGCGCCCTGCTCGGTTGCGGCGGAAGCTCGATGGTCTATCTCGCCCATCGCGACGACGGGCATTTCGAACAGCAGGCGGCGCTCAAGATCGTGCGGCCGAATCCGGCGCTCGTCGAGCAATTCCGGCGCGAGCGGCAGATCCTCGCCGGCCTTCGCCATCCGTCGATCGCGCGCCTCATCGACGGTGGCGCGTTCGACGGCGGACGGCTCTGGTTCGCGATGGAGCCCGTGTTCGGCCAGCGCATCGATCAGCACGTGCGCAGCCGGCGACTCCCGCTCGCCGGACGCCTGCAGCTGTTCGAGGCCGTCTGCGACGCCGTGACATACGCGCACGGCCGGCAGTTGATCCACCGCGACATCAAGCCCGGCAACGTGCTCATCGACGACGGCGGCCAGCCGCGGCTGCTCGATTTCGGAATCGCGTCCGGCGACGACGAGGACGAATCGGGCGGGCATCGTGCGATGACGCCGATCTACGCGAGCCCCGAGCAGCGCGCCGGCGGCTCGGTCGGCGCGGCCTCTGACATCTACCAGCTCGGCGTCCTGCTCGGCGTGCTGCTGCTGAATCCCGACGGCTCGACGTGCGCTGCGTTGCCGCACCGGCCGCGAGCGGTCGTCCGGCGCGAAGTCGCCGCCGTCATCGCGCGCGCGACAGCAACGAGCCCCGCGAATCGTTATCCGAGCGCCGCGGCGCTGCGCGCCGATGTCGCCGCCATCCGATGGCGACGTCCCGTGTCGGTCGTCGGGGGAACCGCTTACCGGGCGGCGCGATTCATCGAGCGGCATGCGGTGTCGTCCGCGATCGCGTGCTCGAGCATCATCGCGCTGACGGCAACGGCAGGCGTCGCCGCGTACCAGATCGGAATCGCGCGCGACCACGCGCGCGAAGCGGCAACGCATGTGCGGACGCGCTTCGACAGCGGGCCCGAGCGCGTGCCCAGCCCAACGCCTTCGTGCGCGGTGCCGGAAAAGAAGAGGCCTCCCGATCGGGGAGGCCTCTGCGAACGCTAGGCCCTGTGCAGGGCG
>DASZYR010000346.1:0-1552 GCA_035545255.1 Rhodanobacteraceae bacterium
TCATGCCGAGCGCCGAAAGGATGCGCTCGACTTCCGCGTCGGCGATCTCGATGTCGAGCACGCGACGAAGCCGGTTGCGTCGCAGCGACACGGAATCGCGTTTGGGAAGATCGCTCTCGCGAAGCGCCTCGACGACGGGGCCGGCTTTGCCGCCTGCAATCGCGACGAGCAGCTCGGTCGCGCGCTCGAGCGCCTTGCGCGGAAGCTCGGGATCGACGCCGCGCTCGAAGCGGTGCGCCGCATCGCTGGAAAGCGCCAGCTCGCGCGCGCGGCCCATGATGGCCGGGGGCGCGAAGTGCGCGCTTTCGAGGAACACGTCGCGCGTGCCATCGGTCACGCGCGAATCGAAGCCGCCCATGACGCCGCCGAGCGCGAGCGCATTGCTCTCGTCGGCGATGACGAGGAATTTTCCGGTGAGCTCGTGCTCGCTGCCGTCGAGCAGCTTCAGCTTCTCGCCGTCTCTCGCATGGCGCACGATCACGTCGCCGGAAACTTTCGCATTGTCGAATGCGTGCAGCGGCTGGCCGAGCTCGAGCATGACGTAGTTCGTGACGTCGACGACCGCACTGATCGGACGCGAGCCCGAACGGCGCAGCCGCTCGGTCATCCAGAGCGGCGTCTTCGCCGTCGCGTCGATGCCTTCGATCACGCGGCCGAGATAGCGCGGGCAGTCGGCGCCGGCGTCGAGACGGATCGCGCGCTTCGTCTCGATCGCGTTCGGCTGCGGCCTGATTTCGGGCGGATGAAACGCCGAATCGAACAGCGCGCCGACATCGCGCGCGAGGCCGTGCACGCTGAGGCAGTCGGGGCGATTCGGCGTGAGCTTGAGCTCGATGCTCGCGTCCGGAAGGCCGAGATATTCTTCTAGCGTTTCGCCGACCGGCGCATCGGCGGGTAGTTCCATCAGCCCCGACGCGTCCGCGTCGATGCCGAGCTCCTTCGCCGAGCAGAGCATGCCGTTCGACTCGACACCGCGCAGCGCCGCCTGTTTGATCTCGATGCCGTTCGGCAACGTCGCGCCGATGCGCGCGAGCGGCGCCTTGAGACCGACACGCGCGTTCGGCGCACCGCAGACGATCTGCAGCGTCGCATCGCCCGCGGCGACCTGGCAGACGCGCAGCTTGTCGGCGTTCGGATGCTTTTCGCAAGCAACGATCTCGGCGACGACGACGCCGTCGAGCGAAGCGCCGACCGGCTCGACACCTTCGACCTCGAGGCCGGCCATCGTGAGGCGATGCACGAGCGCGTCGCGATCGGCCGCGATGTCGACGAGGGAGCGGAGCCAGTTCTCGGAGAATTTCATCGTGTCGTTTCCGCTTTCTTTATCCGTCGTTCCCGCGAAGGCGGGAACCCAGTGACTTTTGCGCACCCGAAGGCGCTGGGTCCCCGCCTTCGCGGGGACGACGAGGCACTACGCGAACTGCTTCAGGAAGCGCAGATCGTTTTCGAAGAACTGACGAAGATCGCGGACGCCGTAGCGCAGCATCGCGAACCGTTCGACGCCCATGCCGAACGCGAAGCCCGTGTATTTCTCGGGATCGATCTCGCACGC
>DASZYR010000347.1:0-3642 GCA_035545255.1 Rhodanobacteraceae bacterium
CTCGGCGCGGAAATGCACGCGTCCATCGGCGACCGAGCGCGCGAGCGCGCGGATCGCGTCCGCGCGCGAGCGCATGATGCCGATCGCTTCGAGCGGCGCGTCGGCGAGCGTCTCCGGCGCCGGAAACAGCGCGTGCAATCCGACGTCGCGCGCTTCGGCGAACGGCGTGCCGTATCGCTCGGCGATGCGCGCGGCGAGCGTGCGCGCGGCCGCGACGCTGACCTGCTGGCCGAGGATCGCGCGCACGGCGAGCTCGAAGCCGTCCCACGCATTCGGCAGGCGCTGTCCGGGCCAGCGGCGCACGAGCGGCCGCAGCAGCGGATCACGGCGAAGATGCGCATGGATCGCGAGCGGATCGGCATCGATGTCGAACATGCGGCGCACGCGCGCCACGATCTCGCCGAGCGCGCTCGAATTCGCATGGTGCACGCCGAGCGCGAGCGCCGGCTCGCCCTCGATCGGCGACACGGACAACCATCCCGGCACGCCGGCCGCGACGAAGCTGCGCCGATAGCTTCTGCCGTCGACGACCTCGACGCCCGGAATCACGCGCTTTTCGAGAAACGACAGAAGATGCGCGAAATCGTAAGGCGGACGGTACGGCAGGCGCAGCACGAGATTCTCGGCCGACGCCGCCGCGGCGCGCGCGCGACGGATCTCGCGCGGCGCCTTGCCGTAGGTCGCGCGGAATGCCGCGTTGAAGCGCCGGAGGCTCGCGTAACCCGATGCCGGCGCGATCGCGGTGATCGGCAGCGCCGTCTCGGTCAGGAGCTTCTTCGCGAACAGGAGTCGGCGAGTCGACGCGACGTCGAGCGGGCTCGCGCCGAGCTCTTCGGCGAAGAGACGCCGCAGATGACGCGCGCCGACACCGACGCGTCGTGCAAGCTCCGGGAGCGATGCCTCATCCAGCGCGCCTTGCTCGATCAGGCGAAGCGCGCCCGCGACCAGTTCGCTCTTCGCGCGATGCAGCGGCGATCCCGGCGCAGCTTCGGGCCGGCAACGCAGGCACGGCCGGAATCCCGCTGCGCTCGCCGCCGCTGCGCTCGCGTAATAGCGGATATTGCGCGATTTCGGCGCCGGCGCCGGGCACACCGGACGGCAATAGATGCCGGTCGACGTGACTGCGATGAAGAAAAGGCCGTCGAAGCGCGGATCGCGCGTCTCGCGGGCGCGATCGCAGACGCGGCGATCGAGCGTCGACAGCGGAACAGGTTCGTTCATGGCGCGATCTTACGCTGTTCCGCGACCCGGACTCGCCATTTCCGGCCATCAATGATCGCGACCTGATGTTCACCTCTTCCGCTTGCGGGACAGGCCGCCGCGCATAGCGCGGCGGGTGAGGGCCGTTTGTGCACAACGCTACGCCCAGACGGGCGTCATCCGCCTTCGGCACCTTCTCTCGCAAGCGGGAGAAGGGAAAGATTCGCTCGATCGCTCGAAAATCAGAATCCGAAATGCAGGAATCCGCCGTCGACCGCGATGCATTCGCCGGTGACATAGCTCGATGCCGGCAGGCACAGGAACGCGACCGCGGCGGCGACTTCCTCCGGTTCGCCGATGCGTCCCATCGGCGTGCGCTGCAGCACTTCGTCGAGATAATCGGGATCGGCGAGCGGCCCCGCCGTGCGCTGCGTGCGGATGTACCACGGCGCGACGGCGTTGACGCGGATGCCGTCCTCGGCCCATTCGCAGGCGAGATTGCGCGTCAGCTGGGCGATCGCGGCCTTCGTCATGCCGTACGGAGATCCGGTGCGCACGTGCGTCAGGCCCGAGACCGATGCGATGTTCACGATCGCGGCGTTGCCGTGCTCGGCCAGGTGCGGATGCGCGAGCCGGCTCATCTCGAACGCGCCGAGCACGTTCGTTTCGATGAGCTCGCGGACTTCGCCGATCTCGTAGTCGAGCGTCGGCCTGGTGACGTTCGCGCCGGCGTTGTTGACGAGCAGCGAGAGCTCGACGTCGAGATCGGCGATCCAGTCGAACACCTCGAGACGCTGCTCGGCTTCGCCGATGTCGGCCGCGAACGTGAAGAAGTCGCGCTCGCCGAATTCCTCGGCAAGCTCGCGCTGCGCATGTTCGAGCCCGGTTTCGTCGCGCGCGACGAGCAGCACGTCGGCGCCCAGCATCGCGAGCTCGCGCGCGCAGGCGAAGCCGATGCCCTTGCTCGCGCCCGAGACCAGCGCGACCTGCCCGTCCAGACGCCAGCGAGACGGATTCATGTCGCGTTCTCGCGAAATGACGATGTCGCGCGACGCGCGAGAAGCGTTCGCTGCCGCTCGCCCTGAGCAGGGGCCGCTCCGCAAAGACGCCCCACGAGAGAACTTCGCATATCGGGTTCCCGTCGCTTGCCGCACCACGGCCTCCGGCGCAGACTTTAACCGAAGCCACTCCTCGGAGTCCGCCATGAAGCACATGCTGTTGATCACGATTCTCGCGCTCGCGCTCGCCGCCTGCGCATCGAAGGCGCCCGACGACGAAGCAGGCGCGAAACCGGCAGCGCAGGCCGCGGCCGCGCCCGCGCGGAAGACCGTTTTCGATCCGGAGCTCGAGGCTTTGCAGAAGGCGAAGGACGTCCAGAAAGCGATCGATGCCGGCGAAGCGAACACGCGCAAGGCGATCGACAAGGCCGAGAACGGGAAAGACGAGGACGATGGCGGCGGCGGCTGAACTTCGCTTAAGGCAAAAGCCGCGACGACGCGCCGTATCCAGAAGAAGACCGAGCCGTCGACTTGAAAGCTCGCACGGCGGGCTGGACTTTCTTCGATCGCACGCCGGAGAGAAGCAAACCGATCACCAGTGCGACGAGCGCCCGCACGGATAGCGTCGGGACGGGCGTCGCCGATGCCTTTCCCGCGCCGATTCGCAGCGGGATTTCGAGACCGATGTTGCACGAAGACGGCAGCGGTGGCGCATTGTAGACGCAGGCCTTCACGTCGAATGTGTACGAACCCGCAGGGTACGCACCCAACGGATAGTCGTGAGTCAGCGCCACGTTGTCCGCGTCACAGGCGTCCGTGTACGCAAGATTCAGAACGATCGTCGATCCTGCCTGAGTCACCGAGGCGGTTGCCGGCCAGCAATGCATGCCCCAGACATGAGAGAGGCGCGCCACGAAGTCTTCGCCGGCCTTCGGCGAAGAAGGAACGAACTCGACTGCGTAATACGTATCTGCCCGGCTGTATTCGGCGAAGAGCACAAGCGAAATCGCTACCAGGTAGATTCTGATGTCAGCCATGAGGCTATCCTTTTTCCGGTCTTTGCGTTAGCGAGTGGCCGAAACCGGCATCACAGAGGAGGAATCGCAGCACAGCTCGTCAGATCCGGAATTGGAGCACCCGATTCGCTCGCAAACGACGGAGATACGGCGGCGATGTCGAGGTGTATCCAGTCGTTGAAGTCATGGAGGACGGTGAACGCTCCCCCGCAGACGAAATCCGCTGACGAGTTGAGGTCGAAAGCAACGGATGTACCCAGAGCGCCATCGCCATCCCAGTCCACCGGAACGATGCTGTCGGTACACATCCCGGCCGTCTCGTCGAGATGCTCTTCGTCCAGACTCCGACGCTCACCGCTTGAGAAACCAATTTTTTCGTTTCCGCTCGAATCTCCCAACCCAAGACAACTCGTATCGACGCCGGGGAA
>DASZYR010000348.1:0-17614 GCA_035545255.1 Rhodanobacteraceae bacterium
GGGTACCGGCGGCTTGCTCGACTCGAGCAGGTCTTCGAGCACGCGCTGCTCGTCGAGCGTGTCGACGAGCCGCATCGTCGGCACGCGATGTTGCGCCTCGACGACGCGCCACGGCTTGCCGCTCGACGGACGCGCGGCGCCACGCACGGTTTCGATGCCGGGAATTTTCGTCGCGATCATGATTCAGGATCGTCGCGGACACGCGTCGCACGATCTGCGATCCGCCAGGCGCAGGATTCGTCGCCTTGAAGATCGCCCGGACGGGATCGCGCGAACGGACGTCAGGGCCGCCCGCGCGCGGTATCGAGATAGTGCAGCACGTGGATCAGCCCTTCGGCGCTGCGCAGGCGATCGATCGGCCTCGCGCCGCCGAACGCCGCGTTCGCGCCGTTGAGCCAGGCGCGCGCGGCTGCGTCGTTCGAGCCGACGATCGCATCGAGCGAGCGGAACACGCGCACCCAGAGCTTGGCGAGCTCGCCGGCTTTCGTCGCGGGATCGACCGGCGCGCCGCCGTTCGCCGCGCGCGAGATCGTCGAAGGGCTGACGCCGATGATGTCGGCGAGCGCGCGCTGCGGCACCTCGAGGAGGTCGGCGGCCCGAAGCGCGGCTTTCGTGAGCACGCGCGCGGGATCGGCGTCCGGAATCGCGGGTTTTCGAGCGATGGCTCGCGTCATGTCGAGGACCATGGCGGTTTGCATGGGGAATTATCCTATCAATAGATTTCATATGCAATACGCGATCGGCGTCCGATCCGGACACGCTCAGCCTGCCGCAGGCGCGTCTCACGCCGCGAGCGGCGAATCGAGCGCTTGCGCGTGCGAAATCAGCCGAAGAACCAGTAGCAGACGGCGATCGACGCGATGACGCCAGCGAGGTCGGCGAGCAACGCGCAGCCGACCGCATGCCGCGCGCGCCGGATGCCGACCGCGCCGAAGTAGACCGCGAGCACGTAGAACGTCGTCTCGGTGCTGCCCTGCACCGTCGCCGCGACGAGGGCCGGGAAGCTGTCGACGCCGTGCGTCTTCATCGTCTCGATCAGCATCGCGCGCGCGGCCGATCCCGAGAGCGGCTTGACGAGCGCGGTCGGCAGCGCATCGACGAAGCGCGTATCGATGCCGCTCGCAGCCGCGAGCCAGCGGATGCCGTCGAGCGCGAAATCGAGCGCGCCGGACGCGCGCAGCACGCCGATCGCGCAGAGCATCGCGACGAGATACGGCAGGAGATCCTTCGCGACCTCGAAGCCCTGCTTCGCGCCGTCGACGAACGCCTCGTACACCGGAACCTTGCGCCACGCGCCGGCGACGAGGAACGCGATCACGATCGCGAACAGCGCGAGATTGCCGAGCAGCGAGGACAGCGGCGCCAGCGCAGCCGCAGGCAGCATCGCCAGCAGCGTGATGAAGCTGCCGAGCAGCGCGATCGTCGCCAGCAGCCAGAGCAGCACGACGGGATCGCGCAGTTTCAGTTTCTGCACGAGCGCGACCGCGAGAAATCCCGTCAGCGTCGATGCGCTCGTCGCCAGCAGGATCGGCACGAACACGAGCGTCGGATCGTGCGCCCCCTGCTGCGCACGGTACATGAAGATCGTGACCGGCAGCAGCGTCAGCGACGAGGCGTTCAGTACGAGAAAGAGAATCTGCGCGTTGCTCGCCGTGTCCGCGCTCGGATTCAACGTCTGCAGCTCGCGCATCGCCCGCAGGCCGATCGGCGTCGCCGCGTTGTCGAGCCCGAGTGCATTAGCGGCGAAATTGAGCGTGATGAGGCCGATCGCCGGATGGCCCGCCGGAACTTCCGGCATGATGCGGCGGAAAAGCGGTCCGAGCAGACGCGCGAGCGCTTCGACGAGACCCGCGCGCTCGGCGATGCGCAAGAGGCCGAGCCAGAGCGTCAGCGTGCCGAAGAGCAGGATCATCACTTCGACCGACAGCTTCGCCATGTCGAAGAGGCTCGCGATCATCGCGGCGAAGACGCCGTCGTCGCCGCCCGCGAGCCAGCGCGCGACGGCGGCAAGCGCCGCCGCCAGGAAGAAGCCGAGCCAGAGCCGGTTGAGCATGCGTCGCCGTGTAGCCGCGATCGCGCAAGCATCGCACAGCGAGCGTGCCCGCGCTCGCGGCCATGCCCGCGCTCGTGCACACTCTTGCGATGAGCGAAAAACCTTTTGCACCCGCGTGCGAGCGCAACCGGGATCCGATCCTCGCCGTGCTCCGCGCGCACTTCGCCGATCGCGCGCGCGTGCTCGAGATCGGCAGCGGCACCGGCCAGCACGCGGTTCATTTCGCCGCGGCGATGCCGTTCCTCGTCTGGCAGACGTCCGACGTCGCCGGGAACCTCCCGGGCATCCGGACATGGCTCGACGAAGCGGAGCTTGCGAACACGCCGCCGCCGATCGCGCTCGACGTCGATGGCGACGCCTGGCCGGCGATGCCGTTCGACGCGATCTTCAGCGCGAACACGCTGCACATCATGAGCTGGCCCGAAGTCGAGAGGCTGTTCGCGGCGCTCGGCCGCATCACGACACCCGACGCGAAACTCGCGATCTACGGCCCGTTCAACTACGCCGGCGCGTTCACGAGCGACAGCAACGCGGCGTTCGATGCTTCGCTGAAGGCGCGCGCGCCGCACATGGGCATCCGCGACATCGAGGCCGTCGACGCGCTCGCGCGCAAGGCGGGCTTCGCGATGATCGACGATGCCGCGATGCCGGCGAACAATCGCACGCTGGTCTGGCAACGCCAGACGTGAGCGCGCCGGAGCCCGTGCTGCTCGCGTGGAGCGGCGGCAAGGATTCGACGCTCGCGCTCGAGCGGCTGCTCGACGATGCGAACGTGCGCGTCGCCGCGCTGGTGACGACGGTCACGACCGGCTACGAGCGCATCGCGATCCACGGCGTGCGCCGGTCGATCCTGCGCCGGCAGGTCGAGCTGCTCGGCATTCCGCTGATCGAAGCCGCGATTGCGCCGCAGTCCAACAACGCGACGTACGAAGCGGCATTCGCCGATGCGCTCGCGCGCGGCCGCGCGTGCGCGAACGCACGCATCGATGCGATCGCGTTCGGCGATCTTTTCCTCGCGGACGTGCGTGCGTATCGCGAGTCGATGCTGGCGCGGCTCGGCTGGCGCGGCCGTTTTCCGCTCTGGGGCGAGAACACAGCGCGCCTTGCCCGCTATTTCATCGAGCGCGGCTATCGCGCGATCCTGAGCTGCGTCGACACGCAGCAGCTCGACGGCGCGTTCTGCGGCCGCGATTTCGACGACGCGCTGCTCGCGGACCTGCCGGCCGGCGTCGACGCGTGCGGAGAGAACGGCGAGTTCCACACGTGCGTCAGCGCGGGGCCGATTTTTCGCGGAGCGATCGCGCTCGAACGCGGCGAGCGCGTGTTGCGCGACGGGCGGTTTCAGTATGTCGACCTGATCGAGACTCAGCCGTCCGCCGATTCCGGCCACTCGAAGCGGTAGCCGACGCCATAGACCGACGCGACGGGATCGACGCCGCACTCGGTGAACTTGCGGCGCAAGTTCTTGACGTGGCTGTCGACGGTGCGATCGCTGACCACGCGATGGTCGACGTAGAGCGCATCGATGAGCTGCGCTCGCGAGAACACGCGACCCGGCTGCGCGCTGAGCTTGCGCAGCAGGCGGAACTCGACCGGCGTCAGCGCGAGTGCGCGGCCGCGCACGCGCACCTCGAAGCGTTCCTCGTCGAGATGGAGCGCGGGCTCGGCATCGGGCGACGCCGGCTGCGCGCGACGCAGCACCGCGCGCACGCGCGCGACGACTTCGCGCGGGCTGAACGGCTTGACGATGTAATCGTCGGCGCCGAGCTCGAGGCCGAGCAGGCGGTCGATCTCCTCGACGCGCGCGGTCACCATCAGGATCGGCACGTTCGAGAACGCGCGCACGCCGCGACAGATCGCGAAGCCATCGCTGCCCGGCAGCATGACATCGAGCAACACGGCGTCCGGCGCGTTCGCGCGGATCCATTCGACTGCGCCTTGGCCCGTCGCGAGCACGCTCGTGCGGTAGCCCGACGCGGCGAGATAGTCGGCGAGCAGCGCCGCGATCTTCGGCTCGTCCTCGACGATCAGCACGTGCTGCGCGGCGCTCATGCCTCGCCTCGCGGCAGCTCGACGACGACACGCAGCCCGCCGAGCGGCGACGGCGACGCCTCGATGCGCCCGCCGTGTGCTTCGACGATCGCGCGGCAGATCGCAAGCCCGAGCCCGGCGCCGCCGGCCGCGCGCGAGCGCGAGGCTTCGACGCGATAGAGACGATCGAAGAGCCGCGGCAACGCATCGACCGGCACGCCCGGCGGCGTGTCCTCGACGACGAGCCGCGCGCCCTCGCGTGTCGCTTTCGCTTCGACGCGGATGCGGCCCGGCGCGTCGGTGTAGCGGCGCGCGTTCGCGAGAAGGTTCGCGACGAGCTGCGCAAGGCGGCGCGCGTCGCCGCGGATCGGCAGCGGCTCGGTGTCGCCTTCGAGCGCGAGTCCCGCGTCGGCGCACGCGCGTTGTTGAAGATCGAGCGCGTCGTGCACGATCTCGCCGAGATCGACGCGCTCGAAGCGGTATTCGAGCGCGCCGGCGTCGGCGAGCGAGAGCTGGTACAAGTCCTCGATCAAGCCGCCGAGCCGCTCGCACTCGGCGTTGAGCGAATCGAGCGCCGCCGGCGTCGGCGCGCGCACGCCGTCCTGCAACGCCTGGATCTCGCCGCGCAGCACGCTGAGCGGCGTGCGCAGCTCATGCGCGATGTCGGCGCCCCATCGGCGGCGCGCGTCGCGGTGCTGCTCGAGCGTCGCCGCGAGATCGTTGAAGTCGCCGGCGAGACGGCCGAGCTCGTCGCTCCGCGCGATGTCGATGCGCTTCGCGTAATCGCCGGCCGCGAGCGCACGCGTGCCGGCCGCGAGCGCGTGCACGGGTTCGAGCAGCCAGCGCGCGAGCGCGAAGGCGAGCGCAAGCGCGAGCACGAGCACGACGAGTCCAGCGAGGAGCACGTTGCGCAGCTGCGCGCGCGCGAACGCGACATCGGTCGCGTCGCTGATCTCGGGCAGCGGCGCGAGGCGCAGCGCGCCGATCGTGCGGCCTTGCGATTCGATCGCAACCGACGGCGCATCGCGCGGCACGTCGGGTCGGCCTACGATGTGCGCGCCGCTCGCGTCGACGAGCACGAGGCGCGGCATCAGATCCGGCGGCCCGTGCGGCGGATGCGGACGGCCGCGTTCGCCGGGCGGGGGGCGATCGTCGTCGCGCGGCGGTGGTGGCGGTTCGCCGCGCGGCGGCGGTGCGTGGTCGTCGCGGAACACCTCGCGCGGGCGGTCGCGATGATCCTCGACGAGCTCGCCGAAGCGATCGGGCCGGTCGCGCAGGAAATCCCAGTTGCCGTGCTCGGCATAGGCGCTCGCGAGCCGCGCGCTCGCGGGTTGCAGCCGATCGAGCGCGACGTCATCGAGATAGCCGAGGAACCCGCGCCGGAAACTCTGCTGCTGCCAGGCGGCAAGACCCGCGAGCGCGAGCACGCTGAGCGCCGCGAATGCGATGAAGAGCCGCTGCCAGAGCCTGAGCTGCATGTCGCCACGATAGCGGCGCGCGGCGGCGACGCAACCGGCGGCGGCGGATCTCCGAAATTTCTCCACGATGTCTGCGCGGGTCCTGCGCATTCGGGGGCTAGCGTGTCCGTGGACCGATGCCGTCGCCCCTGACGGCTCTTGAAAAAGGAGAACGCGCCATGATTCGACCGCTGCTCGTCACCTTGTTGCTCGCCGCCGGCGCCGCCGAGGCGCAGTCCGCGCCGCCCGGACCGCCGCCGCCGCCGCGCGAAGGCACGCCGTCGCCGGAAGCGCTCGCGACCGTGCCCGACCTCGACGCCGCGAAGCAGACCGAAGTGCGCCACATTCTGCTGCAGCGTCGCGACGCGCACGATGCGCTCCGCGCGAAGGAAGAGGCCGAGCGCGACGCCGCGCGGGCGCGCTATCGCGCCGAGCACGAGCGCATCGACGACGATTCGAGCGCGAAGCTCAGGAAGCTGCTCGGCGAGGATGGCTACCGCGCGCTCGCGCAGTGGCTCGTCGCGCCGCACGGCATGGGACCGGGCGGCATGGGACCCGACCGCCCGCGCGGTCCGCGTCCCGGCGCGCGCCCCAACGATCCAGCTGCGGCTCATCCCTCCGGCCCTGACCCCGACGGCCCCGAGTCGCAGCCTCGCGTGCGCTGATGCGCACGCCCGGCCGGGCCGCACGGCCTCGGCGGCCCGGCCGGGGACCTTTTGCGCCAGCGTGGCGCGAGGCTTCAAGGAGTTTCGACATGTCCCGCAGATTCCCCGAGAGATCGATGAACCGCCGCGACGCGCTCGGCACGCTCGGTGCACTCGGCTTCGCTTCGCTGCTCGGCTCGCGCGTGCTCGCACCGGCGCGCGCGGCCGGCGGATCGGCCGTCGTCGACGGCGCGTGCACGCTGACGCCGGAGTTGACGATCGGCCCCTATTTCGTCGACGAGCGCCTGCAGCGTTCGGACGTCCGCGGCGATTCGACCTCGCCGTTCATCGCGAGCGCCGTGCCGCTCCATCTCGCGATCAACGCGACGAGTGCGCTCGCGAGCGGATGCCCCGCGCTTGCCGGCGTGCAGATCGACATCTGGCATTGCCACGCGGGCGGGCTCTATTCGGACGAGGCGCAGAACGGCACCAGCGGCGAGACGTGGCTGCGCGGCTATCAGCTGACCGACGCGAACGGCAACGCGTCGTTCACGACGATCTATCCCGGCTGGTACCAGGGCCGCACGGTGCACATTCACGTGATGGCGCGCTATTACGACAGCGCGGGCAACACGACGTACCAGTTCACGACGCAGCTCTTCTTCGACGATGGGACGAACAATCTCGTGCTTGCGAACTATCCGTACGACACGCGCGGCAATCGCGATACGACGAACCAGGACGACGGGATTTACGATGCGTCGATGCTGCTCGATCTTTCGGGCAACAGCGACGGGTCGTATACCGGGACGATCATGCTTGGGCTCGAGCTCGAAGGAACGAGTCTCGGCGACGCGATCTACACCAACGGCTTCGAAGCGACATAGCGCATCTTTCCCCTCTCCCGCCTGCGGGAGAGGGTAGGGTGAGGGCACGCCGTGACGCCCTTCCCTCCCCCGCGCTTCGCGCGGCCTCTCCCGCAGAGCGGGAGAGGCGAAAGCTACGCAGCGTCCGTGCGCATCGACGGCGCACGCCACGCCGTCATCAGATCGTTCTGCCGCGTCATCGCCGCGGCGAGGTGCCGCTCCTTGACGTGCCCGTAGCCGCGAATCTGCTCCGGAATCGAAGCGATCTCGACGGCCAGCGCATGGTTATCGTGATCGAGCGTCGCGAGCAGCGAGTCGATCGTCGTGAAGTAGTCCTTGATGAGTTTGCGCTCGCCCTTGCGCTCGGCCGTGTACCCGAACACGTCGAGCGCGGTGCCGCGCAGGCCCTTCAGCTTCGCGAGCAGCTTGAACGCGCTGAACACCCAGGAGCCGTACTCGGCCTTGCGAAGATGACCGTCGGCGTCTTTCTTTGCGAACAGCGGCGGCGCGAGGTTGAAGTGGAGCTTGTAGTCGCCGTCGAACGTTTCGCGAATGCGTTTCTCGAACTCGCCGGATGCGTAGAGCCGCGCGACTTCGTACTCGTCCTTGTACGCCATCAGCTTGAATGCATAGCGCGCGACCGCCTCGGTCAGCGACGTGAAGCCCGGCGATCTCTGCTGCTCGGCGGCGCGCACTTTCCCGACGAGCGCCTTGTAGCGGCTCGCATACGCGGCGTTCTGGTAGTCGGCGAGGAATGCGGCGCGGCGCGCGATCTCTTCGTCGAGCGTGCGGCTGATCGCTTCGTCGTCGAGCGGATCGGCATTCGCGCTCGTCACGACCTTGGCGTTCGTGCCGCTCGCCGCCGTGCGCACCGTTTCGATGTCGTGCGCGGCCATGCGGCCCCAGTTGAACGCGGTCTTGTTCATCTCGACCGCGGCCGCGTTGAGCTCGACCGCGCGCATCAGCGCATCGAGCGAGATCGGCACCCAGCCCTTCTGCCATGCGTAGCCCAGCATGAAGAGATTGCTCGCGATCGAATCGCCGAGCAGCTTCGTCGCGAGATCGGTGGCGTCGACGAGCTCCGGTTTTTCGCCGTCGAGCGCGTAGGTAACTGCGTCGACGATCTTCCTTGCGGGGAATTGCAGATCGGGCTTCATCGTGAACGTGCCCGGCATCGCCTCGTACGTGTTGAGCACGACGTGCGCGCGGCCCGCGCGGATCTTCGAGAGCGCCCAGTAATCGTTGACGACGACCATGTCGCAGCCGAGCACGAGATCGGCCTCGCCCGCGGCGATGCGCACGGCGTGGATTTCGTCCGGCGAACGCGCGATGCGAAGATGGCACGTCACCGCGCCGCCCTTCTGCGCAAGACCGGTTTGATCCAGCACCGTCGCGCCCTTGCCTTCGAGATGCGCCGCCATGCCGATCAGCGCGCCGATCGTGACGACGCCGGTGCCGCCGATGCCGGTCACGAGGATGTTCCACGGCTGCGCAAGATCGGTCGCGATCGTCGGCGACGGCAGCGTCGAGAAATCGACGTTGCCCGCGCCGCCCTTGCGCTTCTTGAGCGCGCCGCCGTGCACGGTCACGAAGCTCGGGCAGAAACCCTTGACGCAGGAATAATCCTTGTTGCAATTCGACTGGTCGATCTCGCGCTTGCGGCCGTATTCGGTTTCCTTCGGCAGCACCGAGACGCAGAACGATTTCTCGCCGCAGTCGCCGCAGCCTTCGCAGACGAGCGAGTTGATGAAGATGCGCTTCTGCGGATCCTCCATCCTGCCGCGCTTGCGGCGGCGGCGTTTTTCGGTCGCGCAGGTCTGGTCGTAGATCAGCACCGACACGCCCGGCACGTCGCGCAGACGCTTCTGCACTGCATCCAGCTCGTCGCGATGGATGAACTCGACGCCGACCGGGAAGATCTCGGGTTTGGACCACTTCGCGATGTCGTCGCTCATCACGATGATCGTCTGCACGCCTTCGCTGCGCACCTGGTGCGCGATGTCGGGCACGGTCAGCGTGCCGTCGACCGGCTGGCCGCCCGTCATCGCGACCGCGTCGTTGTAGAGAATCTTGTAGGTGATATTGACCTTCGCCGCGATCGACTGGCGGATCGCGAGCGAGCCCGAATGGAAATACGTGCCGTCGCCGAGGTTCTGGAACACGTGCTTCGTCTCGGTGAATGGCGCCTGGCCGCACCACGTCACGCCTTCGCCGCCCATCTGCGTGAACGTGTCGGTGCGCCGGTCCATCCACGTCACCATGTAATGGCAGCCGATGCCGCCGAGCGCGCGCGAACCTTCCGGCACGGCCGTCGACGTGTTGTGCGGACAGCCCGAGCAGTAGTGCGCAGCGCGCGGGAAATTGGCACGCGGCATCGCGAGCTCGGCTTCCTTCGCGGCGATCCATTTGAGGCGCTCGTCGATGCGCTCGCTCGTGAAGAAGCGCTTCAGACGCGCGGCGATGACCTTCGCGATCATCGCGGGCGTCAGCTCGTTGGTCGACGGCAGCACCCATTCGCCCGCTTCGTCGTACTTGCCGACGATCGAGGGACGAATGTGATGATCCCAGTTGTACATGTGCTCTTTCAGTTGCGACTCGATGAACGAGCGCTTCTCCTCGACGATGAGGATGTCCTCGAGCCCGCGCGCGAACTCGCGGATGCCGATCGGTTCGAGCGGCCACGTCATGCCGACCTTGTAGACGCGCACGCCGATGTCGCGCGCTTCCTCGGCGCCGATGCCGAGGTATTCGAGCGCCTGCAAAACGTCGAGATAGCTCTTGCCCGTCGTCACGATGCCGAGCCGTGCGCGCGGCGAATCGATCACGACGCGATCGATGCCGTTCGCGCGCGCGAACGCGACCGCCGCCTGCACCGCGTAGCGGTGCAGACGCATTTCCTGCTCGAGCGGCGGATCGGGCCAGCGGATGTTGAGCCCGCCCGGCGGCAGCGCGAAATCGGTCGGCACGACGATGTCGAGCTGGTGCGGATCGACGACGACGCTCGCGCTCGACTCGACCGTTTCCGCGATCGTCTTGAAGCCGACCCAGCGCCCCGTGAAGCGCGACATCGCCCAGCCCATGAGGCCCATGTCGAGGATGTCCTGCACGCCGGCCGGATTCAGCACCGGCATCATCGCCGAGACAAATTCCAGTTCCGATCCGTGCGGAAGCGTCGACGAGCGGCACGCGTGATCATCCGCCGCGAGCGCGAGCACGCCACCGTGCTTCGACGTGCCGGCCGCATTGCCGTGCTTGAACACGTCGCCGCAGCGGTCGACGCCGGGGCCCTTGCCGTACCACATCGCGAACACGCCGTCGTACTTCGCGCCGGGGAAGAGGTTCGCCTGCTGCGTGCCCCAGACCATCGTGGCGCCGAGATCCTCGTTGAGGCCCGGCGTGAACTCGATGTTCGCGGACTTGAGGTGTTTCTTCGCCTTCCACAATTCGAGATCGAGACCGCCAAGCGGCGAGCCGCGATAACCGGATATGAACCCTGCCGTGTTGATGCCGGCCGCGCGGTCGCGCATCTGCTGCATCAGCGGGAGGCGCACCAGCGCCTGCACGCCCGAGAGATAGATGCGTCCGGTCGTGCGCGTGTATTTGTGCTCGAGGGTGTAGTCGCGGTCGATCGGCGGGACGGCGGTGGCTGGGACGGACATGGCTGGGCCGCTCTCGGAAAGCTTGAGAAAAGAGCGGAATTGTAGCTGACGGCGGGCACCGCGCCCTGCGGCTTCCGTGGCAGGCCGTCTCTCGCGGTGCCGCCGCATAGGGTGAGCCTCGGCCCACCTTGGTCCATGGTCCGCCCGGTCGATGTCCTGATGCCGCGGGTCGGTGGGCCGAGGCCCACCCTATGCGATGGGTTTTGCCTTGAACGGAAACGCCTGCTGCGCCGCCCATCCGTCCGGCATGTAGTCGCCGACGACGCCGTACTTCTCCGGCAGGCGCTTCTCCGATTTCACCGCCGTCCCGAACAGGTGATCGAGAAACGCGTAGTGCGCCGCGTAATTGCGGTCGATCGCCTCGGTGTCGGACGAGTGGTGCCAGTGATGGAAATCCGGCGTCACGATCAGGTAGCGCAACGGTCCCCATGAAAAATGCACGTTCGCGTGATTCAGCACGGCCTGGAACCCGACGATGATGATGTACGCGTTGATGACGCTCTCGCGGAAACCGAGCACGAACAGCGGCGCCAGCACGAGCACGCGCGTCGCGACGATCTCCAGCACGTGCTGGCGCGAGCCGGCGAGCCAGTCCATCGTCTTCGCCGAGTGATGCACCGCGTGGAATTTCCAGAGGAACGGAATTTCGTGGTACGCGCGATGCGTCCAGTATTGCGAGAGATCGGCGACGAGGATGCAGAAGAGAAGCTGCCAGACGAACGGGATGCCCTGCACCGCGAGCTGGAAATCGTGGCTGACGAGCCAGCCGAAGCCGTGATGGATGACGAAGTTGACCGTCAGCAGGATCAGTCCGACGAGGAAGTGGTTGACCGCGAAATGCTTGAGATCGGTCTGCCACTCGGGCCGGAACACGAGCTGGTCGCGATACAGCGGAAAGAGCTTCTCGAGCACGACGAAGATCAGCGTCGAGCCGAGCAGATCGAGAATGAACCAGTCGAGCCCGATGTACGGCGTCGAATCCGGGAAATTGCCGACCGGCACGCGCGACCCGCCGAGCGCGACCGCGACGATCACGAGCGCGAACGATACGAGATTGACGTTGCGCCGGATCCCGAGCACAAGGCAGGCGAGAGACAACCCGCCCGCGACGAGAAGGCCGCCGAAAAGCAGCTGGCGCAGCACATCGACCGAATACTGGTGCCGCAGCTCCGGCGTCGTCAGGTATTCGGGGAAATGGAATGCAAGCACGGCGAGGAGGCAGAGCACGCCGAGCGTCAGCGCCAGGATCGTCGCGATCGTGCCCTCGCCGAAGCGCAGCGCGCCGCTCTGCCGCATCAGATCGGTCGTTTCGTCGATCGCCGAGCGCGCCGCCTGCGCCGGCCTCTTCACCGCATCGCCGATCGTGTACGGCACCCGGCTGACCGGCGGGCGCGCGCCGGCTGGTTTCGTCGTCGTCATCTGAACCGCCTCCCTTGCGCCGATTCTAGCGGGTGCCGCGCGAACCGGGTTCTCGCCGGACATGGCAGGTTCCGATGCCGATCGCGACGGCCGTCGCCGATGCACGTCTTGCGCGCCGCGTGCGCGCCGCTCTACGCTCGCGCGACCCGGCGCTGCCGCCGGCGGGGAATCGCATGCTCGAAGCGCTGGGCCATGTCGCCTTCGGCCTGTTCGGCCTTGCCGTCCTGATCGGCATCGCGTTCCTTTTCTCGAACGACAAGCGCGCCGTGAGCTGGAAGCTCGTCGCGAGCGGCGTCGCGCTCCAGCTCGTGTTCGCGGCGCTGGTCCTGAAGCTGCCGTTCGGCCGCGACGTCTTCGACACGATCGCGCTCGGTTTCGTGAAACTTCTCGACTTCGTCCGCGTCGGCTCCGAGTTCATCTTCGGAAGCTTCATGGACACGACGAAGTTCGGCTTCGTGTTCGCGGTGCAGGTGCTGCCGACCATCGTCTTCTTCGCTTCGCTGACGGGCGTGCTCTACCACCTTGGCGTCATGCAGAAGATCGTCAAGGGCATGGCGTGGATCATCACGAAAGTCATGAACGTCTCCGGCGCGGAGACGACGAGCGTCTGCGCCAGCGTCTTCATCGGCCAGACCGAGGCGCCGCTGACGATCAAGCCTTACATCGAGCGCATGACGCAGTCGGAGCTCATGACCGTCATGATCGGCGGCATGGCGCACATCGCGGGATCCGTCATGGCCGCCTACGTCGGCCTTCTCGGCGGCGACGATCCCGTGCAGAAGCAGTTCTTCGCCAAGCACCTCCTGACCGCGAGCGTGATGGCGGCGCCCGCGACGCTGATGCTCGCGAAGATCCTGGTGCCCGAGACGCAGGAGCCGCTGACGCGCGGCACGGTCAAGCTCGAAGTCGAGAAGACGACCGCGAACGTCATCGACGCGGCCGCGACCGGCGCCGGCGACGGGCTGCGTCTCGCGCTCAACGTCGGCGCGATGCTGCTCGCGTTCATCGCGCTGATCGCGCTCGTCAACGCGCCGATCCAGTGGTTCGGCGCGCATGCATGGGGCGGAAGCGGCGGCGGATCGTCGCTGAATGCCTGGCTCTCGACCACGGCGGGCCGGCCGGTCGAGCTGTCCCTCCAGACGATCTTCGGCTGGGTGCTCGCCCCGCTCGCGTGGCTGATCGGCGTGCCATGGCAGGACGCGAACCTCGTCGGCAGCTTCATCGGCGAGAAGGTCGTCGTCAACGAGTTCGTCGCCTACGTCGACATGTCGAAGCATCTTGGCGAGCTGTCGAAGCAGAGCCAGCTGATCGCGACGTACGCCTTGTGCGGCTTCGCGAACTTCTCTTCGATCGCGATCCAGATCGGCGGCATCGGCGGCCTCGCGCCGAACCGGCGCGCCGATCTCGCGCGATTCGGCCTTCGCGCGGTGCTCGGCGGCTCGCTGGCGACGTTCATGACGGCAACGATCGCAGGCGTGCTCGAACAACTCTGAGCGACGCACCCGCGATTCGTTCGGCGCGGCATCGCGAATTCCGCCGTACCCGGATTCCGGCACGGTTCACGGCGCCGTTCCCATAGTCGCGGACGGGAAGCCGGGAGCCGTCGGCGCGGACGCGTCCGGCGGCGGGCACTCAGGAGCACGCCCATGGCTCGTTCCCGCTTCCTGTTCTTCGGTTTGCCTCTCTTCGCTGCATTCGCGGCTTCGAGCGCAATCGCCGCGTCCGTCGACCGCGACACGGCCGAGCTCGAGCTGACGCAGGCGATCACCGCCGTGCAGGCGGCCGAGCGCGACGACGCCGCGCGCTACGCCGCGCCGGACCTCGACGAAGCGCACGCGATGCTCGGCTCCGCGCAACGCGCCGCGGACGCGCGCGACTGGACGTCCTCCGCGACATTCGCCGAGCGCGCGAAAGTTTCCGGCGATCTCGCTTCGGCCCGCTCGCGCCAGCACCGCGCCGAAGCCGCCACGGCCGAGATCCGGCAGAGCGTCGATGCGCTGCGCGAACAGCTCGGAGGTGAGCCATGAAAACGCCGTTCCGTTTCGGGATTCCCCTTGTCGCGGCATCGCTGCTGATCGCGGCCTGCGCGACCGTTCCGCCCGGTCCGCCGCCGGATGTCGTGCGATTGCAGAGCGAGCTCGACCGGCTGCACGCCGATCCGCGCATCGCCGCGAACGGCGGCGCCGAGCTCGCCAACGCCGATGCGGCCGTCGACGTGCTCGCCCGCAATGCGCAGACGCTCGATTCGCCCGAATATCAGCAAGGCGTCTACATCGCGGACAAGCTCGTCGGCATCGCCGAAGCGAGCGCCCTCGCACGCGATGCCGAGCAGCGCGGCACGCAGCTCGGTGCCGAGCGCGAACGTCTGCTTGCGGATTCGACGCGACGCGAGACGCGCACGATCATCGCCGACGCGCCGCCGGCGCGCGTCGTGCGCGCGGACTCCGGCGAATACGTGCCGGCCGATCGCGCCGAGCTCGTCGCCATGCAGCAGCAGCTGCCCGGCATCGAGTCGAGGCTCGACGCGCGCGGCCTCGTCGTCCGCGTCGGCGACTACATGTTCGAGCCGGACCGCGCGACGCTGATGCCGAGCACCGAGACCTCGCTCGACGCGGTCGCGCGCGTGCTGCGCACGCATGCCGACGCGCACGTCGCGATCGAGGCCTACGGCGGCGACGGCCTCGCCGATCGGCGTGCCGACGCCGTCCGCGACTATCTCGATGCGCGCGGCGTCGATCCTGCCCGCCTCGACCTGCGCGGCGCCGACTATCGCAACGCGATCGCCGAGAACGGCCGCCGAGTCGACATCGTGATACGAAGCGCCTATCGCTGACCCGACGTCCCGGAGCGCCGCGGCGCGCTCCGGGATCGGCAAGCCGGTAGACTTCGCGCCGTCTCCGTTTCGGGATTGCGGCAGCGATGGCGCGCAAGGCGGATGTGGTGATCGTCGGCTCGTACGTGCAGGATCACGCGTGGCTGACCGATCGCTTTCCCGAAATCGGCGAAACGCGCCGCGCGCTCGGTTTCAACACCGGGCCCGGCGGCAAGGGTTTCAACCAGGCGGTCGCGTGCCTGCGCCAGGGCGTGCCGACGCTGTTCGTCGGGGCGCTCGGCGACGATCCGCTCGGCGGCGTCGCGAAGCGCTTCGCGCGCGAGGAAAAGCTGCCGTGTCGCTGGCAAGTGCGCAGCGACGCGCCCACCGCCGCGTCGAGCATCGTCGTCGACCGGAGCGGCTCGAACCTGCTCGTCGTCAACCTCGCCGCGAACGAGCATCTCGATCCCGCGTTCGTGCGTGCGCAATCCGCCGCGTTCGCGCGCGCGAAGCTCGTGCTGCTTCAACTCGAGAACAACCTCGACGCGGTTGAAGCAGCGCTCGATCTCGGCCGCGAGCACGGACTCATCCGCGTGCTGAATCCGGCGCCCGTGCATCCCGATCTCGATCCCACGCTCCTCGCGCGCTGCGATCTCGTCACGCCGAACGAAACCGAACTCGCTCTGCTCGTCGAGCGCGTCAGCGGCGAGCGCGTCGCCGCAGCGACGCTCGCCCAGCGTGCCGACGCATCGCTGCACGCGCTCGCGCGCAGCCTTCGCGTTCCGACCGTCGTCGTCACGCTCGGCGCGGAAGGCTGCTTCGTCTCGCACGACGAGCGCGGAAATCGGCGCGGCGACGCGCGTCCGTTCTACCGCATCGCGCCGGAGAGCGTGAAGGCGATCGACTCGACCGGCGCCGGCGACGCGTTCTCCGGCGCGCTGGTCGCGGCGATGTTGCGCTTCGCCGGCCGGCCGTTCCGCGATGCCGTCGTTCACGCGAACCGTGCGGCCGCGATGTCGACCGAGATCGTCGGCACGGCGCCGGCGATGGCGAGGTTCGAGGAAGTCATTGCGCGCTTCGGAGCGCCGAGCCGCTAGCAGGCTGTCGAGAGACAGCCTGCTAAAATGCGCCGATGCGCATAGGTCGCCATCTCATCGACCCGCCCGTCGTGCTCGCGCCGATGGCCGGCGTCACCGACAAGCCGTTCCGTCAGCTCTGCAAGCGGCTCGGCGCGGGCTTGGCCGTCTCGGAGATGACGACGGCCGATCCGCGGCTCTGGGCGACGCGGAAATCGCTGAAGCGCATGGATCACGCCGGCGAGCCCGCGCCGGTCGGCGTGCAGATTGCGGGCTACGATCCTGCGATGCTCGCCGAGGCCGCGCGCTACAACGTCGATCACGGCGCCGAGATCGTCGACATCAACATGGGGTGTCCCGCGAAGAAGGTCTGCAACGTCTGGTCCGGCAGCGCGCTGCTGCAGGACGAGGCGCTCGTCGCACGCATCCTCGAGGCAGTCGTCGGCGCCGTCGACGTGCCGGTTACGCTCAAGATCCGCACGGGCTGGAACCGCGACAACCGGAACGGCGTCTCGATCGCGCGCATCGCCGAAGCGTCCGGCATCGCCGCGCTTGCCGTGCACGGACGCACGCGCGCCGATCTCTATCAGGGCGAAGCGGAGTACGAGACGATCGCGGCGATCAAGGATGCGATCCGCATTCCGGTGCTCGCAAACGGCGACGTCGACTCGCCGGCGAAGGCGCGCGCCGTGCTCGATGCGACGAAGTGCGACGCCGTCATGATCGGGCGCGCGGCTCAGGGCCGGCCGTGGATCTTCCGCGAGATCGCGCATCACCTCGCGACCGGCCAGACGCTCGCGCCGCCGTCGCCCGGCGAAGTGCGCGACATCCTGCTCGGCCATCTCGCCGATCTCCACGCGTTCTACGGCGAGCGGCAGGGCGTCTGCATCGCGCGCAAGCATCTCGGCTGGTATGCGAAGGATCGGCCGGAGAACGCGGCGTTCCGCGCGGTCGTCAATCGTGCCGAGAGCGCGCACGAGCAGTTGCGCCTGACGCGCGACTATTTCGATGCGCTCGCTGCGGATGTCCCGACGGAATTGCCGGCGGCTGCCTGACGGACCCGATCACTACGTCACCCACGGCAAGACGAGCCACGCAGCGACGAGCAGGATCAGCGCATATCGCCCGTAGCGATACGTCCGCGGATGCCTGCGCTTGAACGCCTTCTTGCGCTCGCCCGCGCGATGCGCCAATCCATAGAGCCGGTTCACGGCGCCGACGCGCTCGGTCTCGACGTTCTGCGTCGCCGTCGCCTGCCCGAGCACGCGGCTGACGAAGCGGTTGATCGCGCGCATGACCGGCGTCCGCAGCGGACGCTCGACGTCGCAGAAGAGAATCACGCGCGTCTCGCCGGTCCTGTTCTCGGCCCAGTGCACGAAGGTCTCGTCGAAGACGATGTCCTCGCCGTCGCGCCACGCGTACGGCTCGCCGTCGACGAAGATGAGGCAATCGTCGGAGTTCGGCGTGACGAGGCCGAGGTGATAGCGCAGCGAGCCCGCGAACGGATCGCGATGCGGATTCAGCTTCGAGCCCGGCGGCAGCAGCGCGAACATCGCCGCCTTGACTTTCGGAATCCTCGTGAGCAGAGCCACCGTGT
>DASZYR010000349.1:0-2973 GCA_035545255.1 Rhodanobacteraceae bacterium
CATGCCGTGCAGCGCGTGGCCGAACTCGTGGAACATCGTCGTCACGTCGCTGAAGCTGATCAGCGCCGGCTGGCCCGGCGCGGGCTTCGTGAAGTTGCAGACGTTGAAGACGACCGGCTTGTTGCCGAGCAGGCCCGACTGGTCGACGAAGCTGTCCATCCAGGCGCCGCCCGACTTCGAATCGCGCTTGAAGTAGTCGGCGTACCAGAGCGCGAGCGACTTGCCGTCGGCGTCGAACACCTCGAACACGCGCACGTCCGGCTGGTAGACCGGGATGTCCTTGCGTTCCTTGAACGTCAGGCCATAGAGCTTGTTCGCGGCGAAGAAGACGCCGTTCTTCAGCACGTTGTCGAGCTCGAAATACGGCTTGATCTGCGCTTCGTCGAGATCGTACTGCTGCTTGCGCACCTGCTCGGCGTAGAACTGCCAGTCCCACGGCGCGATCTTGAAGCCGCCCTTCTGCTTGTCGACGAGCGCCTGCATGTCCGCCTGCTCACCCGCTGCTTTCGCGGTCGCGGCCGGGACCATGTCGGTCATCAGCTTGATCGCGTTCTCGGGCGTCTTCGCCATCTGATCGTCGAGCGAGTACGAGGCGTAGTTCTTGAAGCCGAGGAGCTCTGCCCGCTCGGCGCGAAGCTTCGCCAGACGCTGGATGATCGAGCGCGTGTCGTTCGCATCGCCGCGGTCGGCGCGATGGATCGAGGCATCGAAGAGCTTCTCGCGCGTCGCGCGATCTTTCAGCGAGACCTGCGCCGGCTGCTGCGTCGTGTTCTGCAGCACGATGACCCACTTGCCGTCGAGCTTGCGCGCCTTGGCAGCCTCGGCCGCGGCGGCGATGTCGGCGTCGCTGAATCCGGCGAGCTCCTTCTTGTCGTCGACGACGAGCGCGGCGGCGTTCGTCGCGGCGAGGAGCTTGGTCTGGAACTCGGTCGTCAGCTTCGACTCTTCCTCGTTGAGCTTGCGCAGCGCCGCCTTGTCGGAATCGTTCAGCAGCGCGCCGGCGCGCACGAAGTTCTGGTAGTAGCGCTCGACGAGGCGTTTCTGCTCGGGATCCTTGAAGCCGTCGCGCGCGTCGTACAGCGCCTTCACCCGCGCGAAGAGCTTCGGATTCAGCGCGATCTCGTCCTGATGCGCGGCGAGCTTCGGAGCGAGGTCGGCCTGGAGTTTCTGGATGTCCTCGTTCGTGTTCGATTGCGCAAGGTTGAAGAACACCTTCGCGACGCGCGTCAGCAGCGCGCCCGAGCGCTCGGCCTTCTCGATCGTGTTCTCGAACGTCGGCTTGGCCGGATCGTTCGCGATCGCCTCCATCTCGGCGAGATGGACGCGCATGCCCTCCTCGAACGCCGGCGCGTAGTCGGCCATCTTGATCTTGTCGAACGCGGGCGCATGGAACGGCAGCGTCGACTCGGCGGCGAACGGATTGCTCGCCGGCAGCTTGCTGCCGTCGGCGCCGGAACTCGCGGCCTTCGCGCCGCCGGCCAGGATCGTGAACAGGGCCAGGCCGATCGCCATCGCCCGTGCGGATGCTTGCGTCATGGGAAGGATTCCTCGTCGAAAGCGGATCGCGCGGCGCCGATGCGCCGCCGCGCGGAACTCGGGGCGCAGCCTAGCGGCGAGGCATGAAGGCGGCATGTGCCGTTAGACCCCCTCCACGCTCCATCCGGCGCGAGCCGGCGGCGTCCCGGCGCGGCTGCGGACGCTACCATTGGCGCCTTCCCGCGAAGGAACCCGCCGATGGCGAACTGGCTCACGCCCATCCTGCTGCTGATCGGCTCGAACGTGTTCATGACGTTCGCCTGGTACGGCCATCTCAAGTTCACGGACCGCCCGCTCTGGCTCGTCATCGTCGTGAGCTGGGGCATCGCATTCTTCGAGTACTGCCTGCAGGTGCCGGCCAACCGCTACGGATACGGCGTCTACAATCCGGCGCAGCTGAAGGCGATCCAGGAGATCGTGACGCTGGCCGTGTTCGTCGCGTTCTCGGTGCTCTACCTCGGCGCTCCGGTGCGCTGGAACCATCTCGCCGGCTTCGCGCTGATCGTCGTCGCCGCCTTTCTCATCTTCCGGGACTGAAGCTCATGCACTCGATCGTTCGCATCTGCCGCTTCGGCGCCCTCGCCTGCGCGCTCTTCACCGGCGCCTGCACGAGCACGCCGCCGACGATGCGCGGCGGTGCACGCGTCGAGCGCGTCGACAAGGAGTTCGACATCGCCGAAGGCGTGACGCGCATCGCGATCGACAATCCCTGGGGCGAGATCAACGTGCGCGGACAGGACGAGCGCGAAGTCGGCATCCACGCCGTGATCCAGCATCTTCCGCCGCGATTCCCGCGCGTCGAGTTTCGCTCGCGGCGCGACGGCGACACGTTCAGGATCGACGTCATCGTGAACGGCGCGACGCCGGGCGATGAGCCGAAGCCGGCCCGCGCCGACATCGCGGTCTATGTTCCGGGCGATCTCGCGCTCGCGCTGTCCTCGCGCGACGGGCGCATCGCCGCGAAGCGGCGCGCTGGGCCGATCGAAGCGACGACGGATTCCGGCGAGATCCACGCCTCGTCGCTCGGCCGCTTGCAGCTGCGCAGCCGCAGCGGCCAGATCCGCGCAATCGCGATCGGCAGGCGCTGGCAAGGCGAGAGCGACATCGCAACCGACTCGGGCCGGATCGTGCTGCTCGTCCCGACGTTCGGCGACATCGCGCTCGATGCGCGGACGCGCGGCCGGCTCACGAGCGGCTTCGGACTCAGCATTCACGATCAGACGGACGGCGAGCACGAGGCGCATGCGCGCTATGGCGCCGGCACCTCGCCTTTACATGTGCGGAGCACGAGCGGCGAAATCGTGCTTGAACAGCTCGTCCTCCTGGGGGACGATACGGAGTTGCCGGAGGATGATGATTGATCGGCCGCAAGGCTGATCGGTCCCCATGCCGGCGAACGCTCGTTGCGGCTTGGGGATTCATCAATGAACGCTCTTT
>DASZYR010000350.1:0-3306 GCA_035545255.1 Rhodanobacteraceae bacterium
CGGCGTCGCGATCGTGCGAATCGCAGACTTCGGCGAGCCGCGCCGCCTGCGCCTCTGCGCGTTCGTGGACGCTCGCCAGACCACGGCTTCGCTCCGCGTGCTTGCCGAGCGTCTCGGCAAGCAGCGCGAGGGTCTCGCGAAGACCGGCGATCTCGCGATCGACGTTCGCGTCGCTTTCGATCTCTGCCATCGCGCCCTTCGGCGGGAACCGGTCGAGCGCTAGCCGTACGCGCTTGACCGCAAGATGCAGCGCGTCGACCGGCCCCTGCAGCAGCGCGAGCGCACCCGCGACCCCCGCGCATTCGCCGAGCGCGTCCCCCGCGAGTTCGGTCAGCTGGCGTGCCGACAGCGAAACCGAGAAGAACTGGCCCGCGAGCTCCGGAATCTGATGCGCCTCGTCGAGGACGAACGCGTGGGCGCCCGGCAGGATCTCGCCGAATCCTTCCTGCTTGATCGCAAGATCGGCGAACAGGAGATGATGATTGACGACGACGACGTCGGCCTCCTGCGCCGCGCGACGTGCCTTGACGACGAAGCAGTCGTTGAAGAGCGGGCATTCGGCGCCGAGGCAGTTCTCGGTCGTCGACGTCACGCGAGGCCAGAGCGGCGAATCCTCGGGAATCTCGGCGAGCTCGGCGCGATCGCCCGAACGAGTGCGAGTCGACCAGGTGCGGATCGCCTCGAGATCGGCCACCTGCGCGCGCGTCGCGAAACGGCCTTCGGTGCGCGCCTGGTCGAGCCGGTGCAGACAGAGATAATTCGCGCGGCCCTTCAGGAGCGCCGCCGACAGGCGCGCGCCGAGCACGCCGCGAACGATCGGCAGATCGCGATGGAAGAGCTGATCCTGCAGCGTCTTCGTGCCGGTCGAAATGATGATGCGCTTGCCGGAGATCAGCGCCGGCACGAGATACGCGAAGGTCTTGCCGGTGCCGGTTCCCGCTTCGGCGATCAGCATCTCGCGCTCGGCGATCGCGGTCTCGACAGCCGCAGCCATGCGCTGCTGGGATTCGCGCGGCGCGAAGTTCGGCACTTCGCGCGCAAACGGGCCTTCGGGGCCGAGGAGGTCTGCGGCGCTCGAGGAGATGGAATCCCGGACGGTCATGATCGATCGTCGTTCCCGCGAACGCGGGAACCCGGCGCCTCGCGTTCACCCTGCCGAAAAGGCACCGGATCCCGGCTTTCGCGGAGACGACGAACGTTGCGGTCGCGAACGCGCCCTCGACTCACATCCGAACCGGCGGCGCGACGCGACATTCCTTGAGACGCTGCTTGGCTTGCGCCTCGGTCGCCGGATCGTTCATCACGATGCGCGCCTCGACGACAGTCTGCCAGTTGCGAGCGCAGAGGCTGCCGACCTTCGGGCCGAGCGTGTAGCTCCTGATCGCGAGCGCTTCGGCCTCTTTCCAGTGATTGCGCAGCCCTTCGACCTCGGCCTTGTATTGCAGGAGATCCGGCGCGTCGGGCGCGCGCTTGAGCGCCTGGTCGACCGCGGCGATGGCTGCGTCGTAGTTCTTCGCGGTTTCTGCCGCGTGCGCCCGCTTCAGGTCGCCCTCGATCGCCGGATCGCGCAGCGGCTCGACCTGGACCGACGAATCCATGCCGATGCCCGCCGCGCGGATCGCACCGACCGGATCGTGATCGGGAACGGGCTTCGTCGCCGCCTTCGACGGCGCAGCGGGTTGAGTGCAGGCGGAAAGCGCGAGCGCGCCGGCGAATGCGATTGCACCAGTGAAGCAGCGTGTATTCATGCGCAGTGCGGGATGCGGAGCGGAGAGACGTCAGGATCCGAAAAATACACGAAATGCGCTTCGCGCGCGGCAACGCTTCGTCATCGCGCTTCTCGCCTTCCCGGTCTTCGCCGCGACGACAGGCGTGCAAAACGACGGTCATTCGTCATGCGCGTCCTTCGATTCATCCGACGGACCGCCGCGAAACCAGTTCTTGAGCTCATCGAGCGGGCAATGCTCGACCTCCTCCGGCGCGTAGCCGCGGACGAACGGCAGCTCGCGCGCGCCGCTGCACGCGGAATCGGTGCGCTTTCCCGACGCGGCGTCGACGAAGACGCGCTCGAGACCGCCGGTCGGAACGTCGAGCGGCGCGGCAGGAACGCGCTTCATCAGCTCGATCCAGACGCGCAATGCGCCGGTTGCACCCATGAGGCCGGTCGGCTTGTTGTCATCGCGGCCGACCCAGGCGACGGCGAGCGTCGAGCCCGTGAATCCGGCAAACCACGAATCGCGCTGCGTATCGCTCGTGCCGGTCTTGCCGGCCGCATGCAGGTTGCCGAGACCCGAATCCGCGATCGCATGCGCGGTGCCCGAGATCGCGACCTGCTGCATCGCGTAGGTCACGAGCCGGGCCGCCTGCACGTAGTCGCCCGCGCCGGCCTTCACGGCGTAGCGCGTCAGCGGGCGTCCCTTCGCGTCGAGCACGCCGCGCAGCGCCGTGAGCGGCAACGCGTGGCCGTCGGCGGCAAGGTATTGATAGAGCGTCGCGACATCGTAGGGGCTGAGATCGACCGCGCCGAGCAGCAGCGAGGGATTCGGATTGATCGCCCGCCCGAGCCCGAACGATGCGAGAAACGCGCGCACGCGATCGACGCCGATGCGAAGACCGAGATGCACCGTCGCGAGATTCCAGCTGTGCACCAGCGCGTCGATCAAGAGGACGTTGCCGTGCGTCTCCCGATCGTCGTTCTCCGGGCGCCAGCGCGAGCCGTCCTGCTGCGGCAGGTCGATCGTGGAATCCTCGACCAGCGTCGCGAGCGAATAGCGCTGTGGCTGCGCGAGCGCGACGAGGTTCACGAACGGCTTGACGAGCGAGCCGATCGGCCGCACCGCGTCGAGCGCGCGGTTGAAGCCGGGCTCGTCGGATTCGCGGCCGCCGATCATCGCCTCGACTTCGCCGTCCTTCGCGCCGGTGACGACGAGCGCCGCGTCGACGGACGCGCCGCGCTTGCCAAGTGCCGTCAGCGCCTTGCCGATCGCCGCCTCGCCGAGCGTCTGCATCGACGGCGCGAGCGTCGTCATGATCGAGAGGCCCGCGCTGTTGAGCTCGGCGTCGGGATAATCCTTGCGAATCTGCCGGCGCACGAGATCGAGGAACGCAGGATAGCGGTCGCGCGGCAGCTCTGCGTTCACCGCCGTGCCGAGCGGCTGCCTGATCGCCGACGCGTACGTCGCGTCGTCGATCAGGCCCGTGTCGCGGAACTCGCCGAGCACGACGTTGCGTCGACCGAGCGCGCGTCCGGGATTCCGGCGCGGATCGTAGTAGCTCGGCCCCTGCACCATGCCGACGAGCAGCGCG
>DASZYR010000351.1:0-21079 GCA_035545255.1 Rhodanobacteraceae bacterium
TGAGGACGACGTACCCCCTGCCGCTCATGCAGTTGCGGATGATGTCGACCTGGGTGCCGGCTCCGGCCGCGCCGCCCGCGACGGCGCCTTCGACGGCGCCGAAGCGCGCCGCCTCGCGCGCGAGCTGGTGGTCGCCGACCGCCGCGCCGAGGGCGGCGCCGAGAATCGCCCCGAACAGCGCGCCCGCGCCGGCCGATGCGCCCGGACTGACAGGCGCTGCGTAATTCTGACAATCCGCGAGATCGCGCTCGTACTGGCCGCGATCGCTCACGTCGCGCATGTCCACGATCGGACGGTAGGTCGCGCACGACGACAGGAGCCCGATCGCAGCCAGCGCCACCGCAAGCAACGGTGCCAGGCCCGGGCGGCTGGACGTCTCGCGGCCGCGCAATTCGCGGCGCTGCGCCGGGCAATAGGCGCTGGTGCACGCACCGAGCCCGCGGATGCTGGTGGCGACATAGGTCTGCTCGGGATGGATCGCGACCCAGCCGCCGACGCTGCGAAGCACGGACAGGCCGCGCGCTGCGAGCGAAACCGGTGCTGACGACTTGAACATGGAAACCTCTGTCTCGTGCTGCCGGGTTCCATAGCAAGGGTCGGGCCAAGATGTTGGGTGCCGGCGCCGGCCGACCCGCTAAACCCGGCGGCGCGCCGCCGCATCCGATCGGTCAGCTGCTGCCCAGGGAAAATCCGCCATGCGACTTCCGATCTGTCTTCTCCTGCTCGCTCCCACGCTCGCCGCCGCCGAATGCCGCTATTCGGCCGATCGCAACTTCGACGTGCCCGCGGCGGGTCTTGGCCATGTCTCGTTCGATCTCGGATCGAGCGATCTCGTCGTCGAAGGCGCGCCGGGCCTCGCCAATGTCGAAGTGCGGGCGCGCGCCTGCGCGTCCGACCCGGCCTGGGTCGAGGCGCTGACGGTCGAGCAGAGGCGGAGCGGCGATGGCCTCGAGATCACGCCGCGCGACAGCCGCGACGCGCACGGCACGTGGTTCGGCTCGCAATATGCGTACATCGAGCTGCATGTCCGCGTGCCGGCCGCTCTCGGCATCGTGATCCGCGGCGAATCCGGCGACGTGCAGGCGCGCGGCGTCGCCGCGCTCGACCTCACCACGAGCTCGGGCGATCTCGTCGCCGCGCACGTCGCCGGCGAGCTTCGCGCCGCCGTCGCTTCGGGCGACATCCGCGCCGAGGACATCGGCAGCGTCGACGTCACGGGCACGGGTTCGGGCGACATCCGCCTCGCGGACGTGCACGGCCCGAGCGAGATAGGCCACTCGGGATCGGGCGATCTCGATTTCGATCGCGTCGGCAGCGTCATGATCGGCAGCGTCGGATCGGGCGATGTCTCGATCGTGCATGCGGGCGGCGACGTCTCGATCGATTCGATCGGCTCGGGCGACGTCAGCGTCGACGACGTCGACGGCGCCTTCCGCGTCGGATCGCGCGGATCGGGCGACATCGAGCATCGCGGCGTGCGTGGCACCGTCTCGGTTCCGCGCGACGACGACTGAACGCGCGACGCGACGTCCGATTCGCGCTGGACGCGCGCGCAACCACGGATACCGGACCGCGCGCTGGACGCGCGCGCAACCGCGACATACCGATCGCGCGCTGGACGCGCGCGCGATCCGGTGGCAGCCTGCGCCGGATCTCCCACGGCGCGCGAATGCATCTCCAGATCTTCGACCTCGACGGCTCGCTCGCGGCGCAGTCGTCCCTGATCACCTCGGCGGACCGGGAATCGGCGCGCACGTTCGACCTTCGTGATCTCGGTCCGCGGCTTCGTCTCTGGGCACGCGATTCGACGATGGCGAAGGCGCGCGCGCGCGTTGCCGACGCGCGCGTCGAGACGAGCGTCACGCTGCTCGGATCGGGCGATTTCCACCATGTCGCGAGCCTCCTGCACGAGCGCGTGCAGGAACCGTTCACGCTCGTCCATTTCGACAACCATCCGGACTGGGTCCGCCTCGCGCCGCGCTGGCACTGCGGCTCATGGATCAACCGCGCGCTCGAGCTGCCGCTGCTAGCGCGCGCGATCACGCTCGGCCCGTGCAGCGACGATCTCGTGCGGCCCGGCCTCAAGGGCGGCAACCTCGGCGCGCTCGGTTCGGGGCGGCTCGTCCTGCATCCGTGGCACCATGCGCCGTCGAGGGTCTGGCGGCGCATCGCGGACGGCCCGGGCCATCGCTGGGCCGGAGGATTCGTCCACTGGAGAAACCTCGCCGAAAGAAGCCTCCATGAAGCTATCCGCGATGCGATCGACGAGATGCCGACCGATGCCGTGTGGATCAGCATCGACAAGGATGTCCTGCCGGAGGAAACCGTGCTGACGAACTGGGACCAGGGCCGCATGCCGCTCGATGCGCTGCTCGGCTTCCTCGCCGCGATCGGCGCCGAACGGCGCGTGGTGGGCGCCGACGTCTGCGGCGAGTACGCGCCGATCGATCACGCCAATCCGCTCAAGCGCTGGGAATCTCGTCTGGACCAGCCGCGCCGCGAGTCCGACGCATCGGCGCTCGAAGCCAACGAGCGGATCAACCGCACGCTGCTTTCCGCGCTCGCCGGAGCGCTGGCGCGATGACGATGTTCGCGCTGCTGCTCGCCTCGGTGCTGTGCGACGTCGGCGGCCAGGTCTGCTTCAAGCTCGGCCTCGACGGCGGCGAAGAGCCCGCGCAAGACGGCATCGCGGGTTTCGTGCGGCGCATCGCGCAATCGCCGTGGATCGCGCTCGGCGTCGTCGTCTACGCGCTCGAATTCGTCGCGTGGTACGCCGCGCTGACGATCGCGCCGCTCAGCCTCGCGATGCCGTTCGCGGCGCTGTCGTACTGCGGCATCGTCGTCGCGAGCCGGCTGATCCTCCGCGAGCACGTATCGCGCCGCCGCTGGGCGGCGACCCTGATCGTCGCCGCCGGCGTCGCGATCGTCTGCCTCCCCGGCGCCGCATGAGCGGCTGCGCGCGATGATCAGGCCATCCGAATTCCATCTGCGCGGCGGTCGCACGGGCGTCCTCCTGATCCACGGCCTCACCGGCACGCCGACCGAAATGCGCTTCGTCGGCAACGGCCTCCACCGCGCGGGCTTCACCGTCCTCGGCATGCAGCTCGCAGGACACTGCGGCGACGAGGCCGATCTCCTTCGCACCGGCTGGCGCGACTGGTACGCGAGCGTCGTCGACGCGGCCGGCCGGCTCGCCGCCGAAGTCGATCAGCTGTTCGTCGCCGGCCTCTCGATGGGAGCGATCCTCGCGCTCGAGCTCGCGATCGAGCGGCCGCGCGACGTCAGCGGCGTCGGCTGCTACGGAACGACGTTCTTCCACGACGGCTGGGCGACGCCGGCGATCGGCCGCCTCTCGTTCCTGCTGCCGCTCGGCATGCGCCTCGGCATCGGGCGCACGCGCACGTCGATGGAGAGCCCGCCGTACGGCATCAAGGACGAGCGCATCCGCGAGCGCATCGTCGCGGCGATGGCGTCGGGCGACAGCCAGGCCGCCGGACTCGCCGGCTTCCCCTGGCCCTCGCTCGCGGAGTTCCAGCGTCTTTCCGCGCACGTGCGCCGGCGGATCGGGCGCGTTCGCGCGCCATGCGTCGTCGTGCATTCGTCGGACGACGACATCGCGAGCCTTCGCAACGTGCGCATCATCGAGCACGGCGTGCGCGCGCCGGTCGAGACGGTGCTGCTCGACGACAGCTATCACATGGTCACGATCGATCGCCAGCGCGGCGAGCTGATCGAGCGCTCGGCGGCGTTCTTCCGCCGCGTCGGCGAGGCGCGGGCGGCGCCTCTCGACGTCGCGATTGCCGCCGCGATCGACTGATGGAAGCGATACTGGCCCGTTCGATCGAGACGTTCGATCGCGAGGAATGGAACGCGCTGTTCGACGACGAGCTCGAGGACTGGCATTACTACCGCGCGGTCGAGAACGCGGCGCTCGAAGGCTTCGAGTGGATCTATCTCGCGATCTGGGACGACGGGCGCCTGCGCGCCGCCGTGCCGGGCTTCATCACCGAATACCGCATCGACACGACGCTCAGCGGACCGCTGAAGCGCGTCGCCGGCGCGGTCTCGCGCGTCGCGCCGCGCCTCCTCGGCGTTCCGCTCGCTTCGCTCGGATCGCCGGTCGGCGAGATCTGCCACGTCGGGTTCGCGGCCGATTGCGGCGACGCCGAACGGCGCCGGCTGCTCGATGTCCTGCTCGCGCGGCTCGCCGATCTCGCGGCGCAGCGCCGCATCGGCATGATCGCCGTGAAGGATGCGAGCGGAGAGGACGACGCGCTCTGGGCCGGCGCCTGCGGCGCAGCGGGCCTGCGTCGCATGCCGGGCCAGGCGACCGCCGTGCTCGACCTGCCGTACCGCTCGCTCGACGATTACCTCGCCGCGCTCGGTGCCGGCACGCGCCGCGACATGCGCCGCAAGCTGCGCGCGCGCGAGGCGATCCGCGTCGAATGGCGCACCGAGATCGACGACATCGAGGAGCGCATCGCCGCTCTCTACCGGGCGACGCTCGCGCACGCCGAATACCGCTTCGAGGAGCTGACGCCGGCGTACTTCTCCGGCGTGATGCGCGATCCGCACGGCCGCGCGCTCTGCGCGACGTACTGGCTCGGCGAGCGCCTGATCGGATTCAATCTGGTCCTGCGCGACGCGCGGCGCCTCATCGACAAGTTCTTCGGCATGGATCACGAAACGGGACGCGCACACAACCTCTACTACCTCAGCTGGATGGAGAACGTGCGCTACTGCATCGAGCACGGCATCGCGCGCTACCAGAGCGGACAGGGCCTCCTGCGCGAGAAGCGCCGTCTCGGCAGCCGTTTCGTCGCGAACTGGCTCTGGTACCGGCATCGCAATCGCGTCGTCGATCGCGCGTTCGCGTCGGTCGAGCGACTGTTCCGGCTCGACGCCGAGGCGGCGGAGGCTGCAGGCGCATGAGCGGCCATGTCTTCTCGCGCGCGTCCGTGCTGGCGAGCTGGATCATCCTGCTGGCGCTCGGCGCGCTCTGCCAGATCGCGATGAAATATGCCGGCATCGATACCGGAGAATTCGACTTCACGCCGCGCGCGTTCATCGCGGCCGCCGGCTCGCCCTGGCTCTGGACCGCGATCGCCTGCTATGTCGGCGAGTTCGCCGCATGGATGGTGATATTGCGCCGCTCGTCTCTGTCGAGCGCGTTTCCGACCGGCGCGATCGTGCTCGTCGTCGTGCTCGTCGCCTCGCGCTTCCTGTTCGACGAGCCGCTGGGCTGGCCGAAAATCGTCGGCTCGGCGATGATTGTCGCCGGCGTCCTGCTGCTGGGTCCGGACCATCCGGCGGGAACGCCGGCCGCGCCGGAACGCGTCCGCGAAGAGTGACGTCACGTGCGGAACGCCGCATATCCCTGCCAAAGGATCGTTCATGAGCAGCGTTGAGGACACCATCTTCGACATCATCGCGAAGGAATCGGGCATCGACCGCGCGAAGATCACGCCGGACGCGACGCTGAAGGATCTCGAGATCCAGTCGCTCGATGCCGTGCAGATCCTTTTCGAGATCGAGGACCGCTTCAAGATCTCGATGCCCGATCGCGATCCGAACTTCGACACCGAATCGGTCAGGGGTCTCGTCGAGACCGTCGAGAAGCTCGTCGCCGGGCAGTCTTCGCCGCCGCCGGCCTGAAGACGCAACGCCGATGCATCGCGTCGTCGTCACCGGCATAGGCGCGGTCACCCCGCTCGGCCTCAGCGCGACGGAAACCTGGAACGCGCTTCGCGAAGGCCGGTCGGCGATCGGGCCGATCGAGGCGATTCCGCGCGAAGGCCTGCGCGCCGGCATCGCGGCCGAGTTGAAAGGATTCGATCCGCACGCGCATTTCGACGAGAAGAAGCTGATCCTGCTCGACCGCGTCTCGCAGATCGCGCTCGTCGCGGCGCGCGAAGCGATCGCGGAGTCCGGCATCGATTTCGCGCACGAGGGACTCGGCGAGAACACCGCGGTCGTCATCGGCACCGGCGTCGGCGGCGAGCAGACGAACGACGAAGCGTCCCGACGGCTGTACGGCGAGAACAACCCGCGCCTGCATCCGCTGACGATCGTGCGCCTGATGGCGAACGCGCCGGCGTGCCAGATCAGCATCGAGCACCGGCTGCGCGGCCCCGCGTTCGCGACCGTCAGCGCGTGCGCGTCGTCGAACCATGCAATCGCGCAGGCATTCCAGATGGTCCGCGCCGGCATCGCCGACGCAGCGATCACCGGGGGAACCGAAGCCTGCCTCACGATGGGCGTCGTGCGCGCGTGGGAAGCGATGCGCGTGCTCGCCGACGATACCTGCCGGCCGTTCTCGAAACAGCGCCGCGGCCTCGTGCTCGGCGAAGGCGCAGCCGCTTTCGTGCTCGAGACACTCGATCGCGCGCGCGCGCGCGGAGCGAATGTCCTCGCCGAGATCGTCGGCATCGGCATGTCGGCCGATGCCGGCGACATCGTGTTCCCTTCCGAAGCCGGTGCCGCGAGCGCGATGCAGCGCGCGCTCGCCGACGCGAAGCTAGCGCCCGACGCGATCGACTACATCAATGCGCACGGCACCGGCACGCCGGCGAACGATCCGACCGAAACGAGCGCGATCCGCCGTGCATTCGGCGCGCACGCGGACAGGCTCGCGGTCTCTTCGACGAAATCGATGCACGGCCACGCGCTCGGCGCGGCCGGCGCGATCGAGCTCGTCGCGACGATCGGCGCGCTCCGCGACGGCGTGATCCCGCCGACCGCGAACTTCCTCGATCCCGATCCTGCCTGCGATCTCGATTACGTGCCGAACGTCGCGCGCGAGCAGCGCGTGCGCGCCGCATTCAGCAATTCGTTCGCCTTCGGCGGGCTCAACGCGGTGCTGGCGCTCGCGCGCGCGCCTTGAGCCGGACAGTCGCGACGCGCGTCGTCGCGCCCGATGCGTTCAGGACGGAGTCCGGACACCGGCGCGTACCGTCTTGCGCTTCGCGCAGGCGCTGCGAATTGGCGCATTCAGCTCCGCACGACCGCATGCGTCTTTGCAGGTCTTTGCTTGGCGGGCATTCAGTGCTCAATCGCTAGCTTCGTCTGCACATTCGAAAGCGCTCCCCGAGCGCCGTGTAAGGAGGCAACGATGCAAGCTCACAAGAAAATGCTGCTGGGTGCCGCGATCGCTCTTGCCGGCGCGGGCGCGATCGTTCCGAGCGCGAACGCGCGCACGGTGATCTACGCCAACATCGCGCCGCCCGCGGTGCGCGTCGAGACGGTCCCTTCGCCGCGCGCCGGCTACGTGTGGGTCAACGGCAACTGGTACTGGCATCATCGCCATTACGCCTGGCGCAAGGGCCACTGGATGCGCGCGCGGCACGGCTATCGCTACGTGGAGCCGCGCTGGGAGCGTGACGGCCGCCGCTGGCGTTACTACGACGGGCGCTGGGAACATTGAGCACAAAGAAACGCCCGCCATTCCGGCGGGCGTTTCTTTTCGTGCGATGCCATAGGGCGGGCCTCTGCCCACCGCACGATGACGATAACGGTGGGCCGAGGCCCACCCTATGCGTCAGCCGCGCTTGGCGCGGGTCAGCAATTGATCGAGCAGGCGGATGCCGAGGTCGATCTCGTCGCTTGTGATGTGCAGCGACGGCGCGAGCGTGATGACGTTCTTGTAATAGCCGCCGACGTCGAGCACGAGGCCGATCTTCTCGCCTTTCTCTTCCAGCTCTCCGGCGAGACCGATGTCGCACATGCGGTCGAGCAGCTTCTTGTTCGGCGTGAAGCCGTCGGCTTCGCAGATCTCGGCGCGGAGCGCGAGGCCGAGGCCGTCGACGTCGCCGATCTCCGGATGACGCTTCTGCAAATCACGCAGGCCTTCGAGGAAATGCGCGCCCTTCTTCATGACCATCGATTCGTAGTCGGTCTCGGCGAGCATCTTCATCGTCTCGAGCCCGACCGCCGTGCCGAGCGGATTCGACGCGAACGTCGAATGCGTCGAGCCCGGCGGAAATACCGCCGGATTGATCAGCTCCTCGCGCGCCCAGATGCCGGCGAGCGGATTGAGGCCGTTCGTCAGCGCCTTGCCGAACACGAGCACGTCCGGTTGAACGCCGAAATGCTCGATCGACCAGAGCTTCCCGGTGCGGAAGAAGCCCATCTGGATCTCGTCGACGACGAGCAGGATTCCGTACTTGTCGAGCACGCGCTTCAGGCCGGAAAAGAAATTCGGCGGCGGAATCACGTAGCCGCCGGTGCCCTGGATCGGCTCGACGTAGAACGCGGCGTACTCGCATTGCCCGGCCTTCGGATCCCAGACGCCGTTGTATTCGGTCTCGAACAAACGCTCGAACTTCGCGACGCAATACTCGCCGTATTCCTCCTTCGACATGCCCTTCGGGCCGCGAAAATGGTATGGAAACTCGATGAATTGCGCGCGATCGAAATGCCCGTAGCGGCGGCGATAGCGATACGACGACGTGATCGCCGATGCGCCGAGCGTGCGTCCGTGATAGCCGCCCTCGAACGCGAACACGAGGCTCTTGCCGTTCGAGGCGTTGCGGACGAGCTTCAGCGAATCCTCGACCGACTGCGAGCCGCCGACGTTGAAGTGCACGCGGCCGTCGCGGCCCCACTTCTTCTTCGCATCTTCGGCGATGACCTTCGCAAGCTCGATCTTGGTCGGATGGAGATACTGGCTCGCGACCTGCGGCAGCGTGTCGATCTGGCGCTTCAGCGCGTCGTTGAGCCGTGCGTTACCGTAGCCGAAGTTGACCGCCGAATACCACATCTGCAGATCGAGGAACGGCGTGCCGGCGCTGTCGTGGAGATAGCTGCCTTCGCAGCGCGCGAAGATCTTCGGCGGATCGGAATAGTGCACGGTATCGCCGAACGAGCAGTAACGGGCCTCGTCGGCGAGAAGCTCGGCGTCTGTCGCGGGCAGTGTCTTCTGCCGGGAGATGTCGTAGTTCATCGGATGTCCGTCTCGCGCTTCATGCGTGCATTGTGCCGTGCGCCCGTCCGGCGCGGAAATCGACGTGGAAGACGAAACGCAGGACGCCGGTCACGCCGGCACGACGGCCGCGTTGTGGGCGGCGAGCTCGCCTGCGATCAGCGTCGGCAGGAGATCGAGCGCATCGGCGAATCCGGTCACGGGCACGTAGGCGATGCCCGCCGAGCGGCAGTGCTCGATCAGTCGGTGCTTGGCGAACACGAGGTCGGCTTCGCCGGCGACGCAGAAATCCGACGCGCCGTCGCCGATGAGCAGCACGCGGCGCTTGTCCTCGCGCGCGCGGCCCGCGCAAGCGCACTTGCAGTTGCCCATCGCGATGCGGCAGCTCGGGCTTCCGTAGGGGAAGTCGAGGCGCCAGGCGCGCTCGCCGGTCGCTTCGAGCCGGTTCGCGATGATCGGAAGCCGGCCGAGCCCGTGGCTGTCGAGGATTCGCCGGATCGCGTAATCGAGGCCATCGCTGACGATCGCGAGCGGAATGCCGGCCGCCTCGGCCTCGGCGACGAATGCCGGGAACGCGCGATCGATCATCATCGTATCGAGGTGCGCGTCGATCTCTTCCCGGCTCGCGTCGAAGAGGGCGACCTGCTCGGCCATGCAGTCGTGCGAGCCGATCTCGCCGCGGCGCCAGGCCTGCTCGAACGTCTGCCAGCCGGGGGGCGCGAAGCGCTCGAGCAGCGAGTCGGTGATGTCTTCGACGGAAACCGTGCCGTCGAAATCGCAGAGGATCGTCCAGTTGGACACGCGAATATCCTTGGTGCGGCGGGGCGGCCGTCCGGAAAAATCGTAACGAGTGCCGGCTTTCGCGGTCCTTTCGGCCGCTTCGTGCCGGAACGCTTCAGCGGCGGAATCGTACCAGCACGCGCTGGCCGATGCGGAAATCGCCGCCTTCGAGCGCCAGCACGCATTCGACATCGCGCGCGCCGGCGCGCTCCTGCGAATCGTCGGCGAGCCGGCTCGGTCCGAACACGTCGCCGACGCGCAACACGCGCGCCGGAACGGGAGCACCCGAATCGGCATCGCGCACGACCTCGGCCTGCATGCCCGCCTTGACCTTGTCGACGTAGCTCTCGTTGAGCTCGGCGCGCACGATGCGCGGACGGTCGGGCAGGATCTCGAACAGCGCGTCGGCCGACTGCGGCGACACGACGTCGCCAACGCGCACGGCGCGCCGCGCGATGCGCCCCGCGACCGGCGCCACGATCGCGCGCGCGTCGAGTCCGGCCCGCGCTTCCTCGACGTGCGCACGCGCGACCTTGACGGCTGCGTCGGCTGCGGCGATCTCGGCCTGAAGCACCGCGACGGCCGTCGTCGTCTCGTCCGCCGATTGTCCGGTCGCCGCGCCCGCGTTTGCGGCTTCGCGAGTCCGATGCGCTTGCGAGCGGACCTGCGGCAAGCGCGCGCGCAGCACGGCGACCTGCGCTTCGGCCTCCGCTTCGCCGGCTTCGGCAACACGGACCGCGACTTTCGCTTCGCGCGCGTCGAGCTCGGCGAGCACGCTGCCCGCCTCGACGTCGTCTCCCTCCTCCGCCGCGATGCGCCGGACGCGGCCCTCGCGCAGCGCACCGACGCGGATCATGCCGCCTTCGACGTCGACCTGGCCGCGTGCCATCGCGATGAACGGAGTCGCCGGCGCACTCGTGCCGTTCTCGCCGCTCTCGCCCTTCACGCAGCCGGCGAGCATCGCAGCGAGCGCGAGCGCAGCGAGCCGTCCGTATCGTCGATGTCCGATCATGCGCCGCGTTTCCGTCGCGATCGTCCGGACAGCCAGCATACACAGGACTTCCGGTCGCGGCGCGATCGGCGCGCTTTGCAACGTCCGCGGCTGCGATCTTCCGGGCACCATCATGGCTCCTTCGCCGGCGACACGGGCCGGTCCGAAAGGATCCGCCCGTCCTCCATCGCGAGCACGCGGTCGGCGTGCGCGACGAGGCGCGGATCGTGGCTGACGCAGAGCACGGTCGCGCCGTGCGTGCGCGCGATCCGGTGCAGCGTATCGATGACGATCTGGCCGTTCGCGGCATCGAGCGCGCTGGTCGGCTCGTCGGCGAACACGAGCGCGGGCTCTTTCGCGAGCGCGCGCGCGATCGCGACGCGCTGCTTCTCGCCGCCCGAAAGCTCGCGAGGACGAAGGCGCATGCGCTCGGCGAGACCGACTTCCGCGAGCGCGCGCTCCGCGCGCCCGCGCGCTTGCGCGTCGTCGAGCCCGAGATAGCCGAGCGGCAGCGCGACCTGCTCGACCGCGTCGAGCGCCGGAAAAAGATTGAATCCCTGAAACACGAATCCGGTGTGATGCAGGCGAAACCGCTCGAGCTCGCGAGGACCGAGCCGCGAGAGATCGTGACCGAGCGCGATCGCGCGCCCGGCGTCCGGTCGCAGAAGGCCGCTCAGGATCGCGAGCAACGTCGACTTGCCGCAGCCGGACGGTCCCGAGATCAGCGTCAGCTCGCCGGGCTCGATCGCGATCGAGAGATCGCGCAGCACGTCGGCGCGCACCGATCCCGTGACGAACGATTTCGCGATCGATTCGGCGACGAGCGCACTCATGCCCGTCACCGCAGCAGCAGCGCGGGATCGGCGCGGCGCAGCACGCGCACCGCGACGAGACCCGAAACGAGCGCAACGCCGATGACGAGACCCGCGCACGCCGCCGCGATCGCGGGATCGAGATGCGCCGGAACATCGCGACGCGCTGCGAGCGCGAGCACGAGCGCAGTCGCGCATGCGCTGATCGCGAGTCCCGTCGCACCGACCCAGCCGGCCTGCTGCAGCACGACGCGACGCAGCGCCGGAATGCCGACGCCGAGCGCGTGCAGCGTCGCGTACTCGGGGATCGATCCCGCAATCGCGCCCATCAGCGTCTGGCTCGTGATGATTGCGCCGACACCGAGCACGACGAGCGCGAGAAACAAGACGCCGAGCCCCGCGCCGGTCTCGAACATCCAGTACGTGACCGCGCGTTGCGCGAACGCGTCGCGCGTCCAGACTTCGTAACGCCGCGCGCCCGCCTGCAGGCGCTCGCGCACGACTTCCGCGCGCGCGGGATCACGCAGCTTCGCGACGTAATACGCAACCTCGTCGCCCGGATGATCGTCGTCGAGGCGGCGCGCGGTGTCGAGCGAGGCGACGACGTTGACGCCGCCGAGCGCGCGCAATCCGTTCGCGACGCCGACGATGCGCACGCGATGCCCGTTGATGACGGCCTGCCCGCCGATGCCAAGACCAAGCTTGCGAAGATCGGCGCGATCGACGATCACGCCGTCGGGCTCCTCGAGCTTCGCGCGAAGCTCGCGCGGCAGCACGTCGGCGAACACGAGGCCGTCCGGACGCGGATCGATGCCGGAGACGAACACCGAGAGCCCGCCGCGATCGGCAGGTCCGCGCCAGTCGCCGTCGATCCAGCGGAACGGCTCCACGCGCGCGACGTCGGGATCCATCAGAAGACGCATCTCGACGTCGCGCGGTATCGGCCGGCCGAGCTCGATGCTCTGCGTGCCGGGATGGCCGATCCAGAGATCGCCGCCGGATTTCTCGATGTAGACGGCGGCGCTGCCGAAGATGCCGAACACGAGCGCGGCCTGCACGAGCAGCAAGAGCCCCGAGAACGCGACGGCGAGCGTCGACGGCAGGAAACGCCGCCATTCGTGCACGAGCGTTCGTCGCGCGAGCGGAACCATCAGTCCGAGGCTCCGGGTGGCGGGAGCGGGGCTCCGCCGAACGCCTTGTAGAGCGCGACGAATGCGAGATCGCGTTCGCGCTCGGCGTCGGCAGCTTCGAGATCGGCGCGCAGGCGCGCAACGATCGCCGTTTCGCGGTCGATGTCGTCGGCGAGCCCGACGCGGCGCAGGGTCGCGACGGCTTCGTCGTTCCGGCCGAGCGCGGCCGCGGCGCGGTCGAGATCTGTCGCGCGCTTGCTCTGCTGCGCGAGCGCCGCCATCGCGGTCTCGACTTCGGCGACGCCTTCGAGCACGGCCTGACGATAACCGCTCACGGCCGCTTCGAGCTCGGCGTCGCGCGCCGATACGACGGCGCGGCGCTGGCCCCAGTCGAAGATCGGCACGTCGATCAAGGGACCGATCGTCACGATGCTGTCGGTGTCTGCGAGCCGCGTGTGGCCCACGACGCGCGAGGAATACGTCAGCGATCCGCCGAGAGCGAGCCGCGGATAGAGATCGGCGCGCGCGATGCCGAGCTCGCCGGCCGCCTTCAGGATCGCAAGCTCGGCGCGGCGGATCTCGGGACGCGTGCGCAACAGGTCGGCCGGCGCCTCGGCGATCACGAGCGCGCCGAGCTTCGGCTCCGCACCCTCGCCGACGTTCGATGCGATCGCAAGGGCGTCGGTTTCGCCGTCGCCGAGCAGCACGGCCATCTGCTGGCGGCAACGTTCGATCGCCATGCGCGGCTCGGCGAGCGCGGCATCGGCCACGGCCTGCCCGGCCTCGGCGGCGGCCGCATCGGCGGATGTCGCAAGGCGCAGCCGCTGGCGCGTCGCGACGAGATCCGCCTTGCGGCGCGAGGCATCCGCGATGCGCGAAAGGACGTCGAGGCGCCGCTGGGCTGCACGCCAGTCGACGTAGACGCGCACGACTTCGGCGACGACCGTGACGCGCGCGGCCTCTGCGTCGATCTCGGCCGTGCCGGCATCCGCTTGCGCGATGCGCGCCGCGCTCTCCGCACGGCCGAACAACCCCAATTCCCATTTCGCGTCGAAGCCGGCCTGGAAATAGCTCGCGCTCGAATCCGGCGTCGGCTCGGCGAACGTATGCGCGCCGACTTCGGGCAGGAACGCGGCATCGGAACGACCGGCCAGCGCCCGCGCGGCCGCGACGCGGTACATGGACTGCCGCAGCGCGAGATTCCCATCCAGCGCACGCTCGACAAGGCCGTCGAGATCGGGATCGCCGAACGCGCGCCACCAGCCACGCAGGTCAGGCGCCGGCCCGAGCGCGGTTTCCGCGTCGGTCGGCGCGTTCCGCCATGTCGCCGGCATCTTTGCATCGGGGCGCGGAACGGGCGCGACGGAACACGCCGCCAGCGTGACCGACAGCGCGCACGCGGCCAGCCCGGGCCGGCGAAAGAAAGCGGTGCGAAAGACGATCCCCATAGGCTCAGCCGCGCGGCGCGAGCGCGTAAGATAACGTGCGACCAGGAAGATGCGAGCCCAGGGATTCATGAATCCGCCTGCCAAGACCCTCCGGCGCCGGTTTTTCGCGCATACCGCATGGGATGCCCTGCCCGTGCTGATGGGCCTTGGCCACCTCGCGTTCGTCGCGCTGCTCTTCTTCGGCTTCCACGCGATGCCGTGGATCGTCTGGATTCCGCTCGCGCTGGTCTATTCGATCTCGATCTCGTGGAGCATCAACTCGGTCAGCCACAATTTCATCCACAACGCGTTCTTCGTCTCGCCGGCTCTGAACCGCATCTACAGCTTCATCCTGTCGCTGACCGACGGCTTCTCGCAGGAGTTCTACCATCACGTGCACCTGCGCCATCACGTCGGCAACATGGACCGCGTCGGCGCGAACGGCACGACGGTCGACCCGTTGTCGATCTACCGCCACGGTAAGGACGGCAAGCCGGAAAGTCCGTGGACGTACACGTTCCTGAGCTATTTCCGCGACGACATCGGCGAGTGCTACACGCGGCTCAAGGAAAAGCACCCGCGTCTCGCGCGCTGGATCCGCATCGAGATCGCGACCGTCGTCGCGGTCTATCTCGCCTGCCTCGTCTACGACTGGCGCGCGTTCCTCGCGATGGTGCCGTTCTACTACTTCGGCCATTCGCTGTCGTCGCTGAACGGCTATTACGAGCACTTCAAGGGCGATCCCGACACGCCGATCGCGTGGGGCGTCAGCACGTACAACAGGCTCTACAACTGGACCTGGCTCTACAACGGCTATCATGCCGAGCATCACTACCGGCCCAAGGTGCACTGGACGCAGATGGTGGATCTGCGCGGGCGCATCCGCGACGAGCAGCGGGCAAAGGGCGTGCACGTCATGGGCTGGTGCCACGCGCTCGGTTTCCTCGATCGCTCGCCGCCGCGATACACGGAGCTTCGAGGCGGCGCATAGCGGCATCGCGCCATCGCGGTCCCCCGGACGATCCGGCCGGCCGCGGGTATTGCGCCACCGGCCGCGCCGTGGCGGAATCCGCCTTCGAATTCCGTATTTCCTCTCAGACGATCCTGCTGGAAAAGGAAGTCCGCATGAGCTCCCGAATGTCCGCTGCCTTCCGGACGAAAGCCATCGCAGTCGTCCTGGTCGCGTTCGTCTCGCACGACGCCCTCGCGGCCGTCGCGAACCGCGTCGTCGCGCCGGTCGATCCGGACGATCGCGTCACGCTCGCCGGACGGCGCGCCGGATGGATCTCGCCCGCGAACGACGAAGGCAGGGTGCCGGACGACGTTCCGCTCGCGAGTCTCAGCGTCGTGCTGAAGCGCGCACCCGAGCGACAGCGCGCGTTCGAGCAGCTGCTCGCCGACCAGCAGGACCCCGCGTCGCCGGACTTCCACCGCTGGCTGACGCCGAGCGCGATCGGCGAGCGCTTCGGCGCAACGCCGCACGACATCGCCGCGATCACGGACTGGCTGACCGCGGCGGGGCTGCACGTCGATTCCGTATCGAACACGCGCACGCGCATCCGCTTCAGCGGCAGCGCGCACGACGTCGGCATGGCGTTCGCGACGTCGTTCCGCTACTACCGCGCCGGCGGCAGCAAGCGCATCGCGGCCGCCTCGAACGCGGCGATCCCGGCTGCGCTGGCCGACGTCGTGTCGTCGGTCGCCGGGCTCGATGCGATCCGCTTCGCTCCTGCGTTGCGCGTCTCGGCGCCGCGTCGCGCGGCGGCAGGCCCGATAGCGCCCGCGGAAACCTATTGCCCCGGCGGCGGACAGCCATGCCACCACAGCATCTTCCCGGCCGATTTCGCGACGATCTTCGATCTTTATCCGATCTACGACGAGCATATCCGCGGCGCGGGACAGAAGGTCGCGATCGTCGGCCGCGAGCGCGTCTATCAAGCCGACAACGACAACTTCTCCCGCATGGCCGAGCTCGATGTCGAAACGCCGACGACGATCGTCCCGACCGGCGGAGTCGATCCCGGCGATCCGCTCTCGACGTGCCCCGACCCCGCCGATCCGGACTGCGGCAATCCCAAGGACCAGGTCGGCGGACAGGCCGAGGCGACACTCGACGTGCAGCGGGTCATGGGCGTCGCTCCCGAAGCGGCGATCGCGCTGATCGTGAGCGCGAACACGAACACGGACGACGGCGTCAACCTCTCGATCGAATACGCGGTCGACCACGAGCCCGTGCCCGCGAAGATCCTCAGCATCAGCTTCGGTTCGTGCGAGGCCGACAACGGCCGCGCAGTCGCCGAATCCATGGACGACTTCTTCTCGCAGGCCGCAGCCGAAGGCATCACCGTGCTCGTTTCCTCGGGCGACGCGGGTGTCGCCGGATGCGCAAGTCTCGACGCGGCACCCGCTGCGGGCGAGCCCGAGAGCATCAATATCTTCTGCGCTTCGCAGTACGTCACCTGCATCGGCGGCACGGAATTCGCCGACAAGGCGAACCCGGATCTCTACTGGTACCCCTCGTCCAATGCGGAAAACTTCGGGTCCGCGATCGGCTACATCCCCGAGGGTTCCTGGAACGAGCCGCTCGACAGCGACGGCAATCCGCAGCTCGCGGCATCGGGCGGTGGCGTCAGCCTGTATCTGCCGACGCCCTCATGGCAGACCGGTCCCGGCGTGCCGGGCACGCAAGGCCGCTACACGCCCGACGTGTCGCTGCCGGCGGCGACGCGCGAAGGATATTTCACCTGTCTCGCCGCCAAGCGCGGTCCGTGCACACGGGACGACGAAGGCTTCTTCAGCTTTTTCGCGTTCGGCGGCACGTCGGCGGGCGCGCCGAGCTTCGCCGGCATCGTCGCGCTGCTGAACCAGAAGACAGGATCGGCGCAAGGCAATCTCAATCCGCGCCTCTACGCACTCGCGCGCGCGGGCTCGAACGCATTCCACGACGTCACGGTCGCGAGCAGCGGCGTTTCCGGCTGCACGGCCTCGGTGCCGAGCCTCTGCAACAACTCGACGCCCGGCGTCGACGGATTGACCGGCGGCCTCGCCGGCTACCTCGTCGGCAACGGTTACGATCTCGCGACCGGTCTCGGTTCGGTCGACGCGGCGAATTTCCTCGCCGCCTGGAATGCTTCGGCACCTGCGGTGAATCTCGATCAGGCGGGCCTCTCGGGTTCCTGGTACAACCCTTCGACGGGCGGCCAGGGCATCGTCATGCAGGTCGTGCCCGATTTGTACGGTGCCGGCGAAGGACTTCTCTTCGGCGGCTGGTTCACGTTCGATGCGACCGCGGCAGGCGGACAACGCTGGTACAGCGTGCAGGGAACGGTCAGCGCCGCCAGCGCATCGGCGACGATGCCGATCTACATTTCCGAAGGCGGCAATTTCGACGCGCCGCCCGCGGTCGGTGTGACGCCGGTCGGCGAAGCGACGTTCGCGTTCGCCGATTGCACGCACGGCACGTTGAGCTACGTATTCACCGACGGCAGCCAGCGCAACGGCGAGATTCCGCTGGCGCGGCTCGGCGCGAATGTCGCCTGCACGCCGTCCGGCGACGACGCGGGATCGGGTTCCTATCTCCTTTCCGGAACCTGGTACGACACCGCGACCGGCGGGCAGGGATTCCTGTTCGACATCAATCCGGTCCAGCGCAGCGTCTTCATTGCCTGGTACACGTACGCAACCGACGGAGAGGCCACCGGCGGCGGCGCGAGCCAGCGCTGGTATACGTTGCAGGGCGGCTACACGCCCGGCCGAGCGACGATCGACGACATCCCGATCTATGCGACGACCGGCGGCGTGTTCGACGATCCGCACGCCGTGACGACGAGCGCAGTCGGCACCGCGAGCCTCGACTTCCACAGCTGCTCGGCGACGACGCTGAGCTATCGCTTCACGTCCGGCGAGAATGCCGGCCGCTCGGGAACGATCGCGCTGTCGCGCACCACACAGGCGCCCGCGAGCTGCGGTCTCTGACCGCGCGTCGCGGACGCGCCGCCGGATCGCCCGCACGCCACCTGCGAGCGACCCGCGCGCGTGATCAGAAGTTGAAGCCGTTGACGAAGATGCGATCGGGATCGCTCTCGAACGCGCCGGCATCGACCGAGCTTCCGATCCAGCGAGGAAAACCCTCTCCGCGCTGATCGTTCGTGAACGTGCCGAGGTTCGGCAGCGTGCCGCCGTCGATCGCGGCGCTCTGCGCGCCGAGCGCGTGCGTCGGCGTCGCCCCGCCGTTGTCGGTCAGCGGCCCGAGGTCGGCAGGCCCCCATATCGTATCCGGCGGCGGCGCCTGGTTCGTCGCGGCGATGATGTCGTGAGAGCCCGAGAACGTGATGCCGGGCGGCGTCGACGGCGGCCCGCCCAGATCGAACGCATCGGCCTCGCCCGCGGTGTTGCCCGTGAGGATCGAGCTCACGATGATGAGATCGGACAGCGCGTCCCACTGAAGCCCGGCGCCTGCGACGTTGCCGTGCAGCGTCGTGTGTGTCGCGTAATTGTCGGCGATCGTCGAGTTGTAGAGGTAGAGCGTCTGCCGCGCGTACATGCCGCCGATCGCGTCGGATGCGCGATTGCCGGATATCGTGCTCTGGAACACCATCGCGAGATTCGTGTCGACTGCCGCGAGCGCCATGCCTCCCGCGCGCAACGAGGAATTGCGCGCCACGGTCGATTCGAAGACGCCGGCATAGCTTCGCGCGAAGATGCCGCCGCCGAATGTCGGCGTCGTGCCGAGCGTTCCGGCGATGTTGTCCGAGACGATGCTGTAGAGCGCGCGGATGCCGCCGAGCGCATAGACGCCGCCGCCGCTCGAATAGCCCGAGCCCCAGGTGACCGTCTGGCTGTCCTCGATCGTCGCGTGATCGAGCTGGAGCATTCCCATCGTGAACACGGCACCGCCGAGCGCCGCATAGCCGTCGGCGCTGTCCACCGAGCAATGGCGGATCGTCGAATTGCTGATGCGGACGTTCTCGTTGGAATAGATGCAGCCGCCGGTGACGTCCTGGTCGCCGATGTACTTCCTGCCGCCGCTGATCGTGACGCCGTCGACGACAAGCCAGCCGCCGCCGAGATCGAACAGCACATTGCCGAAGGCGCCGGGCTCGGTCTGCGAAGCATCGATCGTGAGCCGGTCGCGGCCCGGTCCCAGGATCGTGACGTCGCGCGATCCGATCTGGATCGCGCCGGTCGTCAGCGAGATCGTGCTGCACCCGAGCTGCGTGAGGTCGACCGTTTCGCCGTCGACCGCGTTTCCGGCGACGTCGCGCAGGCTGCCGGGGCCGCTGTCGTCGCAATTCGTGACGGCGACGACGTTCGGCCCGTACGGAACCGCGGGCGGCGGCCTGGCAGCGATGCGCGGCGACATCAGCGGCGCCTCGAGCGCGGGCGGCAGCACGGCCGCGTGCGCGGCCGGCGCTGCGAACAGGGCTGTCAGGACCAGCGCCAGCGGGCGCATCCGTTGCGCATCGATGCGCGTTGAAGCGTGCGTAGGCATGTCTCTCGTTCTCCCTCTGCGATGACGGGCGGCTCCCTCCGAGCCGTCTGCACCGAAGAACGCCCCTTCGGAAGGATTTGCGACATGCGGATTTTCCGGACGCGAACGCGGGCTTCACGCTCGCCGGAAGAAGCGCTTGCGAGCGCTACGACGGCGCGACGCCCGCCAGCGCGCGCAGGAACGCATCGCCGTAGCGCGCGAGCTTGCGCTCGCCGACGCCGCTGATCGCGCCGAGCGCATCATGCGTCTGCGGACGCTCGCGCAGCATCGCGAGCAGCGTCGCGTCGTGGAAGATCACGTAGGCCGGCACGCCCTGCTCGCGCGCGAGGCGGCCGCGCAGATCACGCAAAGCGTCCCAGAGCGGCGCCTCGTGCGGCGCGATCTCGAAGCTCGCATGGGCGCGCGCGGATTTCGCTTTCTTCCGCGCGCTGCGGCGCTCGCTGCGATCGGCCTCGCGGCGAAACCGCACCGGCGCCGTGCCACGCAGCACGTCGCGGCTCGCCGCGGTGAGACGCAGCGTGCCGTAGCCTTCCTCGTCGGTTGCGAGAAGCCCGCTTGCGACGAGCTGGCGGAACACGCCTCGCCATTGGCGCTTGTCGAGCTCGGCGCCGACGCCGAACGTCGAGAGCTGATCGTGCCGCAACCCGCGGATACGATCGTCGGCTTCGCCGCGCAGCACCGCGGTCAGATGCGCGACGCCGAAGCGCTGTCCGGTGCGATAGGCGCACGAGAGCGCCTTCTGCGCGACGACGGAAGCATCCCAGGTTTCCGGCGGATCGAGGCAATTGTCGCAATTGCCGCAATTGCCGCAGTCGTGATCGTATTCCTCGCCGAAATACGCGAGCAGCCGTCGCCGCCGGCACGCGGTCGTCTCGGCGTAAGCGAGCAGCGCGTCGAGCTTGGCGCGCTCGACGCGCTTGCGCTCGTCGCCCGATTCCGATTGCGCGATCAGCTGCGCAAGCGTCACGACGTCGCCGAGGCCGTAGCAGAGCCACGCCTCGGCCGGCAATCCGTCGCGACCGGCGCGGCCGGTCTCCTGGTAGTAGCCTTCGAGGCTCTTGGGCAGATCGAGATGCGCGACGAAACGCACGTCCGGCTTGTCGATGCCCATGCCGAACGCGATCGTCGCGACCATGACGATGCCATCCTCGCGGAGGAACCGTTGCTGGTTCGCAGCACGCGCCGTGGCATCCATGCCGGCGTGATACGGCAGCGCGGCGACACCTTGCGCTGCGAGCCGCTCGGCCGTCTGCTCGACCTTGCGCCGCGTAAGGCAGTAGACGATGCCCGCCTCGCCCGGGTGCTCGGTGCGGATGAGCTGCAGCAGCTGGCCGAGCGGCTGGTTCTTGGCCTCGATGCGGTACTGGATGTTGGGCCGGTCGAAGCTCGCGACGAACTCCTTTGCCTCGCCGAGCGCGAGACGCTCTACGATCTCGCGACGCGTCGGCGCGTCGGCAGTCGCGGTGAGCGCGATGCGCGGCACATTCGGGAAGCGCTCGTGCAGGATCGTCAGCTGCCGGTACTCGGG
>DASZYR010000352.1:0-10647 GCA_035545255.1 Rhodanobacteraceae bacterium
GCCCCAGCCCTCTCCCGCAAAGCGGGAGAGGGGGAAACCGCGATGGATGACAGAAACGCAGCCGCCGACCTCAACCGCCTGCGCTGGCGCTGCCGGCGCGGAACGCGCGAGCTCGATCGCCTCCTGGGCTGGTGGCTGACCGAGCGTTACGAAAAATCCGATAGCGCACGACGTGACGCTTTCGCGAACATGGTGGAGCAGCCCGATCCCGATCTCTGGGATTGGCTGACCGGACAGCGGCAACCGGACGACGCCCGCATGCTCGAGATCGTCGATGAGATCCGCGCGCACCATCGCGTTTGATTACCGTGCGTCCCGAGTCGTCGCCGCGGCGAGTGCCGCGATGTCGCTCGCCGCCGCCGCCGCGCCGTGGCTCAGCGATCTGCCGGGCGCGGCGTGTCCGGCGCTCTCGTTCGCGGCGATCGCTCTCGGCTTCGCCGCGGCCGGACGCTTCCTGCGCCCCCCGTTCCGGCGCGTCGCATGGCGGGAAGCCGGATGGACGCTCGTCGACGCGGTCGGCGAGCCGCACGCGGCAACACTCGCATCGCACGCGCGGTTCGGCGGGTGGCTCGCACTGGACTTCCGTACGCGGCATCGGCGCCGCTTCCGCATGCTGATCGGGCCCGACAACATGCCGGCCGAATTGCGGCGCCGGCTTACCGTGCTGCTCGCGCGCGCCGAAATCGCACAACCAGGCTAGGCGGCCTCGCTTGCCGGCTCGAAGCGGTTGCGGCACTCTCGCCGCCATTCGCGGTCAGGATGTCGCCGCGATCGCACAGCGAGGATTGCCCCGCGCATGTTCCGCCCTCTCGAAGTCTTCATCGGCCTGCGCTATACGCGCGCGAAGCGGCGCAATCATTTCATCTCCTTCATCTCGCTCGTCTCGATCCTCGGAATCGCGGTCGGCGTGACCGCGCTGATCACGGTCATCTCGGTCATGAACGGCTTCGACAAGGAGCTCAAGGACCGCATCCTCGGCATGGTCTCTCACGCGCAGATCACCGGCGTCGGCGAGACCGTGCGCGACTGGCAGACCGCCATCGCGCGTGCGAAGGAGAACCCGCACGTCGAGGGCGCCGCGCCGTACGTCGAGCGCGAGGCGATGCTGCAGGGTCGGCACAACGCCGGAGCGCTGATCCGCGGCGTCGTGCCCGATCTCGAGCCCGAGGTCTCGGAGATCGACAAGCGCATGATCGCCGGCAAGCTCTCTGACCTCGCGCCGGGATCGTTCGGCATCGTGCTCGGCAAGGAGCTCGCGCAATCGCTCGGCGCGCTCGAAGTCGGCGATCGCGTCACCGTGTTCGCGCCGGAGCTCAGCGCGACGCCGATCGGCGCGCTGCCGCGCCTCAAGCGCTTCACGGTCGTCGGCATCTTCGAAGCCGGCATGCAGGAATACGATTCGGGCCTCGCCGTGGTCAATATGCAGGATGCCGAGGCGCTGTACCGGCTCGACGGCCCGACCGGCATCCGCTTGAAGCTCGACGACATGTTCCAGGCGTTCTCGGTCGGACGAGCGCTTTCGGACGAGCTCGGCCAGATGTACCGCATAACCGACTGGATGCAGGGCCACAGCAACTTCTTCAAGGCCGTCGCGATGGAGAAGAAAGTGATGTTCCTGATCCTTTCGCTCATCGTCGCGGTCGCGGCCTTCAACCTCGTGTCGACGCTCGTGATGCTCGTCACCGACAAGCAGTCGGACATCGCGATCCTGCGCACGCTGGGACAAAGCCCGCGCAGCGTCATGGGCACGTTCATGGTGCAAGGCGTGCTCGTCGGCACGCTCGGCATCGCGATGGGCGTCTTCTTCGGCGTGCTGCTGGCGCTCAACGTCGAAAGCATCGTCAAGTGGATCGAGCACACGTTCCACGTCACGTTCCTGTCGCCCGACGTGTACTACATCAGCGAGCTGCCGAGCGACCTGCACTGGAGCGACGTCGGCTGGATCACGGTGACCGCATTCGTGTTCTGCGTCTTCGCGACGCTGTATCCCGCGTGGCGCGCGGCGCGGACGGAGCCGGCGGCGGCGCTCCGATACGAATAGGGTGGGCCTTGGCCCACCATGGCGGCGGCGGGCCGAAGCCCACCCCATGGATCCCAAATTTCAAAAATTCCGGTTTTCCCATGTCCGACATCGTCCTCAGCGCTCGCAACGTCGCGAAGACCTACCAGGAAGGCAAGCTCCGCACCGAAGTCCTGCGCGACGTGAATCTTTCCGTGCGCCGCGGCGAGACGCTGGCGATCGTCGGCGCGTCGGGCACCGGCAAGTCGACGCTGCTGCACATCCTCGGCGGACTCGACGCGCCAAGCGCCGGCGAGGTCGAGGTCGACGGGCGCGCGATGTCGCGGCTCTCGGACCGCGAGCGCGGCGAGCTGCGCAACCGCTCGCTCGGTTTCGTCTACCAGTTCCATCATCTGCTGCCGGAGTTCACGGCGCTCGAGAACGTCTGCATGCCGCTCCTGATCCGCGGCGTCGCGATCGGCGAGGCGCGGGAGCAGTCGGCGGCGCTGCTCGAGCGCGTCGGGCTCGGTGCGCGTCTCCTGCACAAGCCGGGCGAGCTTTCCGGCGGCGAGCGCCAGCGCTGCGCGGTCGCGCGCGCGCTCGTGACCCGGCCGGCCTGCGTGCTCGGCGATGAGCCGACCGGCAATCTCGACGAGAAGAACGCAGCGCAAGTCCATGCGCTGATGCTCGAGCTCAACCGCGAGATCGGCACCGCGCTGATCCTCGTGACGCACGATCCGCGGCTCGCCGCGCGCGCCGGCCGCATGCTGGAGCTGACGAACGGCACATTGCGCGACCGGCCGGGCGGAAGCGGACCGCTGGACGCCGGATGACAGCCCGCGGCGCCAGGACGGCGTCGCGGACCGCGGAAGGGAATCGCTCGCATCCGACAGAGCCGCTGGCGCTGAAGCCGTCGCTGGCCGTCGCCCTGCTCGCGGGCGCGCTGGCTGTCCAGACGTGCGTGCCGTTGCCGCCCGCGTGGCTCGACATCGCGCTCGCCTGCGCCGGAATCCTCGCGCTGCGCCATCCGCGCCTGCGTCTCGCCGCCGCGTTCGCGATCGGCTTCGCCTGGTGCGCGTGGCGCGCCGGCGGTGCGCTCGATGCGCGTCTGCCGGTGGCGCTCGAAGGCCGCGACCTCGATGTCGTCGGCATCGTCGACGAGCTGCCGCTGACGCGCGGCGACGCGACGAGCGCGATCGTTCGCGTCGAGCGTGCGGAGCTCGACGGCTCCGACGTCGGCCTGCGCGGCCGCGTGCGCATCGCCTGGTATCGCGCTCCGGCCGGTGCGCTCGCCGCTTGCAGCCGCTGGCGCTTGCGCATCCGCGCGAAGCGTCCGCGCGGCCTCGTCAATCCGGGCGGATTCGATGCTGAGCGCTCGGCGCTCGAACACGGCATCGTCGCGACCGGCTACGTGCGCGACGAGGGGCCGAACGTGCATGAAGGCGGCCCCGCGTTCTGCGTCGATGCGTTGCGAGCGACGCTTGCGCGCGCGATCGACGATCGCATCGCCGATGCGCACGACGCCGCGCTCGTCCGCGCATTCGCGATCGGCGACACGCGCGGGCTGGACGACGACGACTGGCAGGTCGCCCGCATCAACGGCGTGCCGCACCTGATCGCGATCTCGGGTTTCCACGTCGGCGTCGCCGCCGCGTTCGGCGCGTTGCTGGTGCGTCTGCTCTCTTTCCTGTTTCCGCGCTGGCTGCTGCGCGCGCCATTGTCGGCCGTCGCGCTTCCGGCGGCGCTCGCGACCGGCGTCTTCTATGGCGCTCTGGCCGGCGGAAGCCTGCCGACGCTGCGCACGCTGCTGATGATCGCAGCCGTTGCAACCGCGCGCCTCGGAAGGCGCGCCGGCAGCGCGCCGCAATCGCTCGCGCTCGCCGTGATCGCGACCGTCGTCGCCGATCCGCTCGCGGTGCTGTCGGCCGGGTTCTGGCTCTCGTTCGTCGGCGTCGCGTTCCTGCTCGCATGCCTCGCGCGCGGGCGCGGCGTCCGCGGCTTCATGCGCGAGCTCGCGGTCGGGCAAGTCGTCATGTCGATCGCATTGCTGCCGCTGACGATCTGGTTTTTCGGCGAGGCCTCGCTGGCGGGCGCGCTCTCGAATCTCGTCGCGGTGCCGTTCGTCAGCTTCGTCATCGTGCCGTTTTGCCTGCTCGCGGTGCTCGCGCTCCTCACGTTGCCGCTGCTGGCGAAACCGCTGCTGATCGCCGCGGCGGCCTGCGCGCATGCGCAATGGCAGCTCTTCGAGCGCATCGCGGCGCTTCCGGGAGCGCATCTCTATCTTCCCGAGAGCGGTCCTCTCGCGCTCGCGATGGCGATGCTCGGAGCGGCGTGGTTGCTCTCGCCGCGCGGGGTACCCGCGCGCCCGCTTGCTCTGATCCTGTTCCTGCCGATCGTGCTGCCGGCCGAGTCGCCGCCTGCGGCAGGCACTTTCGCGACGACGTTCATCGACGTCGGCCAGGGCCTTTCGGTGCTCGTGCGCACGCGGACCCATGCGTTGCTGTATGACGCAGGTGCACGCTATCCGTCCGAATTCGATCTCGGCAAGGCCGCCGTGCTGCCGACGCTGCACGCGTTCGGCGTCTCGCACCTCGATCGCATCGTGATCAGCCACGGCGACAACGATCACGCGGGCGGCGCACCGGCGGTCGCGCGGGCGTTCCCGGAAGCCGACCTCGTCGGTGGAGAGCCCGGCCGCGGCGAGATCGCGCTGCGGCAGTGCATCGCCGGCGAATCGTGGAGGTGGGACGGCGTCCGCTTTCGCGTGCTTTCGCCGCCGGCCGATGCACTCGATCGGACCGATCCGCGCGGCGACAACGATCGATCGTGCGTGCTGCTCGTCGAGGGCGATGACGGCCGGCTGCTGCTGCCGGGCGATGCGAGCGCGCACGTCGAGCCGCGCATCGTTTCCGGCATCGGCGGCGCAAGCGTCCCGCTCGTGCTCGGCGTCGCGCACCACGGCAGCCGCTCGGCATCGAGCGCGGCATTCATCGCGGCGCTGAAGCCCGCGCTCGCCGTCGTCTCGGCCGGCTGGCGCAATCGCTTCGGGCATCCGCACGCGGAGGTCGTCGAGCGCTTTCGCGCGGCGCAGGTGCCGCTTCGCGACACGGCGATCGATGGCGCGCTGACGATCACGTTCGATCCCGGCGGAAAACCGCTCGTCCGCGCCGAGCGCGAGCGTCGCGATCGCTACTGGCGCGAGTAGGAGCGGCTTCAGCCGCGATCTTTTCTCCTCCAGGGCCTCTCTCCTCAGCGATTTTTTCCGTCGCTGCAAGAAGATCGCGGCTGAAGCCGCTCCTACAGGGCGGTGCGCGTTGCGCGGCGCGCTTCGCAGAGTCGCCGCGGTCCGCGCTGCTATGATTCGGCCGGGTAACGAACGGAAGGTGGACCCGTGCTCGAAATCCTGATGGCCGGCGGCTGGGCGATGCTGCCGATCCTGATCTCCTCCGCGATCGCGCTGGCGATCATCCTCGAGCGATTCTGGTCGCTGCGCCGATCGGCGGTGATCCCGCCCGGACTTGGCGATGAGGTGCGCGAGTGGGCGCGCTCGCGCAAGATCGACCCCGAGCACCTCAACCTCTTGAGCACGAATTCGCCGCTGGGCGAGCTCATGGCTGCGGCGCTTTCGGTGCGCAACCGGCCGCGCGAGATCATCAAGGAGCGCGTCGAGGATACCGGCCGCCACGTCGTGCACCGGCTCGAGCGCTTCCTCAACACGCTCGGCACGATCGCGCTGATCGGTCCCTTGCTCGGCCTCCTCGGCACCGTGTTCGGGCTCATCAAGATGTTCTTTGCGGTCATGATGTCCGGCGTCGGCGATCCGATGAAGATGGCCGGCGGCATCGGCGAGGCGCTCGTCTGCACGGCCGCCGGCCTCTGCGTCGCGATTCCGGCCTACGTGTTCCACCGCTATTTCCGCGGGCGCGTTTCCGATCTCGTCGTCGAGATGGAGCGGCAGGTGTTCCTCCTGACCGACGAGCTGACCGCGGTCGGCGAGTCCGCGCCGGCCGCGCCGGCGATGCGCGTCGCCTCGCGCGCCGCGGGCTGAGCGATGCGCATCGCTTCCGCTCGCCGCGACGACGATTTCGAGATCAACGTGATCTCGCTGATCGACGTCATGCTGACGCTCCTGATGTTCTTCGTGCTGACGACGACGTTCGTGCAGCACGCGCGCATGAAGATCACGCTGCCGCAGGCGACGACGGCCGAGCAGGCCGGGCAGAGCGAGTCGCTGACGATCATGATCGACCGCGACGGCCACTATTACGTGGACAACAACGAAGTGCTGAATCCGGCCCTCGACACGCTGAGCGAGGCGATCCTGCGTGTCGCCGGCGACGACCACGACCGCCCGGTGATCCTGCAGGCGGACGCGATGACGCCCCACCAGGCTGTCATCACGGCGATGGATGCGCTGGGCCGCCTCGGCTTCACGCGGCTGTCGATCGCGACGACGCCGGCGCCGGCGCAGGCACCAGCGCGTCCGTGAGCGCGGCCGCCGCCGTCAACGCGTCGTTCCTCGAGACCTATCGCCGGCTGCTCGGCTACATGCGGCCGCACCGCTGGGTCGCCACCGTCGCCGTGCTCGGCATGATCTTCGACGCGACGTGCAGCGCGATCTTCGTGCAGCTCATCAAGCCGATGCTGAACGGGCTTTTCGTCCATCGCGATGCGGCCACGATCCTGTGGCTGCCGATCGCGATCGTCGTGCTGTTCCTCGTGCGCGGCACCGCGACCTACGCGACCGACTTCGGCATCGCGCGCGTCGGCCGCGGCATCGTGCAATCGCTGCGGAGCGAAGTGTTCGCGCGCTACCTCCGGCTTCCGGATGCCTATTTCGACCGCGAGCCCTCGGGCCAGCAGATCTCGCGCCTCGTCTACACGGTCGAGCAGGTCGCGACCGCGAGCACCGAGTCGCTGAAGAACCTGATCCTGCATTCGCTGACGGTGATCGGCCTCACGATCAGCATGCTCGTCAACAGCGTGCGGCTGACGCTCGCGCTGTTCGTGCTCGCACCCCTCGTTGCGACGATCGTCTATTTCGTCGGACGCCGCTATCGCCGCATCAGCCATCGCATCCAGCGCTCGATGGGCTCGGTGACCGGCATGGTCGACGAGGTCGTCTCGGGACATCGCGAGGTGCGCATCTACGCCGGCCAGGCGTACGAGACCGAGCGTTTCGACGCGATCGCCGACGAGAACCGTCGCCTCAACCTCAAGGTCGCCTCGACCAACGCGCTGTCGACTTCGCTGGTGCAGCTCGTGGCGGCCTGCGCGCTCGCGACGGTCATCTTCGTCGCGACGCGGCCCGGCATCATCGACGAGATGGATCCCGGCACGTTCATGTCGGTCATCAGCGCGATGATGGTCATGCTGACGTCGCTTAAGCAGTTGACGACGGTGCAATCCGGCATGCAGCGCGGCATCGCGGCCGCGCAGGATCTCTTCTCGGTCATCGACACGCCGGGCGAGCGCGACGACGGCGCGATCCGCGTCGAGCGCTGCCGCGGCGATCTCGCGCTGCGCGGCGTCGGCCTTCGTTATCCCGGCCGCTCGCGGCTCGTCCTCGACGGCATCGATCTCGATTGCGCCGCGGGCACCGTGACCGCGCTGGTCGGACCGTCGGGCGGCGGCAAGTCGAGTCTCGTCAGTCTGATCCCGCGCTTCCACGAGCCGACGTCGGGCGAGATCCTGCTCGACGGCCATCGCATCGATGCATACGCGATCGACAGCCTGCGCGAGCAGATCGCCTGGGTCGGCCAGAAGGTCGTGCTGTTCAACGACACGATCGCGCGCAACATCGCCTACGGTGCGCTGGCCGGCGCATCGCGCGCGCAGATCGAACAAGCCGCGCACGCCGCGAACGCGATGGAGTTCATCGAGCGCCTGCCGCAGGGCCTCGACAGTCCGGTCGGCGAGGGCGGGGCCCTGCTCTCGGGCGGACAGCGCCAGCGCATCGCGATCGCGCGCGCGCTCCTCAAGAACGCGCCGATCCTGATCCTCGACGAGGCGACGAGCGCGCTCGATTCCGAATCCGAGCGCCTGATCCAGAATGCGCTCGCGCGGCTGATGCGGGAGAGGACGGTCGTCGTCATCGCGCATCGCCTCTCGACGATCGAGCACGCCGACCAGATCGCGGTGCTCGACGAGGGCCGCATCGTCGAGCGCGGCACGCACGCCGAGCTGCTCGCTCGCAACGGCAAGTACGCGGCGCTGCATCGCATGCAGTTCCGCGAGGATGCGGCGCCGGCACCGGCCGTGACGATGCCGCCGCCGTCGTGAGCCGCGTCGAGCAGCGCCTGCAACGGGTCTGGTACGACGGCGAGCCGGTGCCGTTCTGGCTGTCCCTGCTCGAGCCGGTCTATCGCGCGTTGCGCACGTTGCACCGGGCCGCTTACCGCATCGGACTGCGCCGCACGGTCCGCATCGGCGTTCCAGTCGTCGTCGTCGGCAATCTTACGGCCGGCGGCAGCGGAAAGACGCCGCTCGCGATCGCGCTCGTCGAGGCGCTGCGCGCACGCGGCTTCCGGCCCGGCGTCGTCAGTCGCGGCTACGGCGGCAGCGCGCGCACGCCGAGCCTGCTCGACGAGCATCCCGATCCGGGGCGCTACGGCGACGAGCCGAGCCTGGTCCGCCGCCGCACCGGCGCGCCGGTCGCGGTCGGGCGGAACCGGGTCCGCGCTGCCGGGTTGCTGGCGCGGCACGGCGCGAACGTCGTCATCGCCGACGACGGCCTGCAGAATCCCTCGCTCGCGCGCGACATCGAGATCTGCGTCATCGACGGACAGCGGCGTTTCGGCAACGAGCGCCTGCTGCCGGCGGGGCCGCTGCGCGAGCCGCTGGATCGGCTGGCTCGCGTCGATTTCCGCATCTGCAACGGCGCGCGCGCCGAGCTCGGCGAGATCGCGATGCGGCTCGCCGGCGAAATGGCCGTCGCGGTGGCTGGCGCGCCGCGCGCGCGGCCCCTCTCCTCGTTCGCCAGGCAGCGCGTGCACGCGGTTGCCGCGATCGGAAATCCCGGGCGCTTCTTCACGGGCCTGCAAGCCCGCGGCATCGACGTCCTCACGCATCCATTCCCGGACCATCACGCGTTCGCCGCATCGGACCTCGCGTTCGGCGACGGCTTGCCGGTGCTGATGACCGAGAAAGACGCGATCAAGTGCGTCGCGTTCGCCGGCGAGGAAGTCTGGTGCGTTCCGGTCAGTGCCGAGCTTCCGGTCGAATTCGTCGACGCGCTCGTCGAGCGCCTGCGCGGATCGCCTCAGAAGCCCGGTTGACGCGAGCAACGCCGAGCATCGCTCTTCCCCTCTCCCGCTTGGGGGAGAGGGTTAGGTGAGGGACGAGTCGGTTCGCCGTCCCAAAATCGCCTCATCCGCCTCCGGCACCTTCTCCCGCAAGCGGGAGAAGTGAAAAGCCGAGCCGCCAGCTCGGGAAGCGACTGGCGTGTTTCACATGCCGCCGCGTCCATCGCGCGCGGACAGGATGCGGTAGCATCGATCCGATGCGACACGCCGTTCCTTCGTGGTCATCGCGAGCGGATGCATGAGCTTGCGCCTCAGGATCAACCTGCTGCTGGCGGCGGTCATCGTCGCGTTCACGCTGATCATGCTCGCGTTCCAGCTCGTCGACACGCGACGCAGCGTGCGCGAGGAGACCGAAGCGGCCAACCGCGTGGCGACGCACCTGCTCGGATTCTTCGTCAACACTTACGCGCGGACCAGCACGCCGATCGTGCTCGAATCGCTCGAGCGGCTGGGGCGCGTGCGCTCGACCGAGATCGCGCTTCGCGACGACGCGGGACGCGAGGTCTACCGCTCGCCGCCGTCGCCGTACAAGCCGGGCAGGAACGCGCCGTCCTGGTACGCGGCGCTGGTTTCCCCCGAGCCGATGCGCAGCGAGCTGCGCTTCTACGATTCGACGCTGACGGTCGAAGCGAATCCTTCGCGCGCCGTGCTCGACGGCTGGGACGACACCGTGACGCTGCTCGAATCGGGCGCGATCGTGCTGGTGCTCGGCAATCTCGTCGTGTTCTGGCTCGCGCGGCGTGCAACCGAGCCGTTCCGCGAGATCGAGCGCGGTCTCGTCGAGGTCGAGCGCGGCGCATTCCATACGCGCCTGCCGCCGCTCGCCGGCGCCGAAGCCGGGCGGATCGCGCGGGCGTTCAACCGCATGGCCGCCGCGATCGAGGACAATCTCAATGCGCGCGCGGAAGCCGCCGACGCGCGGCTGCGCCTCGCCCAGAGCCGCGAGCTGGCCGAGATCGTGCAGTCGCGCATCGAAGAGGAACGCGCGGCGATCGCGCGCGAGCTGCACGACGAGACGAGCCAGAGCGTGACCGCGATCCGGAGCCTCGCGCTGTCGCTGGCGCGCCGCGAGGCGCCCGAAACCGGCGCGGTGCGCGAAGCGGCGCAGCTGATCGCCGATACGGCGGCGAAGCTCCACTCGGCAATGCACGAGCTGATTCCGCGGCTGCGTCCGCTCGCGCTCGATGCACTCGATCTTCGCGAAGCGCTCGCCGAGCGCGTCGCCGAATGGCGGCGGCTTCATCCGGACATTGCGTTTTCGCTCGCGATCGGATCGTTGCCGGAAGGCCTCGGCGAAAGCTACGCACTCGCGATCTATCGCATCGTGCAGGAAGCCGTCACGAA
>DASZYR010000353.1:0-1710 GCA_035545255.1 Rhodanobacteraceae bacterium
CGCGAGCTGCGCGAGCGCGGCCGGTTGCGGCAGGAGCGTCGTCAGCAGGAAATTCCTCGTGATCGCGTGCGGCGGATATTTCGCGAGCGCGACGAAGCTCGGATCGGCGAGCCCGAACGCGCTGCCGCTCGCGTCGACGACCGTTCCGGGCAGCACGCGGACCGACAGCGCCTTCGCGAGCGCGTCGAGCCCCGCGTTCTCGTCCGGCTCGGTCAGCCAGAGCAGGTTGCCGCCGCGATCGACGTAATCGACCAGCTCGTCCGCGACGGCAGGCGCGAGCGCGACGCGCGGGTTCGCGATGACGACAAGATCGGCGTTTTCCGGCACCTTGCCGGTGTTCGCGAGCGGAAGCGGCACCGCGCGAAGACCCCGATCGGCGAGCGCGGCGACGAACTGGCCGAGATCGGCATTCGCCTTGCCGAGCGGCTGACGCTCGCCTTCGCCTTCGAGGAACGCGACGATGCGCTCGCGTTGGCGCGAGAGGCGAAGCAGCGCGTTCGAAAACTCGGTTTCCGAAAGCACCTTGAGCCGCTCGCTGCGATCGCGATAGCGGATGTCCATCTCGCCGTCGACGGTGACGCCGGCCGCGCGCATCGCTTCGGGATCGGCGTCGGGATCGACGAAGCGCAGGCTGACGTCGGCTTTCGCGCGCCGATAGCGCTCGACGAAGTCGGCGATGACGGCGCGCAGGCCGTTCTGGCGGCTCGCGTAGCTCACGACCTCGACCGGCGCGTCGAGCGTCTTCAGCAATGCGGTCGAAGCCGGGCTGAGGCTCGCGCCGTTCGCGTGGCTCCAGTCGCGCTCGAAGCCGAAGCGCGTGCCGAGAAACGCGACCGCGACGGCGGCGAGCGCGATCAGGAGCGTGCGGAGGATCGAGGAAAGACGGTTTCGCATCAGTCGGCCGCGCTGCGCAACGTGTCGAGCTTGCCCGCTGCGAATGCGAGCGCGACGACGACGATCAGCCCGAAATAGACGATGTCGACGCTTGCGACGAGACCGCGGAAGAACGGCTCGATGTGCGTCGGCAGCGCGAGGTAGTTGATGCCGCGGTTGTCGACGCCCTGCAGGCGCGCGCCGGCGTCGACGATCGCGAGCAGCGCCGTGATCGCGAATGCCGCCGCCGCGGCGAGCGCAGGATGCGAAGTCCACGCCGAGGCGAGCACGCCGATCGCGGTCAGCGCCGCCGCGAACAGCACCAAGCCGAGCAACGCGGCGGCGAGCCGGCCGTAATCGAGCGCCGTGCCGAAACCGAGCGCGAGCGGCATCGCCGCGACAAGCGCGATCAGCACGAGCACGAAGCCGAGCGCGCCGACGTACTTGCCGACGACGATGCGCGCGTCGCCGACGCCGCCCGCGAGAAGGAGCGCGAGCGATTGCGTGCGACGCTCGCCGGCGATCGCGCGCATCGTCACGAGCGGCACGATCAGCATCAGCAAATTCGAGAAGCTCCGCAGCAGCGGGATCGCGACGAGGTCGGTCACGCCCGGCGCATCCTTGATGCCGCCGAGCTTCGGCGCAAGCTGCAGGAACGCCTCGAGCGCGAGCAGGTATTGCCAGGCCATGAGCGCCACGACGAGCGCGGCGAGCAGCCACGCGAACGGCTGCACGGCAAGGCGCCGCCATTCGTGGCGAGCGATCAGCAGCATGGCGCTCATGCGGCGATTGCCCGCGCGTCGCTTGCGGCGATCGCCATGAACGTCTCGTCGAGCG
>DASZYR010000354.1:0-2147 GCA_035545255.1 Rhodanobacteraceae bacterium
GTCGTTGAGGAAATGGCACACGCTCAGCATCGCGAGGATCGGGAACGCAGTCTGCATCGCGGCTTGCGATGCGGAAGGTTCCTTCTGGATGCGGTGGGCGGCGGGCTGGAGCGAGGCTTCGGAGGCGTTCGACATTTAAGCGCATTTTCGCACGTCGGCGCGTGCGACCGCAGGGCCACTCGTCATTGTGCTGCATTGTGCTGCGCGGAGCATTTGCTTTTCCCCTCTCCCGCGTGCGAGAGAGGGCAGGGTGGGGCAATCTTGGAACGCGCTGCCACGCCGGCCCTCGCCCCAGCCTCTCCCGCAAGCGGGAGAGGAGGAGGCGCGGCGAGAGCGAGACGCCGTCAGACTTCGAGCGAAGCGAGATCGCCTTTCGTCTCGAGCCATTCCTTGCGATCGGCCGCGCGCTTCTTCGAAAGCAGCATGTCCATCAGCTTCGCGGTGCCGTCGTCGTCTCCGACGGTGAGCTGCACGAGCCGCCGCGTGTCGGGATGGATCGTCGATTCGCGAAGCTGCGCCGGGTTCATCTCGCCGAGTCCCTTGAAGCGCGTGACGCTGACCGCGCCCTTCATCTTCTCGCGCTGGATGCGCTCGAGCAGCGCGTCGCGCTCGGCTTCGTCGAGGCAGTAGAACATCTGCTTGCCGACGTCGACGCGGAACAGCGGCGGCATCGCGACGAACGCGTGGCCTTCGCGGACGAGTGCCGGAAAATGGCGCAGGAACAGCGCGGACAAAAGCGTCGCGATGTGGAGGCCGTCCGAGTCGGCGTCGGCGAGGATGATGATCTTGCCGTAGCGCAAACCCGACAGATCGTCCTTGCCGGGATCGCAGCCGATCGCGACCGCGAGATCGTGCACTTCCTGCGATGCGAGCACGCTGCCCGATTCGACTTCCCACGTGTTGAGGATCTTGCCGCGCAGCGGCAGGATCGCCTGGAAATCCTTGTCGCGCGCCTGGCGTGCGGAGCCGCCGGCGGAATCGCCTTCAACGAGAAAGAGCTCGGTGCGCGAGAGATCGCTCGACGCGCAGTCGGCGAGCTTGCCCGGCAGCGCGGGCCCCTGCGTGATCTTCTTGCGGACGACCTGCTTTTCGGTTTTCAGGCGAATCGTCGCGCGCTCGATCGCGAGCTGCGCGATCTTCTCGCCCATTTCGACGTGCTGGTTGAGATAGAGCGAGAAGGCGTCGTGCGTCGCGTTCTCGACGAACCCCGCTGCATCGCGCGACGACAGGCGCTCCTTCGTCTGCCCCGAGAACTGCGGATCGGTCATCTTGAGCGACAGGACGAATGCGAGCCGGTCCCAGACGTCCTCCGGCGCGAGCTTGATGCCGCGCGGCAAGAGATTCCGGAATTCGCAGAACTCGCGCAGCGCGTTGGTCAATCCCGAGCGCAATCCGTTGACGTGCGTGCCGCCCTGGATCGTCGGGATCAGGTTGACGTAGCTCTCCTGCGTGAGATCGCCTTCGGGCAGCCACGCGATCGCGAAATCGACCGCGGCGTCTTCGCGCTGCATCGAGCTGACGAAGAGATCGGGCGGCAAGTACTCGGTCTCGCCGAGCATCGAGCGGAGGTAATCGCGAAGCCCGTTCTCGTAGTGCCACTCGTTCTTCTCGCCGGTCGCCTCGTCGGTGAGGCGCACCGTGAGGCCGGCGCAGAGCACGGCCTTCGCGCGCAGCACGTGGCGCAGCTTCGACAGCGAGATCTTCGGCGTGTCGAAGTATTTCGGATCGGGCCAGAAGCGCAGCGTCGTGCCGGTCTGCTTCTTGCCGACAGTTCCGACGACCGAGAGATTGCTCGCGCGATCGCCGTTCTTGAAATTCATGCGCCAGATCTGGCCCTCGCGCTTGATCGTCACTTCGACGCGCGTCGAAAGCGCGTTGACGACCGAAACGCCGACGCCGTGCAGGCCGCCCGAGAACTGGTAGTTGCGATTCGAGAATTTTCCGCCCGCGTGAAGGCGCGTCAGGATCAGCTCGACCCCCGGGATGCCTTCCTCGGGATGCACGTCGACCGGCATGCCGCGGCCGTCGTCGGCGACCTCGACCGAGCCGTCGGCGTGGACGATGACGTCGACTTCGCTCGCGTGGCCCGAGAGCGCTTCGTCGACCGAGTTGTCGATGACTTCCTGCGCGAGATGGTTCGGGCGCGA
>DASZYR010000355.1:0-4508 GCA_035545255.1 Rhodanobacteraceae bacterium
TTCGTGACGAAGCGCGGCGACTGCCGCGGCGCGCGCTCGAAGATCTCGTGGACGCAGGTCGAGACGGGTTCCGCGATCACATGGAAATATCCGAGCTGCATCCTGCGCGGCGACGATTCGGTCGGCGAGTTCAACTCGGTCGCGCTGACGCACCATCGCCAGCAGGCCGACACCGGCACGAAGATGATCCACATCGGCCGCAACACGAAATCGAAGATCGTCTCGAAAGGCATCAGCGCCGGACGCGGACAGAACACGTACCGCGGCCTCGTCAAGGTCGAGCGCGGCGCCGAGGGCGCGCGCAACCACACGCAGTGCGATTCGCTTCTGATCGGCAAGGAATGCGGAGCGCACACGTTCCCGTACATCGAAGTCAAGAATCCCGGCGCGATCGTCGAGCACGAGGCGACGACGTCGAAGATCTCGGAAGATCAGCTTTTCTATTGTCGCGCACGCGGCATCGGCGAGGAGGACGCGGTGTCGATGATCGTCGACGGGTTCTGCAAGCAGGTGTTCCGGGAATTGCCGATGGAGTTCGCGGTCGAAGCGAAGAAGCTGCTCGAAGTGTCGCTGGAAGGAGCCGTAGGATGAGCGCGCGCGTTCTGCTTTCGTTGCTGGCGTCGACCTGGCTCGCGACGGCTGTCGCCGATCCCGCGCCGAAGAAATATACGCCCGAGATCCATGGGCAGCTCCGCAACGGCGGCGCGTCCGCTCCGGCGAACGTCTGCCTGCGCCAGAGCGGCAGCGAGATCCGGAGCTGCGGCTACACGGGTTCCGACGGACGCTTCTTCATTCCGTCGTCGGGTCCGATGCATTCCGCGCGAGCGAAGTCGGATGGCGAGACCGATGGCGCGCAGCCGATGTACTGGCTCGAAACCGGCAATGTCCTGAAGCCGCAGAAGCTCTGGCCGATCGAGCCGGCTGACCGGTACGCCGCGATCGACCTCGATTGCGATCTCGCTCGCGCCGATTCGGCTGCCGAGCGTTCCGATTACCGCGCCTGCCAATCGAAGCCTTCGAAGCCGCTCGTCATGAACATCCCGCGCGATCCGACGCCGTACATGATGCCGCGACACGAGGCGCCTTCGAAGTGAGCGCCACGACGTCACCGATGTTGAAGATCGACGGTCTGCACGTCCGCGTCGCGGGCAAGGAGATCCTGAAGGGCGTGTCGCTCGCCGTGAACGCGGGCGAGGTGCACGCGATCATGGGTCCGAACGGCGCCGGCAAGTCGACGCTCGGCAACGTGATCGCGGGCCGCGACGGCTACGAAGTCACGCAGGGCTCGATCGGCTACATGGGCCGCGATCTCCTCGCGCTCGAGCCCGAGGAGCGTGCCGCGGAAGGCGTGTTCCTCGCGTTCCAGTATCCGGTCGAGATCCCGGGCGTCAACAACACGTACTTCCTGCGCGCGGCGATGAACGCGCAGCGGCGATATCGCGGCGAGGCCGAGCTCGACTCGATGCAGTTCCTGAAGCGCGTTCGCGAGAAGCTCTCGGTGCTGCATCTCAAGGACGAGCTCCTGCACCGCGCCGTCAACGAAGGCTTTTCGGGCGGCGAGAAGAAGCGCAACGAGATCTTCCAGATGGCGTTGCTCGAACCGAAGCTCGCGATCCTCGACGAAACCGATTCCGGACTCGACATCGACGCGCTGAAGATGGTCGCCGACGGCGTCAACGCGATGCGCGATGCGTCGCGCGCGTTCGTCGTCATCACGCACTACCAGCGCCTGCTCGACTATATCGTGCCCGATTTCGTGCATGTGCTCGCCGACGGGCGGATCGTCGAGAGCGGCGATGCATCGCTCGCGCACAAGCTCGAAGAGCATGGCTACGCGTGGATCGCCGGGCGCCACGCGCCCGATCGGATCGGCGCCGGAGCGGCCTGAGATGGCGGGCGCGCTGCTCGAATCGCTGCTCGAACGCGCAGGTCCCGAGCCGGACGCTCCCGCCTGGCTCGCGGACACGCGGCGCGCAGCCGCCGACGCGCTCGCGCGCGAAGGTTTGCCCGGCGCGCGCGATGAGGCGTGGAAGTACACGAGCTTGCGTGCGCTCGGCGAATCGCGGCCGGCGAGCGGCGATGCCGCAGCGGCAGGGCGCGCAGTCGATCCCTCGCTCTTCGCGCTGCCGCTCGACGGCCCGCGTCTCGTCTTCGTCAACGGCGTCCATCGATCCGATCTCTCGACATCCGGCGCGATCGCCGGCGTTTCGGTTTCGTCGCTCGGCAGCGCGAGCGCGACCGAGCTCGAGTCATGGCGCGCCCTGCTCGTGCGCGAATACGACGGAGCTGCCTCGGCGTTCGCGCGTCTCAACACGGCGCTCGCGGTCGATGGGCCGCTGATTCGCATCGCGGCTTCCTGTCGCATCGACGTTCCGGTGCATCTCGTCTTCATCGGTGCCGGGCGCGACATCGCATGGCACGCCCGCGCGCTGATCGAGCTCGGCGAGCGCTCGTCGCTGCGCGTCGTCGTGCATCACGTCGGCGTCGATGCGGCGGCGCAGCTCGGCAACGTCGTCGTGCAGGCGTCGCTCCGCACCGGCGCGCGGCTCGACCTCGTCGAGATCCAGGACGCCGCGAATGACGCGACGCTGATGCGCCGCAGCGAACTCATGCTCGCCGACGAGGCTCTCGCAACTTCGCACGTGCTCGAAGTCGGCGCGCGGCTCTCGCGTCACGACCTCGCGGTGGATCTCTGCGGCCGGGCCTCGCGCTTCGTCTCGCGCGGCGTCTTCGCGCTGCGCGGACGCCAGCATGCCGACACGCATCTCGACATCCGTCACGACGCGCGCGACACCGCGAGCCATGTCGTCTGGCGCGGCGTCGCCGACGAGCGATCGCGCGGCGTGTTTCATGGCGCGATCACGGTCGCGCAAGGCGCGGACGGCGCCGACGCGAATCTCTCGAACAAGAATCTCCTGCTTTCGCCGGGCGCGGAGATCGACACGCAGCCGGTGCTCGAGATCCACGCCGACGAGGTCAAGGCGGCACACGGCGCGACGGTCGGCCAGCTCGACGGAGAGGCGCTGTTTTATCTCCGCTCGCGCGGGCTGCCGCCGGAAGCCGCGCGGCATCTCCTGATCGTCGCGTTCTGCGCGGCGGCCTTTGCGGGCGTCGCGGAAGACCTGCGCGTGCAACTCGAAGGGATTCTCGCGGCGCATCTGCCGCTTGCCGGAGAGACCTCATGAGCGCGCAGACGAACGATCTGCCGTCGACGGTCGACTTCGCGCGCGTCCGCGCGGATTTCCCGCTGCTCTCGCGCAGCGTCAACGGGAAGCCGCTCGTCTATCTCGACAGCGCGAACACGGCGCAGAAGCCCGCGGCCGTCATCGAGGCCGTCGACGATTTCTACCGCCGCCACAACGCGAACGTCTCGCGCGCCGTGCACACGCTCGGCGAGGAAGCGACGAGCGCGTACGAAGGCGCGCGCGGCAAGCTCGCGCGCTTCATCAACGCGCGCTCGCGCGACGAGATCGTGCTGACCAGCGGCACGACGCAGGCGATCAATCTCGTCGCGTACAGTCACGTGCTGCCGAAGCTGCAGCCGGGCGACGAGATTCTCGTCACGACGATGGAGCATCACGCGAACATCGTGCCGTGGCAGATCCTCGGCGAGCGCGCCGGCGCGCGGCTCAAGGTCGCGCCGATCACCGAAAGCGGCGAGCTCATCGTCGAGAAATTCATCGAGCTCCTGACGCCGCGCGTCAAACTTGCGGGCGTCGTGCACGTCTCGAACGTGCTCGGCACGGTCAATCCGGTCGCCGAGCTTGCGCACGCGGCGCGAAAACGCGGCATTCCGCTGCTCGTCGACGGCTCGCAGGCGCTGCCGCACATGCCGGTCGACGTGCGCGCCCTCGGCTGCGATTTCTACGCGCTGACCGGCCACAAGATGTTCGGCCCGACCGGCACCGGCGCGCTCTGGGCGAGAAAGGAAATCCTGCGCGAGATGCCGCCGTTCTTCGGCGGCGGCGAGATGATCCGGGAGGTGCGCTTCGACGGAACGACCTATGCCGATCCGCCGCACCGCTTCGAGGCCGGCACCCCGAACATCGCGGGCTTCGTCGGGCTCGGCGCTGCGATCGACTACATCGAATCGATCGGCCGCGAGCGCATCGCCGCGTGGGAGCACGAGCTGCTCGAATACGCGACCTCCGCCCTGAAGACGGTTCCGGGTCTTCGCATCTTCGGCGAGGCGAAGCGGAAGGCGGCCGTGATCTCGTTCCTGATCGACGGCGTGCACGCGCACGATCTCGCGACGCTGCTCGACCACGAAGGCATCGCGGTGCGTTCGGGCCATCACTGCGCGCATCCGCTGATGCGGTTCTACGGCGTGCCGGCGACGTGCCGCGCGTCGTTCGCGTTCTACAACACGCGCGAGGAAGTCGATCGGCTCGTCGAGGCGATCGCGCGCGTGCGCAAGCTCCTCGCATGATCGCGTCGTATCGTAGGAGCGGCTTCAGCCGCGATCTTTTCGATCCGGCGCCGAACCCGACAGGCGAGATCCAAAGATC
>DASZYR010000356.1:0-4080 GCA_035545255.1 Rhodanobacteraceae bacterium
CGCGGCAGGATCGGTGTTTTCCATCTTGGCTCCGTAATTTATGCGGGCTTCCATGTCCGCGCTGAAGAGCGGCATCCTGCCGCGCTGTTCTGTTACCTATGCGGGCTTCCGTGCCCGCGTCCGAGAGCGGCATCCGTGCCGCACTGTTCTGTTACCTATGCGGGCTTCCGTGCCCGCGTCCGAGAGCGGCATCCGTGCCGCACTGTTCAAATACAGCTTGAGAGCCGTGCGCATACAGCTCAGGCGATCCGGAAAATAAACTCGGGGGTTTACGAAAAGCCCCGCACAACAATGCGTTATGAGGGCGCCTGCGCACGCTTCAAGGCAGTCGAGATGATTCCCGCGGTCGCCTGCACGACCGGAATCACGCGTTCGTAGGCCATGCGCTTGGGCCCGATGACGCCGAGCGCGCCGAGCACGCGTCCGCCGACGCCGTACGACGCGGTGACGAGGCTGAAGTGGTCGAGCGCGGCGAACCCCGATTCCTCGCCGATGAAGAGCCTGACGCCCTCGGCGCGCGCGCAGCGCTCGAGCAGTTGCAGGAGATCCTGCTTGCGCTGGAACGCCTCGAACAGCTCGCGCAGGCGATCGACGTCGGGCGTGTCCTGCTTGCCCATGAGGTTCGCCTGTCCTGCGACGAGCATGTCGCCGTCCGCGCTCGCCTCGAACGCGTGCTGCGCGACCTCGACCGCCGCCGACAGAAGACGGTTCAGCCGCACGCCCTCCTCCTGCATCTCGCGCAGGAGCCTCGCGCGGATCTCGTTGATGCGCATGCCGGCAAAGGTCGCGTTGAGATAATTCGCGATCTGCTCGAGCTCGCCCGGCGCGTAGGCACGCTCCGTCGCGATCACGCGGTTCTGCACCTGCCCGTCGGTGAAAACGAGGATCACGAGCAGCCGCCCCGCGTCGAGCGGGACGAAATCGATGTGGCGGAACGGGAATTCCTCGCGCCTGGGCACCGTGACGACGCCGACGAAATGCGTCATCTCCGACAGGAGCGACGTCGCGCTCGAAAGAAGATCCGGCGTCGCGGCGCCGGTCGGAAGCTCGCGCCGGAGCTTGTCGACCTGAGGCTCGTCGAGCGGCCGGAGCTCGAGCAGGCTGTCGACGAAGACGCGGTAGCCCTGCGAGGTCGGAACGCGGCCCGCGGACGTGTGCGGTGCCGCGACGAGCCCGAATTCCTCGAGGTCGGACATGATGTTGCGAATCGTCGCCGGGCTGACGTCGAGGCCCGACGCCTTGGCGAGCGTGCGCGAGCCGACGGGCTGGCCATCCGCGATGTAGCGGCCGATCAGCGCGCGCAGGAGCTGTCGCGCGCGGGCGTCGAGGTCGTGACGGGAGGAAGGATCGTTCATAGGCCTCGAAATGCGGTCGACACGGACGCTAGCAAGCGCGGTCGGCGCGGGCAATAGGATTCGTCGTCGCGAGAACCCGCGGAATCGCGAAAACCCGCGGAATCGCGCACGCCCGCGAAAGCGCGACGTCGTCCCCGCGAAACCACGTCCCGTCCATCCGCACGAAAGCACCCCGCCGCCGTCCCGCGAAAGCGAGGACCCGGTGCCCTGGACGTCGAATCGAAAGCCGAAGTCGCCGGGCTCCCGCTCTCGCGGGAACGACGGCGGGCGGTCGCACACGCCGAGACGCGCCCGGCGCACATTTTCGATGTGACCGACCACTTCTCCGACACGACCGACCGCTTTCCGCCGACGCGCATCGAGCCTGCGTCTCCTTGGCCCTCCCGCCTCCCCATGCTAGCGTTCGCCCGCCCTCGCGCACCGTCTCATCGCATGCTCGAAACACTCACCGCCAAGGATTTCGCGATCGTCGCGGAAGCCGACGTCGCGTTCGGCCCCGGCATGACCGTCGTCACCGGCGAGACCGGCGCGGGCAAATCGCTGCTCGTCGACGCGCTGCTGCTGCTCGCAGGCGGCCGCGCCGACGTCTCGCAAGTGCGCCACGGCTGCGAGCGTGCCGAGCTCACGGCGACGTTCGACATCGCAAGCCGGCCCGATCTCGCGGACTGGCTTCGCGGCGAAGCGCTCGACGAGGACGGCGCCTGCCAGCTGCGCCGCGTCATCCGGAGCGAAGGCAGCTCGCGCGCGTGGATCAACGGCCGGCCCGTGACGCTGACGCAGCTGAAGACGCTCGCCGCGGGGCTCATCGAGATCCACGGCCAGCACGAGCATCAAGCGCTGCTCGATCCTTCGCACCAGCTCGCGCTGCTCGACGCGTTCGGCACGAACTCCGCGGAGCTCGGCGAAACCGCGCGCCTCGCGCGCGCCTGGCGCGAGACGGAAGCGCACATCGCGGAACTCACGCGCGGCGAGGATCATGCCGAGCGCATCGAATGGCTCGCGCACCAGCTCGACGAGCTCGAACGCCACGCACTCGCGCCGGACGCGCTCGCGGCGCTCGAAGACGAGCATCGCCGCCTCGCGAACGCGGGCCAGCTTCTGCAAGGCGGCAACGGCCTCGCCGAGCGCCTCGACGGCGACAGCGAATTCGCGCTCGCCGGACTCGCCGCCCGCGCGCACGCCGAAGCGCTGCGCCTCGCCGCGCTCGATGCGCGCATGACGCCGATCGTCGACCTGCTCGACGCCGCGCAGATACAGCTTACTGAAGCGAGCGATACGCTCTCGCGCTACCAGAGCGCGCTCGATCTCGATCCCGGCCGGCTCGCCGACGTCGAGGCGCAGATCGCGAAGCTCCACGAGCTTTCGCGCAAGCATCGCGTGCCGATGGCGGAGCTCGCCGCGCACGCGACGACAGTGCGCGGCGAGCTCGAAGCCTTGCGCGGCGCGGGCGCCAGCCTGGAAACGCTGCGAGCGGCGCGGAAAAAGCTCGCGGCCGAATACACGTCCGCTGCCGCGAAGCTCACGGCGAAACGCGCGGCCGCCGCGCGCAGGCTCGGTGCATCGGTCACGTCGCTGATGGCCGAGCTCGGCATGCGCGGCGCGTTCGAAGTCGAGCTTGCCCCGACCGGCAACGGCCAACCTGACGCGAACGGCGCCGAGCGCTGCGAGTTTCTCGTCGCAGCGAATCCCGGCACGCCCGCGCGGCCGCTGCGAAAGGTTGCATCGGGCGGCGAGCTTTCGCGCATCAGCCTCGCGCTCGAGGTCGCCGCGATCGGACTCGATCCGGTCGGCACGATGGTCTTCGACGAGGTCGATTCCGGCATCGGCGGCGCCATCGCCGAAGTCGTCGGCCGCAAGCTTCGCGATCTCGGCGCGAAGAGCCAGGTGCTCTGCGTGACGCATCTGCCGCAGGTCGCGGCGCTCGGTCACCAGCACCTGCGCGTCGTCAAGCAGAGCGGCAGCGACACGACGCGCGTCCGCATCGAGACGCTCGCCGGAGACGCGCGGCGCGACGAGATCGCGCGCATGCTCGGCGGCATCGAGATCACGCGCGAGACGCTCGCGCATGCGGAGCAGATGCTTGGCGCGACGGCAACCGCCGCGCCAAGACGCAAGCGTTCGTAGTTGAACGAACATCCCCGCTCGCGCAGGCGAGTCCCCTCTCCTGCTTGCGGAAGAGGGTTAGGGTGAGGGCGGCGCTTGGTTTGCCGTCACAGGGATTCCCTCACCCGCGCCTGCGGCGCGACCTCTCCCGCGCCGCGGGAGAGGTGAACATCAGAGGGTTTCGACGGCCGCATTGACCACGAGCGGCCGCAGCTGCGCCATCCAGTCGTTCGCGTTCGCGACCTGCGCGTCGAGCTTGAACGCATCGAGCGCCGCGAGATCGAGCTCGCCGATCGCCCAATCGGCGCCGGTCTGCGCGCGCGCGAGGATGCCATCCGGTGGAAAGCCGCGGTCGATCGGCGTGTAGATCGTCGCCGTTCCGGTGTTGACGTCGAGCGCCGGGCTCCACGGCGCCTCGCCCGCGGTGACCGCGCAGGCGACATAGACCTGATTCTCGAGCGCGCGCGCCTGACAGCCGACGCGCACTCGGTTCGCGCCGGCTTCGGTGTCGGTGCAGCTCGGCACGAGGATCACGCGCGCGCCCGCTTCGACCTGGGCGCGCGCATAGAGCGGAAATTCCGTGTCGTAGCAGACGTCGATGCCAACGCGGCCGAAATCGGTG
>DASZYR010000357.1:0-3882 GCA_035545255.1 Rhodanobacteraceae bacterium
TCGCACATGAAGCCCGTGATGCGGCAGTCGCGCGTGAACGCGGTGCCGCTGTTGAACCCGCCGTACGGCGCGCGGTTCCGCGCTCTCCTGAAACTGCTGCTGCGCTGACGCGTTACGCCTCGTACGGCGCGGGCACCGCAAGCGGCTCGGTTCGCACGTCCGGACGTTGGCCGCGCGCTTCGCGCAGCACGCGGCGCGACCAGTTGCGCGCGTCGTCGAGCAGCGCGTAGATGCACGGCAGCGCGAGCAGCGTCACGATCGTCGAGAACGTGAGCCCGCCCGCGATCGCGCGCGCCATCGGCGAGTACGGCGGTCCGTCGCTCCATGCTTCGGCGCCGCCGATCGCGAGCGGCAACATGCCGAGGATCGCGGTCGCCATCGTCATCAGCACGGGACGCAGACGCTCCTTCGCGCCGAGGATCAGCGCTTCGGTGCGCAGGTGTCCTTCGTGCCGCAGCTGGTTGATGTGCACGATCATGACGATGCCGTTGTTCACGACGACGCCCATCAGGATCAGTATCCCGATGAACGCCATGATCGAGAACGTCGTGCCGGTCAGGAAGAACAGCCAGAACACGCCGAATACCGAGAACACGAACGTCGTCAGGATCGCCGCCGGGAACACCAGCGACTCGAACATCGCGCACATGACGACATAGACGAGCACGAGCGCGATCAGCGTGTTGAACAGCATCTGCTTGCCGGCGTCCTCGTCGCGGTTGAAGCCTTCGCCGAAGCTCCAGCGGTAGCCCGGCGGCAGCGCCATCGCGTTCATCGCCTTCGTGATGTCGTCGCGCGCCTCGGGCATCGTCTTGCCGTCGGCGAGGTTCGCCGTGATCTTGAGCGCGGTCATGCGGTCGACGCGCTGGATCGCCGACGGCGTGTCGCGCGCGTCGGCCTGCATCAGCGACATCAGCGGAATCTGCGTGCCGTCGGGGGCGCGCAGCTTGAAGTCGGAAAGGCCCTCGATGCTCTGCGTGTCGCTGCCCTGGAAACGCAGCCACACCGGCAGCGGCCGGTCGCCCGCGTGGAAATCCTTGAGCGGCATGCCGCGGAGCGCGATCTGCACGTAATTCGCGACGGTCTGCGCATCGAAGCCGTAGCTCTTCGCGCGGATGCGATCGACCCGGGTCGCGACTTCGCGATCGCCATTGCCCTTCTCGGTGCGCACGTCCTTCAGCGATGGCAGGCGCGAGAGCACGTTGACGACCGTCGGCGCAAGCTCGCGCAGCTGGTCCATCGAATCGCCGACGAGCGAAAGATCGACGCCGCCGCCGGTCGAGTTGCGGAAGTCGAAGCTGAGCTTGCCGACCGCGAGGGCCGGCAACTCCTTGCGCATGTCCTCCTTGATCTCGCCGGCGCTCCGTTTCGCCTTGTCGGCGTCGGTCAGGAGCACGGACGTATTCGCCTCGCCCTGCTCCGTGTAATACGTGTACACCGACTTGATCTCGAAGCGCTCGCGGTTCTTGTCCAGGAACGCCTCGACCCGCGCGACGGCCGGTTTCAGGTCCTGCAAGCGGTAGTTCGCGTTGAGCTCGTAGTGGAGATAGAGGCGCCTGGACTCGCCCGAATCGAACATGTCCTTCTTCGTCATCACGATCGGCACGAAGCTCAGCAGCAGGAGCGCCATGACGCCTGCCATCGTCCAGCGGCGATGCGAGAGCGTCCAGTCGATGAAGCGCCCGTAACGCTCGCGAAGGCGCGTGATCATCGTCTCGCGGCCGATGAATTTCGGCGGCGGGAGCTTCGCCGACAGCATCGGCACAAGGCTGACCGCGACGAGCCACGAGGCAAGATGCGCGATCGACATCGCGATCGCGACCTGCGCGAGGAAGATCGAGATGTCGTTCGCCTCGCCGAAGATGTTCGGCAGGAACACGATCATGCTGGTCAACGTGCCGGCCGCGATGGCGATGCCGACGACCTGCGTGCCCTGCACCGCGCTGTACCACGGCTTGTCGGGATATCTCTCGCGGTATTGATAGATGCTCTCGACCACGACGACCGCGTTGTCGACGAGCATGCCGACCGCGAGCAGGAGGCCCATCATCGACAGCACGTTCAGCGAGATGCCGAAGAAGTACATGCAGCCGAGCGTGATGACGAGGCAGATCGGGATCGACAGCGACACCATCAGCGTCGACGGCCAGTCGCGCAGGAAGAAGAACAGCACGAGCACCGAGAGCAGCGTGCCTTCGAGTCCGGCCTTGCCGAGCTCGCGCAGCGAGCCGGTCACGCTCTCGGCCTGATTGTCGAGAAGATGCACGCGGATGCCGTGAAGCTCCGGCGATTTCTGGATGCGCGCGATCTCCTCGAGCACTTTCGTGCCGACTTCGACGAGGTTCGCATTGCGCTCCCGGAAGATGTCGAAGCCGATCGCGGGACGTCCGTCGAGGCTGCGCGCGTAATTGAGCCGCTCGGGACGCAGAGCGATCGTCGCGATGTCGCCCAGGCGCAGGCCCTTCGCGTCGATCGGGATCGAGCGGATGTCGTCCAGGCTCGTCCATTGCCCCTGCGGCTGCACGCGAAAACGCTCGCCGTTGGCGCTGACCTGTCCCGCCGAGATCGAGAAATTGGCAGCCTGCAGACGCGTATAGAGATCGTTGAGGCTGATGTTGTGCGCCGCGAGCCGATCGGACGAAAGCTCGATCTGCACTTCGGGTTTTCCGACGCCCTGCAGATCGACGCGCGCGACGCCCGGAATGCGCTCGAGCGGACGCTTGACCTCGCGATCGAGCAATTCGTACGCGTTCGAGAGATCGACGCCGCTTTCGGCGGCGACGCGCAGCTTCAGGATCGGATCATCCGATGTCGAGAACTTCAGCACCGTGTAGCGCTGCAGGTCCGAGGGAAGGTCCGTGCGGACGGAATCGATTTTCTCGCGAGCCTGCACGGCCTTGATCGCGACGTTCTCGCCCCACTTGAATTCCATGAAGATCTGCGCGCTGTCGGCGTCCGACGTCGAGTTCATGCGCTTGATGCCGGGCAGCGTCGCGAGCGCTTCCTCGACGGGGCGCGTGATCGTCCTTTCGATCTCGGTCGGCGTCGAGCCCGGATACGGAATCTGCACGAACAGGAACGGCGCATCGAGGCTCGGAAACTGCTCGAGCGGCAGGCGCATCGCGGCGATCAGGCCGATCACGACCATCGACACGAAGAACATGACCGCCGTGACGGGACGCTTCAGGCTGAGCTCGGCGATCGTCATGCGTGCTGGGCCTCGGGCGTTCCGGAGGGATCGCCGTGCGATTCGTGCGTCGCCTTCGCCCGGTGGCGCTCGCCGCGCGCCATGTACCAGGCGTCGCCGCGGCGATCGAGCAGGTCGTAGACGATCGGGATGACGACGAGCGTCAGCAGCGTCGAAACCGCGAGACCGCCGATCACCGTGATCGCCATCGGCGCGCGCACCTCGGCGCCTTCGCCGACGCCGATCGCGAGCGGCGAGAAGCCGATCAGCGTGCAGAGCGTCGTCATGACGATCGGGCGCAGGCGCGATTCGGCGCCCTCGGCGATCGCGTCGCGCTTGGCGACGCCGGTTTCGCGGAGCTGATTTACGCGATCGATCAGCACGATCGCGTTCTTGACGACGATGCCGACCAGCATGATGAAGCCGATGAAGACGACGACCGAGATCGGCGAGTTCGTGAGCTTGAGGGCCAGCACCGCGCCGACCGCCGCAAGCGGGATCGAGAACATGATCACGAACGGATGCAGCAGCGACTCGAACTGCGAGGCCATCACGAGATAGACGAGGAAGATCGCGAGCCCGAGCGCGAACATCAGCGACTTGACCGACGCGTCGAGCTCTTCGCTCTGGCCGCCGACATGAACCTTGACGCCGGCGGCGAGCGGGTTCTTCGCGACGATCTTCTCGATCTCGGC
>DASZYR010000358.1:0-2017 GCA_035545255.1 Rhodanobacteraceae bacterium
GGGATTCGGGGATTCGGGATTTGCGATTTGCGATTTGCGATTTGCGATTTGCGATTTGCGATTTGCGATTTGCGATTTGCGATTTGCGAAAATAATTTCAGGCAGAGGCCGGCGCATCAAGCCATCATGTCAAGTCCCCAATCCCCAATCACGAATCCCGGCTTTCCCCGTAATGTAATCCTCCGTCAGCCGCTCGCGCGGATTCGTCAGCAGCGCATCCGTCTCGCCGAATTCGACGAGGCGCCCGCTGTACAGGAACGCCGTGAAGTCCGAAACGCGCGCGGCCTGCTGCACGTTGTGCGTCACGAGCACGACGGTGTAGCGGCGCGCGAGCTCGCGAAGCAGCTCTTCGAAGCGCAGCGTGGCGGCCGGATCGAGCGCGGAGGACGGCTCGTCCATCAGGAGGATCGCGGGATCGACCGCGAGCGAGCGCGCGATGACCAGCCTCTGCTGCTGCCCGAGCGAGAGCGTCAACGCGCTGTCGTCGAGCCGCGAAGCGACCTCGTCCCACAGCGAGGCGGCACGCAGTGCCGACTCGACGCATTCGTCGAGCGCGCGCCGGCTGCGACGCCCCGCGAGGCGCGGTCCGTAGGCGATGTTGTCGTAGACCGACATCGGGAACGGATTCGGCCGCTGGAACACCATGCCGACGCGTCGCCGCAACTCGTGGACCGCGACGTCGCCCGAATGGATGTCGCAGCCGCCGACGAGTACGCGGCCTTCGACGCGACAGTCGTCGATCTCGTCGTTGAGACGGTTGAGGCAGCGCAGCAGGCTCGATTTCCCCGATCCACTGGGCCCGATCAGCGCCGTGATGCGACGCGCCGGCACGTCGAACGTGATCGCGTCGAGCGCGCGCCGCTTGCCGTACCAGAGCGAAAGCGATTGCAGCGCGAGCGCCACGCCGACATCGCCGCCGGAGTCGGACGCGGGCTGCATCGTGTCTTCGGATCGCGTCATCCCGATCGGCCTTCAGCTCTCGAGCGCGCGATACCGCTCGCGCAGCCGGGTACGCAGCACGATCGCGACGAGGTTGAGCGCGAACGTCACGCCGACCAGGAGCAGCGCATACGCATACGCACGCGACACGCCGCGCAGCATGTCCGGGCTTGCGAGCGCCGCATCGTAGACGCTGAAGCCGAGATGCATGAACTGCCGCGACGGATGCAGGTACGGAAAATCGCCGTCGACCGGCAGTGCCGGCGCGAGCTTGACGACGCCGACCAACATCAGCGGCGCGACCGCGCCTGCGGCGCGCGCGATCGCGAGAATCAGGCCGGTCAGCAATGCCGGGCGCGCGGCCGGCAGCAGCAGACGCCAGATCGTCTCGCCGCGCGTCGCGCCGAGCGCCAGCGATCCATCCGCGAGACCGGATGGAATGCGCGCGAGCCCTTCCTCGACGCTGACGACGACCACCGGCAGCGTCAGCATCGCGAGCGTCAGCGCGGCCCAGAGCAAATTGCCGCTGCCGAATGTCGGCACCGGCAAGCGGTCCGCGAAAAACCAGCGATCGATGCCGGCGCCGAGCCCGTGCACGAGAAGGCCAAGACCAAGCACGCCGTACAGGATCGACGGCACGCCGGCGAGATTCGCGATCGCGGTCCGGACGAAACGCGCGGCCCATCCGCGCTGTTCGCGCAGGAAGATCGCAGTCGCCACCCCGAGCGGCATCACCACCAGCGCCATCATCAGCACGAGCGTCAAAGTTCCGACCAGCGCAGGCAACGCGCCGCCCGCCGACGCTGGCGCGACGAGGAAACGGCCGGCCTCGCGGAGGAAGAAGCCGAGGCGAGCGACGATGCCGGCGGAGTTGGCCGCGAATGTCTCGACGATCGTCGTGCCGCGCGCTGCATTCGTGACGTCCGGCTCCGCGTGGCCGCGCGCGAACAGTCGCCGCCCGTCCGCGAGCACGACCGTGGACGCATCGGACGGCATCGTGCTCGTCGCGATGTTCGCCGCGGCGACGCGCGCGTAGCTTCCGCCGGCGCGCCCGTCCTCGCTGGTGCGCAGGATCAAC
>DASZYR010000359.1:0-4111 GCA_035545255.1 Rhodanobacteraceae bacterium
GAATTGCGACTCGATGGCATCGATGTTCCGCTGTCCGTTCTTGTGCTCGGCGTTGAACCAAGACGTGTAGCGGTCTCTCAGTAAGTCCGCCAGCGTCACGATCTTGCGCTTGCGCGGATGTTCGCCTGTCTTCGCGAAATCGCCGAGGCGAGCCTGTGCGCGCGTCCTGGCGGCATCCAGCGTGACGACCGGTATCGCCCCAGCTTGATCGATGCATTGCGGTCGACGTGGACCTCGAACGTCGTTGTCCCGCTCGGGAGTATCCGGAGGCACAGCCCTGGCACCTTGGCGTCCCAGATGCGGTAGGCTGCCGCCTTCGGGCTCGACTTTTCGACGCGAGCTCGGGTGAGCTCCACACGCTTGATCGTCGGCATCGGATTCTGTCAGCAAGTTGTCAGCAAAACGCAGCGAATCATGAGACACAGTGAGACGCAGAGAGACAGTAAATCAGTTACTTAGCTGCTAACTGGCTGATCCAAAAGCCGCTAAAATCCCCCTCCTAAGGGGAAGGTCGCACGTTCGAATCGTGTCGGGGCCGCACCGTTCCGATCGCTGGTTCTCGATGGCTTGCGCGGGTGGCGCATCGTGCGTCGCCGACTACGGGTGCGTCATGACGGATTCGCGGAATCGTCTCGTTCGGCACGCAATCTTCGCGGCATCGGCCATCGGGCTCGCGACATGCGCCTGCGGCATCGCGGTGGCGGGCTCGCGTCCGGCAATCGCGATCAGCGGCGTCTCGATCGTCGATGTCGAACGCGGCCGTATCGGCGATCCGGCCAGCGTGCTCGTCGTCGACGGACGGATCGCGGCGATCGATCCGTCCGGAAAGATCGCGATTCCCGACGGCGCCGAGCGCGTCGACGGCCACGGCCGCTTCCTGATGCCGGGCCTCGTCGACATGCACGTGCATCTGTTCGCCATTCCCTCGCACCGTCCGCCCGCCGCGTGGTCGTTACCGCTTTACGTCGCGAACGGCGTGACATCGGTGCGCGAGATGGCCGCCGCGCCGGAATCGATCGCGCTCGTGAACCGATGGCGCGCCGACGTCGCGAGCGGCGCGCTGATCGCACCGCACGTCGCCGCCGCGGGCGTAATCACGTTCGGCCCTTCGCCCGGCGAAGCGGTCCGGCAAGTCGACGCCGCCGCGGATGCGGGCGCCGACTTCATCAAGGTCTTCTCGGAAATCGCCGAACCGAGCTGGCGCGCCGCGCTCGACGAAGCACGGCGGCGCGCGCTGCCGCTGATGGGTCACGTTCCGGCAGGTATCTCTGCCGTCGCAGCGGCGCAAGCGGGTCAGCGTAGCGAGGAACACCTGATGCAGGTCTTCGAGGACTGCTCGACGGCGGGCGCGGCCGCGATCGCGGGGCGCAGCGGCCTTTCTGGCCCCGAGCTGGTCCGGCGCCGCGACGCCGACGAGGCGCGCGTGCTCGACGCGTACGATGCGCCGACGTGCGCGCGCGCCGCGAAAGCGCTCGCCGCCAGCGGCACCGTCGAGGTTCCGACGCTGGTGCTCGACGCGATCGAATCCCGACCCGACTACCTCGCGTTTCGCGACGATCCGCGCTGGCGCTATCTGCGCGAGGACGAGCGTGCGCGATGGATACGCGCCACGAACGCGCTTCCGGCCGATCATCAAGTCACGGCGGCGCGGCGCCACGCGGTCGGACGCAAGATCGTCGCTGTCCTGCACCGGGCCGGCGTGCCGGTTCTTGCCGGCACCGACTCGCCGATGCCGAACGTGTATCCAGGGTACGCGCTCCATGACGAGCTCGAGCAGCTCGTCGCATCGGGCTTCTCGCCGGCGCAAGCGCTGCGTGCGGCGACGAGTGGCCCGGCAGCATTTCTTCCGGCGTTGCGCGATACCGGCATCGTCGCGGTCGGAAAGCGCGCCGATCTCGTGCTGCTCGATGCCGATCCGCTCGCCGATATCCGCAACGCACGGCGCATCGAAGCCGTCGTGCTCGATGGGCGGCTCCTGCGCCGCACCGATCTCGATGCGCTGCTCGCCGATACGGCGCGAAAGAACGCGGTACCGCAGGACGGCACTTCCCCGGTGACGACCGATCGCCCCGCCGCATCCGGCACGAGCGCGCGCTGACAGGCGACATCCGCTCGATCGCAACGGCGCGAAACATGCGCCGCCGCTGTCCGCTCGCCGTCGCAGTGCGAGCCGGGATCCGTTTTTCCACGAACGCCGTGACGGCGCTCGATAAAAACGGGTCCGTCCTGCACCCGGGACGGCGGACCGGAGGCACCTGCTACAATTTCGCGATCCAGCGCCGTCCGGCGCAATTTTTCCGTGGAGTTTCCATGTCCGCCCCGATGCTCAAGGCGCTCGGCCTCACCGACATCCAGTCCGGCACGTACCTCGGCAACGGCGAATGGTCGAAGACGACCGACGCCGGCACGATCGAAGCGCTGAATCCCAGCACGAACGAAGTCATCGCGAAGGTCCACGCGTCGAACGCCGGCGACTACGAGACGATCGTGAAGCGCGCGCAAGCCGCGTTCGCGATCTGGCGCACGACGCCGGCGCCGCGCCGCGGCGAAGCCGTGCGCCTTTGCGGCGAGGCGCTGCGCAAGCACAAGGACGCGCTCGGCTCCCTGGTCGCGCTCGAGATGGGCAAGATCAAACCCGAGGGCGACGGAGAAGTGCAGGAGATGATCGACATCGCCGACTTCGCGCTGGGCCAGAGCCGCATGCTGTACGGCCTCTCGATGCATTCGGAGCGTCCGGGCCACCGCATGTACGAGCAGTGGCACCCGATCGGCCTCGTCGGCATCATCTCGGCGTTCAATTTCCCGGTCGCGGTGTGGGCGTGGAACTCGTTCATCGCGGCCGTCTGCGGCGACATTTCCATCTGGAAGCCGTCGCCGAAAGTGCCGCTCTCGGCCGTCGCGACGATGAAGATCTGCAACGACGCGCTGAAAGCCGGCGGCTTTCCCGATCTCTTCTTCCTGTTCAACGACGCGGGCACCGAACTCGCGCAGAAATTCGTCGACGACAAGCGCATTCCGCTGATCAGCTTCACGGGCTCGACGAAGGTCGGCCGCAGCGTCGGCGAGCGCGTCGCGCGGCGCATGGGCCGCTCGCTGCTCGAGCTCGGCGGCAACAACGCGATCGTCGTCGACGAGAGCGCCGATCTCAAGCTCGCGATTCCCGCGATCGTGTTCGGCGCGGTCGGCACCGCGGGTCAGCGCTGCACGACCACGCGGCGCCTCTTCGTGCACGAGAAGATCTTCGACGACGTGCTCGGCAAGTTGCAGAGCGCATACCAGCAGGTCGAATCGAAGATCGGCGATCCGACGCTTGCTACGACGCTCATGGGCCCGCTCAACAGCAAGGCCGCGGTCGATCAGTACACCGCAGCGATCGCGAAGGCGACGGCGAGCGGCGGCACGATCGTCACCGGCGGCAAGGCGCTCGCCGACAAGCCCGGCAACTTCGTGCTGCCGACGATCGTGACGGGTTTGAAGAACTCCGACGACGTCGTGCAGACCGAGACGTTCGCGCCGATCCTCTACGCGATGCCTTTCATGTCGATCGACGATGCGATCGAGCAGCAGAATGGCGTGCCGCAGGGCCTTTCGTCGGCGATCTTCACGCAGAACCTCAAGGCCGCCGAGCGCTATCTCTCGGCGGCGGGCTCGGACTGCGGCATCGCGAACGTCAACATCGGCACGAGCGGCGCCGAGATCGGCGGCGCGTTCGGCGGCGAGAAGGAAACCGGCGGCGGCCGCGAATCGGGGTCGGACGCGTGGAAAGCCTACATGCGCCGGCAGACGAACACGATCAACTATTCCGACGAGCTGCCGCTCGCGCAAGGAATCAAGTTCGATCTCTGAGCCGGCGCGCGAGCGGAGGCGGTCGTGACGCTTCGCGAGCGGCTCAGGCTCGTTTTCTACGCGCTCCGCGGCCGCAAGCCGCCGCCTGTCATCGTCTATCGCGATCCGCCGCCGGAAATCCGCGCGGTGCATCCGGGCGGTCATTTCTACTCGCCGATCGTCGATCCGGCCGATGCAGCCGCGAATGCCGCGCACATCTGGCCGGAACCTCCTGCCGAGGTCGCCGGCATCGACTTCGACGATGCTTCGCATCGTCACGTGCTCG
>DASZYR010000360.1:0-6690 GCA_035545255.1 Rhodanobacteraceae bacterium
GCTTCGTCACCGTTGTCGGCGCACGACGCTGCACGCTCTCGGTCGGCGTCGTGGTGCGCGTAGTCGGCGGCGTGGCCGTGCGAGTCGTGGCCGGCGACGACGAACGCGTGGTCGGCGGCGTTGCCGTGCGCGACGGCGGCGTCGCTGTCGTCGTCCGCGAAGGAGGCGTTCCGGTCGTCGCGTCGCGGTGAGGAGCGAAGCGCGAGGACGGCAGTCCGTTCGCGTTCGGGTTCTCGCCGCGCGATGGCGTCGTCCTCGCGTTCGGCGTTGCACGGTCGTTCGGTGTCGTCCGAGTGTTCGGAGTCGTCGTCGCGCGCGTGTTCGGCGTCGTCGGCGTGCGCACGGCCGGATTCGCGGGCGTCCCGCGCGTCGGCGTTGCGCCGGTCGCCGGCGCGCGTGCCGGCAGCGGCTTCGGCGCTGCCGCGTTCTGACCGACCACGCGCACACGCGACGGCTGGCCACGATTCGCGGCAGCAGCGCCGGCTGCACCGGCGGCGACGGCGGCCGGCGCGGCGATGCGTCGCAGCTCGGTCCTCGCGAGCGGCTGGCCGTTGTTGCCCTTGATCGCCTGGATGCGCGTCGCGACGGGCACGGACCGCGGCGGCGGCTGCGTGCGCGCGATCACCTGGCGGTTCAGCGTCTGCGCAGCCGGCTTGACGCGAGCAACGGGTCTTGCACCGACGAAACTCGCGCGCTCGGGCGCGATGCCGACGCGGCTCGCGACGTTCGCGTTGCGCAGCTGGCTGGCATTGACCTGCACGCGCGCGGCGTTGACCGGACGCGCGCCGACGAACGCTTCGCGCGAAACGGCCGTGACGGCTGCCGTGTTGCGGCGATACGCGTAGTTCGCATTGTCGATCGGACGGCCGCGCGAGTAGTTGTTGTAGACGTTGGTGATGTACGTGTTGTTGATGACCGTCGTGTTGCGCACGTTGACGTTCGTGAAATAGTTGCGCGAGGTGCGGTACCACGGCACGTAGACGTCGCGCGGGCCGAGCGGGAACCAGCCGACGGGACCGGTCGAGAGGCTGACGCCCCAGCCGGAGCCGCCGATGAACGCGACCATCGCGGGCGCGTAGATCGCGCGCACGTGGCGCGGACCCGGGCACCAGCCCCAGCGGTTGCGCACCTGGACCCAGCGACCGTAATGGAACGGCGCGAAGCCCCAGGCCGCGTTGTCGACCCAGGTCCAGCCCCACGGATCGATCCACGACCAGTGGCCGTAGCGGTACGGCGCCCAGCCGGTCTCGACCGTCGTCGGATACCAGACGTTGCCGTATTCGGGCTCGTCGTTCCAGCCGCCGTAATCGTCGAGATCGGCGTAGCCGATGACGCCTTCGGAGACGTAGTTGCTCGACACCGATTTCGCGTAGCGGTTGTTGCGCGACTCGACCCAGTTGTCGAAGTCGTCGCCGCGCGGCAGATCGAGCACCTCGTAGTCGCGGAGCGCCGAATCGTGGAAGCGGTACGACTGTCCCGAGCGCACGCTGTAGCTCGCGTTGTTCTCGCCATAGACGTCGCCGGCGCCGTCGAACACGGTCACCATCGTCGAGCTCCCGTCGGGCGCGATGTCGATGCGGTATTCGCCGGGCTGCGTGACGACGAAGGCGAGCGTGGGCGTGTCGACCTCGTAGCTCTGGCCTTCGAACACGCGGCGCACGGCGAGATTCAGCGTGCCGCCGGTGAGCTCGGTCTGCGCGACGTTGTCGTCGAGATTCAGGATGTCGAAGGACGACTGCGAATCGAGGCGCAGCGTCGCCGCGCCGACTTCCATCTCGACGCGGGACTCGCGGTCGGTGTAGAGCTTGTCGCCGGTGCCGAGCGGACGATTGAGATTGGCCTCTACCCAGTCGTCGTCGCCGGACGGCTGGAAGCTGACATCGCCGCGCAGGTAGCTCAAGCGCGCGACGCGATCGGGCGGATCCTCGTCTGCGAACGAGGAGCCGGCGACAAAGAGGAGCGCCAATCCGAGCAGGGCAGGAACTGCCTTCTGGATGGAGCGACGCGGTGCTGACATGGATTTCTCTCCTGATGCCTACGCCAGAGGCGGTAACGGCGGGGTTGGTCCCCTGAAACGGCTTGCGCCGCCCACCGCTGACAGGCTGGGGCCATATCAGCGTAGACGGGCTGAATGCGCGCCTTCCGGTCTCCGGTCTTTTCGATTGCTGAACACGACGTGCTCAGCAGCGATTCAGCGCATTCCCGCAGCGCCGTCCCCATCCCGCGAAGAGCGCATCTTGCGGCCGCCGAGGCGGCCCCGCTACGCTGTCCTAGCGCGGGTGTCGTCTAATGGTAAGACAGCAGCTTCCCAAGCTGCGAACGTGGGTTCGATTCCCATCACCCGCTCCACTTCCCGGCGCCCGGAGCGGCCTTCTCTCTCCTTTTCGAATCGACGGCGATGCTGCCCGCGGAACCGCTCACCCTCGGCTGGCGCGAATGGCTGTCGCTGCCGGCGCTCGGTGTCGGCGCGATCAAGGCCAAGCTCGATACGGGGGCGCGCTCGTCGTCGCTCTGCGTCGCCTCGATCGAGCCGTTCGAGCGCTCGGGGCGCCTGCACGTGCGGTTCCTGCTGCGCCCGCGGCGCCGTTCCGGGCGAGCCGTCGCCTGCGAGGCGGCCGTCGTCGACCGGCGCCCGGTCACGGACTCCGGCGGACACACGACCCGGCGCTGGTTCATCCGCACCGACGTCGTGCTCGCGGGCGAGCGGTTCGAGGCCGACATCAATCTGACCGACCGTCGTGCGATGCTGTTTCCGCTGTTGCTCGGACGGTCGGCCCTCGGCGGCCGCTTCCGCGTCGACCCGGCCCTTTCGTACACGCACGCGCGGCCGCTGCCGCGAAGACCGGCATGAAGATCGCGATCCTCTCCCGCAACGCACGGCTCTATTCGACGCTTCGTCTCGTCGAGGCGGCGCGCAAGCGCGGCCATCGCGTGCGCGTGCTCGATCCCCTGCGCTGCTACATGCGCATCGCGGCCGGCGCGTTCGAGATCCACTACAAGGGACGCACGCTTCGCGATCTCGACGTCGTGATCCCGCGCATCGGCGCGTCGGTGACGTTCTACGGCACGGCGGTGCTGCGTCAGTTCGAGATGATGGGCGTCGCGACGCCGAACAGCGCCGAGGCGATCCTGCGCGCGCGCGACAAGCTGCACGCGCTGCAGCTGCTGGCGCGCGACCGCATCGGCCTTCCGACGACGGTGTTCGGCGACAATCCCGACGACACGGCAGACCTCCTGAAGATGCTCGGCGAGCCGCCGCACGTCATCAAGCTCAACGAAGGCGCACAGGGGCAGGGCGTGCTGCTCGCCGAGAAGCGCTCGGCCGCGCAGGGCATGATCGAGGCGTTCCGCGGGCTTTATGCGAACTTCCTCGTGCAGGAGTTCATCCGCGAGGCGAGCGGTGCGGATCTGCGTTGCTTCGTCGTCGGCGGCAAGGTCGTTGCCGCGATGCAGCGCCAGGCGTCGGATGGCGACTTCCGCGCGAATCTCCATCGCGGCGGAACCGCGACGCCGGTCGAGCTGACGCCGCTCGAGGTCGAGATGGCCGTCCACGCGGCCGCCGTCATGGGGCTCGGCATCGCCGGCGTCGACCTGCTTCGCTCGCGGCGCGGGCCGCTCGTGCTCGAAGTCAACTCCTCGCCGGGCCTCGAAGGCATCGAGGCCGCGACGGGCGTCGACGTCGCCGGAGCGATCATCGAGCACGTCGCCGGCTCGGCGGCTGCTCGCCCGCGGCCGCGCGCGCGCAAGCGTGCCGCAGTGCGACGAACGGCATAGTACGAAATCAATCGTTGACATCGCCGCGAAGCGCTCCTAGCATGTCCCCAGGGTGCGGTGCGCCGGCACGGGCCGGCCAAACAGACGGAAGGGGTCTCATGCGTACGTTCATCGGAATGCTGGCTGGCCTGGCTCTGCTCGCGACGGTCTCGGCGACGGCCAAGGAGAACTACAAGGAAAAGGCCTTCAACGCGGATACGCGCGCCAAGTTCGAGGAAGTGTCGGCGAAGGTTCGCGAAGAGATGAAGGAAGGCGGACGCTACGAGTACGTGAAGCCGAGCGAGCGCTCCACGATCGAGCAGAAGCTGACGGACATGGACTCGCTCTTCAAGCAGAGCGACACCGTCCAGGGCATGAGCGAGCAGACCAAGATCGCGCTGTTCAACGATCAGGAAGTCGTGAATTCGATCCTGACCCAGCGCGACTCCGATCGCGTGATCTGCAAGAAGGAGGCGCCGATCGGCTCGCACATCCCGATCACGACCTGCCATACCTACGGCCAGGAAGAGAACGCGCGCAAGAACAGCCACAAGATGATGGATTCCTGGACGCGCACGCAATGCGGCGACGTGATCAAGGGTTCGTGCGGCGGCGGCGGTTGAGTGTCGGGCGGGAAAGTCCCGGAAAAAAATGAGGTGTCGGTCATGAACAGCTATCTGAAGGGCGCGGCGTGTCTTGCGCTGATCCTCGCATCGGTTGCGTCGATCGCGTCGGCGAAGGAAAACTACAAGGAGAAGGCGTTCAACGCCGACACGCCCGAGAAGTTCGTGCAGGTTTCGGCGAACGTCCGCAAGGCGATGGAGCCGGGCGGCCGCTACGAATACGTCAAACCGGAAGAGCGCAAGACGATCGACAGGAAGCTCGACGAGATCGGCACGCTGTTCGAGAAGAACGGCTCGGTCGACGCGATGAGCCAGGAGACGAAGATCGAGCTCTTCAACGCGCAGGAAGTCGTCAACTCGATCCTGACCCGCCGCGACGGCGAGCGCGTCATCTGCAAGAAGGAAGCACCGATCGGCTCGCACATTCCGATCACGACCTGCCACACCTATGCGCAGGAGGAAGACGCGCACAGGAACAGCCGCAGCCTGACGCATGCGTGGTCGAACATGCAGTGCAATGACACGGGCCACGGCATGTGCGGCCTCGGCGACGGCAACGCCGCGCCGCCGAGGACGAAGTAGGCGCGACGGTTCCGGCCGCGCCTCCAAGCCGGGGAGATCCCGCGCTTCGGCGCGGATGGCGCAAGTCCGAAGTTCGTCGTAGCATGCGTTCGGCAAGCACCGGTGGAGCAAGCTCGATGGCCAGAACCGACGATCTCCCGAAGCCGACCGAGGCCGAGCTCGGCATCCTGAACATCCTCTGGGAGCGCGGGCCGTCGACGGTCCGCGACGTGCACGAGGCGCTTTACCGCGACGAGGGCGCCGGCTACACGACGGCCCTCAAGCTCCTGCAGATCATGCACGGCAAGGGCCTCGTCGAGCGCGACGATTCCGAACGCGCTCACGTGTTCCGCGCCGCCGTCAGCAAGGAGCGCACTCAGAAGCGCTTCCTGTCGGACATGGTGCAGCGCGTCTTCGACGGATCGCCCTCGCAGCTCGTGCTGCACGCGCTCGGCTCGCGTCCGCGCGCGACGCGCGAGGAGCTCGACGAGATCCGGGCCCTGCTCAACAAGCTCGAGCCGGGATCACGCAAATGAGCCTGCATCTTGCGGATTGGCTTCCCCTGATCCAGTCGCTCGGCTGGACCCTCCTGCATTTCCTCTGGCAGGGCGCCGCGATCGGGCTCGGTTATGCGACCTTGCGTCTGCTCGTGCCGGCGAGTCACGCCGAGGCGCGCTACAACGCGGGGCTCGCCGCGCTTGCGCTGATCGCGATCTGTCCGCCGCTGACGCTCGGCATCATCTATCCGCACGTCGTCGCCGCTGCGAGCGCCGAGCCGACCGCGCTCGATGCGATCGTCGCGAGCGTTCCGGCCGGCGCGGACGCCGACGGCGCGTTCACGCTCGATCGCGTGCTGCCGTGGCTCGTGCTGAGCTGGGTGCTCGGCGTCGCCATCATGGCGTGGCGCGCGCTGCGCCAGTGGCAGGCGCTCGAGCGGATCGCCCGCCACTGCACGCGGCCGGACTCGGATCTCGAGCGCATGCTCGCCTCGCTCGCGAAACGGTTCGGTCTTGCGCGCTCGATCCGCGTGCTGGTCTCCGGGCAGATCGACACGCCGACGCTGATCGGCTGGCTGAAGCCGGTCATCCTGCTTCCGACGGCCGTCGCGCTTGGCTTCCCGCGTCATCAGGTGGAACTGATCCTCGCGCACGAGCTCGGGCACCTGCGCCGCTACGATCATCTCGTCAATCTCGCGCAGGCCGTGCTGGAGACGCTCCTCTTCTATCATCCGGTCGTGCACTGGATCTCGCGGGAAGTACGCAACGAACGCGAAGTCTGCTGCGATCGCCTCGTGCTGCGCATGACGCGCGGCGAGCCGCGCGAATACGCGCAGACGCTGGCTTCGCTCGAAGAGCTGCGCTTCGCGACACCGCAGCTCGCCGTCGCAGCCACGGGCGGCGTGCTGCTCGATCGCGTGCGCCGTATCGTCGACATGCCGGCGCCGCGCCTCGCCGCGCCGCGGCCGATGCTCGGCATCATGCTGCTCGTCGCGGCCGCGGTCATCATCGCGGGCACGAGCGTGCTGCGTCCCGATCGAAAGGAGCTCGATGCGCTGGCCGGCGCGGCCGACGCACTGCTCAGTCGCCTGCCGCGACCCGATGCCGCGCTGCTGATCGGTCTCGCGCTGCGCGATCCGCCGAAATGGAAGGTTTCGCTGACGTCGCCGAAGCTCGTGCGCGTCGCCGAACGCGAGCCCGAGCCTCGCGCGCCGGCCGAGCCGACGCGCGCGGTGTCCGTGGATGCGATTCCGCCA
>DASZYR010000361.1:0-1512 GCA_035545255.1 Rhodanobacteraceae bacterium
TCGTTCTCACCGAAGGACGCCGGCACGCGGTCGCGCTCGTCGTGCTGTTCGCGTTCATCGCGCTCGCCGCGCTCGCGGTCGGCGTGCTGTGGCCGAAGAATTACGTGTCGTCGACGACCGTTCTCGCGCAGAAGAGCGACATCATCCAGCCGCTGCTCGAAGGCCGCGCGGTGCCGACCGGCAACCAGGACCGCATCGCGATCGCGAAGCAGGTCATCTTCAGCCAGAAGGTGCTGAACGACATCTTCGTAACCGGCGGCTGGGCCGCGCAGAAGCTCGATCCGCTCGCGCAGGATCGCGTCATGGAATCGATCGTCGATCACACGCAGATCACGAGCCCGCGCGAAAGCCTCGTCCAGATCAGCTATCGCGACACCGATCCCGACCGCTCGTACAAGGTCGCGCAGCGCTTCGCCGAGCTCTTCATCCAGGAAAGCCTCGCCGCGAAGGAACGCGAAAGCCGCGAGGCCTACGAGTTCATCAACAGCCAGGTCGAGGACTACCACAAGAAGCTCACCGACGCCGAGGACAACCTGAAGAAATACCGCGCCGCGAACGCCGATGCGCATCCCGGCAGCGAAGCCGACACGAACAGCCGCATCAGCACGCTGCGCGCCGGCATCGAGCAGGCGCGGCTCAACGTCATGGAGCTGCGCTCGAACGAGGCGGCGCTGACGTCGCAGCTCTCCGGCGAATCCGAAGTCACCGCCGTGCAGACGCGCGCCGGAATCTATCGCGCGCAGCTCGCCGAACTGCAATCGCAGCTCGACAAGCTGCTCCTGACCTACACCGACCAGTATCCGGACGTCGTCCGCACCCGGCACCAGATGGAAGACCTGCGCAAGGAGATCCAGGCGGAGGAAACCCGCAAGCAGGATCCGAAGGCCTCGACGCCGAGCGCGCTCGACCAGACCGCGCAGTTCAATCCGCTCTACCAGGAGCTGCGCAGCAAGCTCGCCGACACGCGCCGGCAGATCGCCGCGAGCGAATCGCGCATGAGCGCGACCGAGCAGCTCCTCAACAACGAGCTCGACCGCAGCCGCCGGATCGCCGCGTCGGAAAGCGCGCTCGCCGAGCTGACGCGCGATTACGAGGTCAACCGCGACATCTACCAGGATCTCCTGAAGCGGCGCGAGAACGCGCGCGTCTCGATGAACCTCGACGAGGAAGGGCGCGGGCTGACGTTCCGCATCCAGGACCCGGCCGTCAAGCCGCTGCGTCCGACCGGCCTCAGCCTCAAGCACTTCACGCTGGCCGGCATCGTGCTCGCGATCGCGGTGCCGCTCGGCCTCCTGTTCGCGCTCGTGCGGTTCGATCCGCGCGTGCGCTCGGCGCGCGAGCTCGAGCGGCAGATCGGCGTGCCCGTGCTTGCCACGGTGCCGGTGTATGCGACGCCGCGCGAGCGCGGCGCCGAACGCAGGCGATATGCGCTCGCGTCCCTGATGATCCTCGCCGTGCTCGCCGCATATGCGCTGACTTTCTGGCTGAGGCTCACCAAGGCCCTATGACCCC
>DASZYR010000362.1:0-3132 GCA_035545255.1 Rhodanobacteraceae bacterium
CGCAACGCGCCCGGCGGCGGCGCCGAGTTCCGCTTCGCTCTGCCGCTGCCCGCGACGGAAACGACCGCGCCGTGAACGCGACGCGCGCGAGCCTCGTCGTCGTCGAGGACGATCCGCAGATCCAGCGCTTCCTCAGGGTCGCGCTCGAAGCGCACGGCTATGCGATCGCGAGCGCGCAAACGGGCGCCGAAGGGCTCGCGCTCGCGGCGAACCGGCAGCCTGACATTCTCGTCGTCGACCTCGGCCTGCCCGACATGTCGGGCCTCGACGTGATCGCGCGTGCGCGCGAGTGGTACTCGCGTCCGATCATCGTGCTTTCGGTGCGCGACCACGAAACCGACAAGGTCGCCGCGCTCGATCTCGGCGCCGACGACTACCTCACGAAGCCGTTCGGGATCGGCGAGCTGCTTGCGCGCCTTCGCGTCGCCGAGCGGCACCTGTCGGTGCGAAGCGGCGCCGGGACCAATGCGGTCGTTCGCGTAAGCGGCATCACCGTCGATCTTTCCGCACATCGAGTCCAGCGCGATGGCACGGACATCCACCTGACGCCGATCGAGTATCAGCTGCTGACGACGCTCGCGAAGCATCGCGGCAAGGTGCTGACGCACCGGCAGCTGTTGCGCGAGATCTGGGGTGCGGCACACGTCGAATCCTCGCACTACCTGCGCATCTACATGCGCTCGCTGCGCCGCAAGATCGAAATCGATCCGGCGCGCCCCTGCCTGCTGCTGACCGAAGTCGGCGTCGGATACCGGCTGGCGGACGAGGGCGCCTGATCCGTCATCGCCTGGGCGTTTGCTCCGGTTTTCCTGCGCCCGCGAGCGCATACACGACGAGCTGGCCGTCGCTGTACACCGGCGATCCGAGCCGTGCGCTGACTTTTCCGACGCATGCCGTCATGTCGGGCCACGATTGCGCGACGCCGGGCGGCACCGACCACGCGTGGAGGCGCAGCACGAGATAATCCGCACCCCAGGTCGCGCCGTCGAGAATGTCGGCGAGCTTGCCGAGCCGGCGGAAACGCGCGCCGTCGGCGTTCGGCGGAATCTCGTCCGCTTCGCCGCCGCAGACGGGCGCGAGCAGCGCGTACTTGACGTTCTGGCGGTGGATCGCCTGATACCAGGGATCGGGAAGGTAATGCGAAACCAGATGCGCCGGCGCCTCGATCAGCGTGATGCTGCCGGGAGGCCGCGACGCCAGATCGCGATAGAACGCCGGCACCGGCCCGAGCTCGAGCCGCGTGACGTAAGGGTTCTCGCGCGCATCGTAGTCGAACTGGAACAGCTCGTGCCCCATCAGCTGATTCGGTGCGTAGTAGTAGCCCGGCAGCGGACCGGCCGCGAAAAGCGCAACGATGACGAGGGCGCCGACGGCAGCCGCGAACGCCGGTTCACGAGCGCGCGCGAGCACGACGCCGATGCCTTCGGCGACGAACAGGAGCACGAACGGCAGGGCGGGCAGCGTGTAACGCACGAACGTCTGCGGATGCTGGACCCACGCCGGACGTGCGAGCGCGATCGCCAGCGTGCCGGCGACGATCATGCCGGCGACGATGGTCGCGAACTGCCGCTCGCGACGCCACGCGCTGCGCACTCCGATCCCGAATGCGAGCGCGAGCACGGCGCCCGGCCACGCGCTCGAAATTCCGAGCATCATCAGGATCGAGCGGTACGCGGTCGCGCCCGAGACGGCATCGGTGCCGGCTTTCGCCACCATCGAATGCCAGTCGCCGACGAGCGGCGGCCCGAGCACGATGGCGAGACCGGCTACGACCGCAAGCGCCAGCCCCATGAGCCGCACGATGTCGCGACGCGCATCCTGACGCGTGACGGGGCGCAGCATCAAGCGCAACGCCGCGCACCCGAACCACGCGAAGGGCCACAGCGTGAACGCGAGCGTCAGGAGATGCAGCCACGCCGCCGCGACGCAGGCGATCGCGTACGCGAACGCCCACCGCCGGCCATCGCCGCGATGCCAGCGCAGGAACGCAACGACCGCGACGAATGCGAGAAGGCACGCCAGCGCATACGGCCGTGCGGTACGGCTGAGATAGACCAGCACCGGCGAGATCGCCATCAGCGCGATCCAGACCGCGCGCACCGGCAGCGCGAACTCGCGCCGCAGCATCAGCGGCGCGACGACGAGCAGGACGATGCCCGCGAGAAGCAGGGGCAAGTGCATCTGCCATTCGCTGAGCATGCCGAGATCGAAGAGCCAGCGGTAGTAGAGAGTCAGCGGAATGCAGTAGTCCGCGTAGCCGAAGTGCGTCGCGATGCGGACGGCGTCGGCGCCGACGAGCATGTGCACCGCGTGCCATTCGTCGTCGATCAGCACCTGCGCGCGCAACTGCCATGCGCGGAGCCAGATGCCGGCGGCGATCGAGGCCAGCGCGAGCGCGAGCCAAGGCCACGAGCGCCGGCCGCCAGACGAAAGCGGAACGCGCAAGCTCAGCATGCGCGCGGCGGCGCGCCGGGTTCCGAAGCCGGCGCGAGCCGCAGCGAGGCGTCCGCGGAGAACATCGCGGGCTCGGCGATCTTCCATTTCCAGAGGCGGTAAGCGAGCGCCGTCCTGAGCACGCCGCACCCGTAGACGACCGATCGGCGGAAATCGATCTGGCTCGCTTCGGGAAAGTAGCGTGTCGGGCACGAGATCTCGCCGACGCGCATGCCGAACGCGAGCGCCTGCACGAGCATCTCGTTGTCGAAGACAAAGTCGTCGGAATTGCGCGCGAGCGGCAGCGTCTCCAGCACGCGGCGCGAGAACGCCCGGTAACCGGTGTGGAACTCCGACAGCTTCGAGCCGAGCAGGAAGTTCTGCGCGGCCGTGAGAAAGCGGTTGGCGACGTACTTATAGCGCGGCATGCCGCCCGCGATCGCGGTGCCGCCGAGGATGCGCGAGCCGATGACGGCGTCGTAGACGTCCGAGGCGACCATCGCCGCCATCGCGGTGATGAGTCGCGGCTCGTACTGGTAGTCAGGATGCAGCATCACGACGATGTCTGCGCCGCGCGCGAGCGCGAGCGCGTAGCAGGTCTTCTGGTTGCCGCCGTAGCCGCGGTTCGCCGGATGCCGGTAGGTCGCGATGCCGAGGCGCTCGGCGATGGCGACCGTCGCATCGCCGCTCGCGTCGTCG
>DASZYR010000363.1:0-3904 GCA_035545255.1 Rhodanobacteraceae bacterium
GCCGTCGACATTCGTGCCGTAGCGCGCCGAAACCGTCGAAGTGCCCGGCGCCGAGATGTCGGGCTTCATGCGCCCGTCGGCCGTCGGACCCGAATTCGAGAAACCGGCCTTGGTGAGGCTGCCGGCATGGCCGAGCGCCGCGACCGTCACGGCGTTCTTCGAATTGCCGGGCGAGCCGACCGCCATCGGGCCGGCCTGGTCGTTGCCGGCCGCGATGATGACGAGCTGGTTCTCGTGCTTGCGCATCGCCGTGTCGGCATTGGCGTCGTCGGACGTGTACTGGCCCGACGTGCCGGCGCCCCACGAATCGGAGTGGATGCGTGCGCCGCCCGCGTACGACTGATCGAGCGTGCCTTCGAAGTCGATGATGATGACCGAGCGCGGATCGTCGGGTCCGATGTCCTGGAAGAGGAGCTGCGCGTTCGGCGCCATGCCGTCGGCAAGCTCATGGTTGACCGAGGTCGGCGTCGAGGCGAGGTACGTATCTGCGCCGAACGTGCCGGCCGCGTCGCCGACGATCGTGCCGGTCGTGTGCGTGCCGTGGCCCGAGGTGTAGTCGTAGTTCGTCGGACCGCCCGGCTGCAGCCAGTAGCCGAGGATCTTGTTGTCCGGATGCAGCGTGCCGATGTTCGGCAGCACCGGCGGCGGATCGTCGGTGAACGTGATCTCGAAGTGCGGGCCCGCGCCCTTGTCGAGCGTCGTGAACCACGCCGCGTTCGGCGTCGTGCCGGAATCGGCGATGCCGGCGATCTGGCCGGAGCCGAGGATGCCGTGATCCCAGATCGGCGTCGGTCCGCAGACCGGGCCGCTGCCGCCGCAGGCGCCGGTCGCGTTGCCCTGGATCGCGCCGACCGCGCCCGAGTTCATCGTGTGCGTCGGGAAGTACGGCGAGACGAATGCGACGCCATCGATCGCCGTCGCGGTGCGGATCAGCGTGTCGAGACTTGCGACGTTCACCGCCGCGCGCACGTACGGCGCGGCGTCGGCACGCACGCTCCGCTGCGTGATCGAGACGCCGGGGACTTCCTTCTCGATCGTCGCGGCGATCTCGGACGAAGAAGCGCCCTTGAAACCCTGGATCATGAGCTCGTAGCGGCCATCGGCCTGCTTCGCCGGCGAATCGATGCGCGAAGCCGTCCAGAGCGCGGGATCGAGCTTGAACGCGGGCTGCACGAAGCCGGCCCAGCGCACGTCGCGGTCGCGCGCGACCGCATCGAGCGTCGCGTGCCCGAGCCGCACGTAATACGCATGGTTCGGCACGTAGCCGAGGAACTCGACACCGCGCGCTTCGAGCGCCTTGCGCTGATCGGCGAGGCGCCCGGGCTGGAACTGCACGATCGCGTAGCGCGACAGCGCCGTCGCCGGCGCAGCGCCGATCGCGGCGCTATCCAGCACTTCGCGAGCCGGATCGAAGATGCCGGAGCGCAGGATGATCGTCCCCGGTGTCGCGCGAGCGGCGTCGATCGCTTCCGGCGACGGTGCCGCTGCGCGAACGGAGGTTGCAGCCGATGTCGTTCCAAACGGCGCGCCGAGCGCGAGCGCAAGAGCCGCGGCGAGTGCGGTTCGCGTGGGAAATGCGTGCATCGTGTCTCCCCTGGAGAGTGGTGGGCCAAACGATAAAGACGCCGAGTATGCGGGTCCGCTGCTTGGACTGTGACCCGCCCAGCGGCTGTCTTTCAATCGTCTTTACATAGGTCTAAAGACCCATGGCTGCTACGACTCAAGGACTAGACGCGTGACGAAAATAGCGATCTCACGGTGTCTCGATATCGATCAGCAGCCGCCAGCGGTCATCCGTCCATCGCCACACGCGGTAGTAGCTTCCGCATTCCCGGCACGAAGGATCGCCGCCGATCGAGTACGCGAGATCGCCGCTGGCGGCGACGTCGAGCGCTCGGCGCGGACCGCTGCCGCGCCGCTCGGGATCCCTCGCTGCGAGCGCGAACGCGGCATCGCCGGTGGCCGGCATCTCCTTCGGCCGCATGACGCGCCACTCGGCATCGGCGGACTCGCGCCAGGCGGAAGCCGCCGAATCGCCGCCGCGTTCGAGCGACTTGCGCAGGCGATCGTCAGCGGTCTCGAGCGCGTGACGGCGTTTTGCGAGCGCGTCCGCCGTCAGGCGGGTCGCCGTTGCGGGCATCGCGACGAGCTGCGCTTCGCCGACGGGACGTTCGAGCGCCGCATGACTGACGCCGCCGTCCACCGCGACGCGCCAGACGCCATCGGCGCCGCGCTTCCAGACCGACAGGAAATGACCATGCGCGAAGCGGTCCATGCCCGGCGCGTGGGCGCTCCAGGGTCCGGTCGTGAAACCGAGATCGCCGCTCACCGAGACGCCGGCAAGCTCGGGGCCCCATTCGAGACGCGAGCCGTCGTCCGCATCGCGCGCAAGCGTGTCGAGCGCCGGCACCGGATACGGACGCAGGAGCCAGGAGCCCGCGTCGAAGTGCGCGAGGAACGCGCGCCGCACGCCGAAGCGCATGGCATCGGACGCGAACGCGTTCTCGGCGGCGACGAGTGCGCCGAAGGCCTCCGGGGGCGCGGCCGGTACCGGCGATGCGGCAGCGGCAAGCAGGATCGGGATCGCGAACGGAGTTGGCATGGCGAAAATCGCGTGATCGAGGGAAGCGCGATTCCACCAGACTCCTCGCGAGCGCGGCGGACGTGCGCGCACGCCTTGCCGCGCACGCGCCACCGCGCGACGCAAACGGATGCGTTCCTCCGTATGCGGCTCAGGCCGCGGCGCCGAGCCAGCGGCTCGCCGGCTGCGGCTGGCCGAACAGGAATCCCTGCCCGATCTCGCAGCCGAGGCGAAGCAGGAGGTCGCGCTGCGTCTCGTCCTCGATGCCCTCGGCGATGACCTGCATGCCGAGCGATCCCGCGAGCGCGAGGATCGCGCGCACGACCGCGCTCGATCCGCTGTTTCCCGACTCGGTCAGCTCGGCGACGAACGAGCGGTCGATCTTGAGCGCCTGCAGCGGGAACTGATGCAGGTAGGAGAGCGAGGAATAGCCGGTACCGAAATCGTCGAGCGCGATCGTGATGCCGGCCGAGCGGAGCTTCTGCAACGTGCGCTTGACCAGCGCCGGATTGTCGAGCAGCACGTGCTCGGTGACCTCGACGCGGATGTTGCGCGGCTCCACCCGATGCGCCTCGAACAGGTCGAGCAGGCGCCCGCCGAGGTCGGCCGAGTGGAAGTGCCGGCCCGAAAGGTTGATGCTGACGAAACAGCCGCCGGCCGTCAGCGCCGGCGCGACCGTGCAGACGCGCTCGAAGATCAGCCAGTCGATCTGCTCGCTGAGACCGCTTTCCTCGGCGATCGCGAGGAAGCTGTCCGGCATCAGGAGGCCGCGCTGCGGATGGCGCCAGCGAAGCAGCGCCTCGTAGCCGACGATCCGGCTGTCTTCGAGATGCTGGATCGGCTGGAAATACGGCTCGAACTCCTTGCGCGTGACCGCGCGGCGCAAATCGCCCTCGATCTCGAGCAGGTGCAGCGCGTCGCGGTGCAGCGTCTCGTCGAAGAGCGCGAAGCGATGGCGTCCCTCGGATTTCGCGCGATACATCGCGACGTCGGCGTCGCGCAGGAGATCGTCCGCCTTGCGATAGCGCGGCGCGGCGACCGCGATGCCGATCGACGCCGACGTGAAGACCTCCTTGTTGGCGAGGCGGATCGGCGCGTTCAGCACGTCGATCAGCCGCTGCGCGGATTGCGTCGCGTCCTCGTCGTTCTCGATGTCGGTCAGGAGCACGGCGAACTCGTCGCCGCCGAGGCGCGCGACCACGTCGCGCGGCTCCAGGCAGTCGGCGATGCGCCGGCCGACTTCCTCGAGCAGCTCGTCGCCGAGCAGGTGGCCGACCGAGTCGTTGATGATCTTGAAGCGGTCCAGATCGAGGAACAGCCCGG
>DASZYR010000364.1:0-3213 GCA_035545255.1 Rhodanobacteraceae bacterium
GCCTTGCAGCGCGAGGCGATCGAGTACGACCGCGCTTATGGCAACGCATGGTTCTGGCTGTCGGTGAATCTCGCCGGGCAGGGCCGCCTCGACGAGGCCGACGTCGCGATCGCGCGCGCGATGGAGCGTGCCCCGAATGCAGGCATCGGCCAGGCCCAGCGCGTGGTGATCGAGATCTTGCGCGGCAACCATGCGAAGGCGATGGAACTCGCGATGGCGGTGTCCGGCCGTGGCTGGCGTCTGATCGCGATCGCCTTTGCGGCACAGAATGCCGGCGATCAGGCTGCGGCCGATCGCGCGCTCGAAGACCTGATCGGTCAGAGCGCGGGAGAATCGGCCTACCAGATCGCCGAGGTGTACGCGCTGCGTCGCGATCCGACTCAGATGTTCGCGTGGCTCGATCGCGCATGGACGAACCGCGATCCGGGCATCCGCCGACTCGCGCTCGATCCGTTCATCGCGCCGTACCACGGCGATCCGCGCTTCGACGAGTTCCGCCTCAAGGTGGGGCTTCCCGCGCTTACGCGATCGGGGTACGCCGCGCCGCCGTAGGGTCGCGGGTTCGAAGGGAGAAGGCGGCCGCGCGCTTCGCAGGTTCGCAAAAAAAATCTGCCTAGTTCGTGTAAAATCAGCGGTCTGCGCGAGGCGGGTCGAAGCGGCCGGCGTCAAGCTATTGTTTTGTCAGCAAGATTGAGATTCGCAATCTCACGGGCGGCAGGCTGCTGGCCGCCTGCATCCATGTCACCGCAATCGAGATTTCCTGGCCCTGACGGGCGAAAGTGGCGGAACTGGTAGACGCACTGGATTTAGGTTCCAGCGGGGTGACCCGTGAGAGTTCGAGTCTCTCCTTTCGCACCACGTCCGGGTTCGGCGTTCCTGGCCCGCTCCCGTCTTGCCGGGCGTGATGAGGCGTTCCACCATCCAGGTAGCACGACGACGGCACAACCATCAACCGCGGAACGGACTCCCGGCCCAACGGAAAAACACTGAGGAAACCATGCAAGTTTCGATAGAAAACGTCGGCAAGCTCGGCCGCAAGCTCACCGTCCGCCTTCCGGCGCAGGAGCTCGAGGACAAGGTGCGCTCGCGCATCCAGGAGACCGGCCGCAGCGCGCGCCTCAAGGGCTTTCGCCCCGGCAAGGTGCCGACGAAGGTCATCGAGCAGCGCTTCGGGCGCCAGATCCGCGGCGAAGTGCTGTCGGAGATGATCGGCTCGAGCTTCCAGCAGGCCGTGAGCCAGGAAAAGCTGCGCCCGGCCGTGCAGCCGGCGATCCAGACGACGGGCACGCCGACGAACGGCGAGATCGAGTACACGGCGACGTTCGAGATCATGCCCGAGGTCGGCAAGATCGACATCTCGGGCCTCGAGATCGTCAAGCCGACGGCAACGGTCACCGATGCCGACATCGACCAGATGATCGAAACCCTGCGCCAGCAGCGCCGCACGTTCGCGCCGGTCGAGCGCGCCGCGCGCGAAGGCGACATGGTGCTGTTCGAATACGCAGCCGAAGCCGACGGCGTGCGTCATCCGGCCACGGGCTTCGATCGCGTCGGAACGATCCTCGGTTCCGGGGCGTTCCTCGCCGAGGTCGAGAGCGCGCTCGTCGGCCGCAAGACCGGTGATGAATTCGCGGTCGATGCGACGTTCCCGGCCGGTTTTCGCGAGCCGCTCCTCGCCGGCAAGACGGCGAAGGTCGACGTGCGCGTCATGCGCGTTCAGGAACCGCATCTGCCCGAGATCGACGAGACGTTCGCGGCGAGCTTCGGCATCCGGGACGGCGGACTTGCGAAGTTCCGCGAGGACGTGCGCGCGAACCTCGAGCGCGAGCTGAAGGGCGTGCTGATGGGACGGCTCAAGGCCAACGCGGCCGAGAAGCTCGTCGACGCGTTCCCGGAGATCGAGCTGCCGCAGGCGATGGTCGAGAACGATGCGCGCGGACTGGCGCGCCAGTCGAATGCGCCGGGCGACGATGCGTTCGTGCAGTTCCTGCCGGCAGCGCGCCGGCGCGTCGCGGCGGGTTTCCTGTTTGCCGAGCTCGGCCGGCAGAACGACGTGGCGCTCGATTCGCGGCGCGTCTCCGAAGCGCTTGCGACGATCGCCTCGACCTACGAGGAACCCGAGAAGGTCGTTGAACTTTATACGCGCGATCCCCAGCTGATGCAGAGCCTGCAGAGCCGCGTGATGGAAGACCAGGTCGTCGAATGGGTCGCCGAGCACGCCAAGCTCACCGAGCAGCCCCTGACCTTCAACGAAGTGATGCGCCCGGGCGCCTGACGCCCTCCGCTGGAGAAACCGGATGTCGAACTACTACACGCCCGCTCGCGGCCTCAATCTCGTTCCCGTCGTGGTCGAGCAGACCTCGCGCGGCGAGCGCGCCTACGACATCTATTCGCGGCTCCTGAAGGAACGCGTCGTGTTCTGCGTCGGCGCGATCGACGAGTACATGGCGAACGTCATCGTCGCGCAGCTTCTGTTCCTCGAGTCGGAGAATCCCGACAAGGACATCAACCTCTACATCAACAGCCCGGGCGGCGTCGTCACGGCCGGCATGGCGATCTACGACACGATGCAGTTCGTCAAGCCCGACATCAGCACGATCTGCGTCGGGCAGGCGGCGAGCATGGCCTCGCTGCTGCTCGCGGCCGGCGCGAAGGGCAAGCGCCATGCGCTGCCGAACTCGCGCGTCATGATCCATCAGCCGCACGGAGGCGCGCAGGGCCAGGCGTCGGACATCGACATCCAGGCCCGCGAGATCCTCGCGCTGCGCCGTCGCACGAACGAGATCCTGGCTCATCACACCGGCCAGCCGGTCGAGCAGATCGAGCGCGATACCGACCGCGACCGGTTCATGTCGAGCGAGGACGCCCGCAACTACGGCCTCATCGACGCCGTGCTCGAGAAGCGGCCGGTCGAAGCGCCCGCGGCGACCTGACCGATCCTGTTGATTCATCGATGATTCTGGCGAAAGGCCGGGTCGCGGCTGTGACCCGGCTCGCGTGTGATATTCTCCGGCCGCGCCCCCAGCGAACGACCTCCGAGGCGGAGCAATGACAGACGACCGGCAAAGCCGATCGGGCGACAGCGGCAAGATCCTTTACTGCTCATTCTGCGGCAAGAGCCAGCACGAGGTCCGCAAGCTGATCGCCGGTCCGTCGGTGTTCATCTGCGACGAGTGCGTCGAGCTCTGCAACGACATCATCCGCGAGGAGCTC
>DASZYR010000365.1:0-6474 GCA_035545255.1 Rhodanobacteraceae bacterium
CGGCAGGACTGCGGTCGTGCCGCTCGCGGGAGCGGCCGCTGCGGCGCCTGTCGGCGTCGACGTCTCGGAAGAGCGGCGCGGCACCGCCGGCCGCCTCGACGAATCGAACCAGAGCAGCGCACCGGTCGCGACAACAAGGCAGAGCGCCGCCGCGATTCCGAGACGTGCGACGCGCGCGCGGCCGGCCGGACGTTCCGCGGCGACGGGCGGGGCCGCTCCGATCGTCGTAGCCGGCCCCGAAGACGGCGTAGGCGGGACCTGCGTTTCCGTCGTCGTGGCGGCGCCATCGTCGATGGCGACGTCGGCGATCCAGCGGTAGCCGAAGCGCGGGATCGTGCGGATGACGTTCTGTCCGTTGCCGGAATCGTCGACCGCGCGCCGCGCTTTCAGCACCGTCTGGCCGAGCAGCGTATCGGTCACTTCGGCCTTGCCCCAGACGGCCGCGATCAGCTCGTCGCGGCCGACCGCGCGATCGCGGTGCTCGATCAGGTAGATGAGGCAGTCGAAGACTTTCGGCGACAGCGTCGCGAGCGCGCCGCCGTTGCGCAGCTCGCGCGCGGACGCATCGATCGTGCAGTCACCGAAACGGTAGATCGGGCGCGACATCGCAACCGAAGAAGTGTCGTGAAGGCGCCAAGCGTAGCGCGTCGGCGCCGTGAGTGCGCGACGCGCAGGCATGCGCCGGCCGTGTGCCGGCGCATGCGGAGCAAGGTATCGTCAATCCACCGGATCGAAACCGTCCTTGAAGATCGTGTCGGTGTCGACGTAGCCGAGCGTGCCGTCCATGTTGATGTTCTGCGCGTGGATGTCGCCTTCTCCCGTGGCGGCGCCAGCCGTCCAGGCATAGGCGGCGTAGCCTTGTGTGCTGAGCGCGCCGGTCAGGCGGCCGCTGTCGCTCGCTTCGGTCGAGAAGTCGATGATGTCGCCCGGCCAGACGTAGTTGCCGTCGGCGTCGATGCGTGCGGCGTGCAGCGGCGTCGGATTCGGGTAATCGTCGCTGCTCCACGCGGCGATCATGCCGCCTCCGCTCGCCGGCAGCGCGACCATCTCGGTCTGGTCGAGCGAGGACAAGGGAACGATCACCTTGCCGCCATCGCCCCAGAGGCGCGCGCCGGTCGAGTCGATGCGTTGCGCGTAGACGCCGATCTGTCCCTGCGTCAGTAGATCGGTCTCGCGCCAGAGGGCGTAGATGTCGCCGGTCGCGGGATCGTAGGCGCCGTCGGGTTCGAAATGGTTCTGCGAGTCGTCGATCGAGGCGAGCACGCCGTTCTGCGGGAAGAGCGCCGTACCGGTCGCGTCGACGTGCTGTGCATGAACCTCGCCGACATCGCCGACCGTGTACCAGACGAAGACAGCGCCACCGGCACCGTCGTCGATGAACGGCGGGAAATTGCCGAACTGCAACGAGCCGTCGGTCGCGTCCTCGATCGTGACGGGATCGTCGCCCCAGAGGTTTGCCCCGTCGACCGATGCGAACTTCTGTGCATACATCGCATGCGGACTCGTGAAATTGAGGACGATCCAGGACGCGATCACGTTGCCGTCGGCGTCGCCGCTGAGGCCGCCGACTGCGTAGAGCTGCGGTCCGGTCACGGTGACGTTCGGAACCCAGAGCGGATTGCCGTCGCCGTCGAGCTTGGCGATGACGACCTCGCCCTCGCTGCCGGACCAGGCGACTGCGGCGCCGTCGCCTGCCGCGGCAATCCTCGGCGAGTTCGCGCCGCCTGCGTCCGCCGAGACGAAGATGCCGGGATCGCCCCAGAGCAGCGTTCCGTCCGGCGCGACTTTCTGCGCGAGTACTTGCAGCACTCCGCCGCCGTCGGTATAGCCGAACGCGAGCAGCGCGTTGCCGTCGGCGTCGACAGCGAGACCGTAATCCTGCGTCGACGATTCGTCGCGATCGGCGACGAGCACGCCGTTGTGCGGCCAGAGCTCGTTGCCGGCGGCATCGAGACGCTGCAGGCGGACGTCGTAGCCGCCGGTCGAGTTGTCGAACCAGCTGATGTAGAACCCGCCGTCGGCCCTCGCGACCATCTTCGGCTGGACCTGCTCGCTGGCGCCGTCGGCGACGACGAGATTGGCATTGGGATCGGTCGACCATTGCGCATGCGCGACGGTCGTGAACGATGCGGCGGCGGCGAACGTCGCCGATGCGAGAAAAGCGAAGCGTTTCATGGGCGGCCCCTTCGGAAGGAAAACGAAGCGATTTTCCGGCGGCGAGACCGTCGGCAGCATCCAAGCACGGTGCAGAACGATACTCCGCGCGGCACATCCGGGCGAGCGCGCGAGATGTAAACGCGATTTGCAAATGTGTGCGGCCAGGTCGCGCGAATGCGATCAGACCGACGTCACGAGCCAGGCCGCGAGTCCGAGGAAGAGCCCCATGCTGACGACGTCGGTCGCGGTCGTCAGGAAGATGCTGGACGCCGTCGCGGGATCCGCGCCGAGGCGCTTGAGGCCGAGCGGCACGGCCGCGCCGGCGGTGCCGGACAACGCGCAGCTGCCCGCCATCGCGACGAACGTGATCGCCGCGAGCAGCCACGCCTCTGGATGGCCTTCGTGGTGCGCGAGCCAGAACATGCCGATCGCGGCGACGAGCCCCGTCAGCGAGCCGTTGAGGAAGCCGAGCCACGCTTCCTTCCAGAGCAGCGCGCGCGCGCGACCGGCCTTGAGCTCGCCGAGCGTCATGCCGCGCAGCGTGACCGCGAGCGCCTGGCAGCCCGTATTGCTGCACTGGCCCGAAAGCACCGGGATGAAGACCGCGAGGATGACGATGCGGTTGACCGTGTCCTGGAAGAGCCCGACGACGGAGGCCGCGACGAACGCCGTGACGAGATTCAGCTGCAGCCACGGATGACGGAACTTCAGCGCGCGCCGCCACGGCGTCGTCAGGCGTTCCTCTTTCTCGACGCCGACCATCGATCCGGCCTGCGCGCTGATCTCGAATGCCTGCTCCTCGAACAGCACCGCGCCGCGCACGACGCCGAGAAGCTTGCCGTCGTCGTCGCAGACCGGATAGACCGGATAGTGTCGGCTGACGACCTCGCGCATCGCGTCGATGACTTCGGTGTCGGGCTTCAGCGCGAACGGGCGCGCGACCATGATTTCCGAAAGGCGTTGCGAAGGCCTCGCGAGCGCCATCTCGCGGAACGCGACGAGGCCGGTCAGCCGGTGCCCGGCGTCGACGACGAACACGTAGGTCACGAGCGTGTGCGAGACGATCGGACGCACGGCTTCGAGGACTTCGGCGACGGTCGCATCGGCCGTAAAGACGGCCGGCGTCGGTTCCATCAGCCGGCCGACCGAGCCGGGCCGCCAGTTCTGCCCGGCGAGCCATTGCTCGCCTTCGTCGTGGCCGGCGGCGAGCGCGATCTGCCGTCTCCGCTCGGCGCCGAAGCGATCGAGGATCGCGACCGCTCGGCCCGGCCCGAGGCCGCGGAGCAGCGTTGCGATCGCTTCGTCGGAGAGCGGCGTCAGGCGGGCGACCGCGCTGTCGGCATCGAGCTCGCGCAGGTCGGCCGCGGATGGCGGATCGGATTGCATGGCCACGTCTCCCCCCGGATGGTCCGATGCTACCCCATGCGCCGCGCGGAGCGCAGCACGGGACGCCGCTCGCCAGTTCGACCGCCGTTCATTGCGCGTGCGCCAGAGTCGGCGCAGAACTCGTACACCCGCACGGAGGGTGCGTCATGCGTAGCAATCATCTGCATCTGGTGACCGGCGTCGTGCTCGCGGCCATGTTGGCCGGCTGCGTGGCGCCGCCGCCGCGCTCCACGGCGTATTACGACAACGGAGGCGGCTATTACGACCGCGGCAACAACAGCGGCTACTACGATCGCGACCGGGATCGCGGCTGCCGTCAGTGCGGGCGCATCTCCGACATCGAGCGCGTCTATGCGCATGATCGCCGGACGACCGGCGGCGGCGCCGTCATCGGCGCGATCATCGGCGGATTGCTCGGCAGCACGGTCGGCCACGGCGATGGCCGCAAGGCCGCGACGGTCGCCGGTGCGGTGGCCGGCGGATTCGCCGGCAACGCGGTCGAGAGCAACAACAATCCGCGCACGTACAACGCGTATCGATTCTATGTCGACCTCGACGACGGGCGCTCGGCGGTCGTGACGCAATACGACAACCCGGGTTTTCGTCCGGGCGATCGCGTGGCGATCCGCAACAGTCATCTCGTGATGTTGCGCTGATCGGTTCTCGCGACGGGGAAAACGAAAAAGCCGGCCTTGTGGCCGGCTTTTTCGTTGTTGTCGCGAAGTGCGATCCCGGGCTTCGCTGCGATGGCGGCGACGCTTCGCGAGCAGCGATCAGGAACTGGATCCCGGCTTTCGCCGGGATGACGACGACGCTTCGCGTTGTCGTCAGTTGATGCGGTAGAAGCTATGGGCGCCGATCGTCGCGAGCGGCGGTCCCTTGATCCACGCCGGCGATGCGGAATCGATCGCGACGAAATGATCCGCGTGCGGCACGACGAACGTGCGCTTCGCGCGCGGCAGCGACCAGATGTCGAGCGCGCGCCCCGCGATCTCCCACGCCTGTTCCCAGGCACGCGGCGTATCGAAGACGAAATTGCGGCTTGTGCGCGACAGCGCGAATTGTCCGGGCGCGTTGACGACGGCACACACGTCGCTGCCCCAGCGCCCGCTTTCGCGGCGGCGCAAAGCGACTTCGGCGACAGCCATCTGGCCGCGCGGCGATTCGCTGCGCGCCTCGAGATAGATCGTGCTGGCGAGGCAGATCTGGTCCGCCGCCGGCTGCGGCAGGATCGATGCCATCCAGAGAAGGAACGCAAGCTTCATCGTATGCAATACCTCTGCATCCAAACGGAAAGGCGAACCATCCGGCCGCGGTCGAGCGCATATCGATCGATCGCGGCCGGAACCGTCGCGCGCGCGGTTACGTCGCGCTGCGCGCCGGCAAGGTGTTCGGATTGTGGTGAGACGCGTGCGCGGCGGGATCGCGCTGTCAGCGTCTGCCGGGTTCGTCTGCCATTCGCGGCAGTCATTCCGGCGCGTGCGTCGTTCGACGCGGGTCGCAAGGCGGAAGTCGAATGCGACCGTACTGCAATTCATCCTGCCGGACCGGCCAGGGCGCGCGAAGACTAAGGCATGCTCGCGGGCTTGTCACCCCCGAACGATGAATGTTCGGTTAACGTTCAGGTTTGTGAGGCTCGCCATGAAAACCGCGGCAATGTTTCATATGAGATTAAATAAACAAGTTTACTCGTGAAAGACATCGTCGATGACTTCGATCGAATGACCGGCCGCCGAGGTCAATGTCGCGTCGGAAACGTCGTCGATCAGCACGGCGAGCGCGTCGTGGAGGCCCGCGCTGGAACGGGCGCTGTAGAGAACGGTTCCGACGGTGCCATCCGCGCGCTCGATCGCGAGCCCCGATTGCGGAGCTGCATCGCCCGAGACCAGGAGCCGTCGCAGCCGGCGCTTGTTGCCGCCGCGGAAATGCAGGCGCGCGGCGATCTCCTGTCCCGGATAGCAGCCCTTGTCGTAGCGGATCGCGTCGAGGCGTTCGAGATCGAGCGCTTGCGGCACGAATTCGTCGCGCGTCGCGGCGGAAATCCACGGAAGGCCGGCCGCGATGTCCTGGCGGCGCCAGGCGTCGAGCGCGGCGACATCCATCGACGCCGACGGGGCAGGACCGAGCCAGGCACGACGCGGTGTCGTTCCGGGTTGCGCAAACGCGATTCCGCCCAGATGCGCATCGAACCGGCGAGCCGGCGTTGCGGAAGTCGCGGGATGGTCGCCGAGACGGCAAAGCGTCCATCCGTCGCGCACGGTCAGAGACACCTTCGCGCGGAAGACGAACCGTGCGAGCGCATCGCGCACTGCGGCCGCGGCGCCGAGCGGCAGCCACATCGACAGGCGATCGGGCTCGATGCGGAACAGCGCGAATACCGTCTGCACGCGGCCTTGCGCCGTCAGCCATGCGCTCCATTGCCAGGACGACGATTCGAGCGCGCGCACGTCGCTCGCGAACTGCGCATGGGCGAACGTGAGCGCGTCGGGACCGGCGATCTCGACGAGTTCGGCGCGCTCGAGCGGAACGGGCGCGGCATCCGTATCGGGCGACATGCGACTCACTCTAGCATCGGCTGCAAACCCCGTTTGGTTGTCTCGCGGCGCGCGGAGGTTTAATCTTGCGCGCTGCAGCACACGCCATGCCTGATCCCGACGATTCCGATTCCGAACGCCGCGAACCGGTGCCGCCCGCGAACGACGAGGGCACTTCCGGCGACGGCGCGATGCCGCGCGAGATCGGCGGCCGCACCGACGGCCTCGATCCGACGCGTTACGGCGATTGGGAGAAGAACGGCCGCTGCATCGATTTCTGAGCCGTCCGCACGCCAGGGATTTCGCCAGCAGGAACCCGCTCATGCCAGCCAACGCCCGCCCGCTGTCGCCGCACCTCACGATCTACCGCTGGCAGATCCAGATGGTGACGTCGATC
>DASZYR010000366.1:0-4263 GCA_035545255.1 Rhodanobacteraceae bacterium
CGAGCAGTCCGTGCGTCTTGACGTTGCCGCCGGTGTCGGCGAGGACGTCGAGCTTCGGGCAATCCTTGATCGTGTCGAAGGGAACCGGCAGGGTCGAGGACGTGATGAGATTGTTGGCGCTGTCTTGCGCCAGTGTCCCTCCATGCCCACCGAGATCCGCTGGCCCGGATTCGTTGAAATTGCCCGCGATGATCGAGCTCTGGATCGAGGCGCTCGCGCCGAGGAGATAGACGCCTTCGCCCTCGCCTGGAATCGGGTTCTGTGCGGAGTTGAACGCGATCGTACTGCTCGTGATCGTCATCGAAGAGTAGGACCAGATACCGCCGTAGCGCGCGCCGTAGTTGTTGCGCGCATGGTTGTCGGAGATCGTGCTGTTGGAGATCACGACCGTATAGCCGTGATTGTAGATCTCCAAAGCACCGACCGCGCTGGCGACATTCCCGGAAAACGTGGAATTCCGAATCGTCACGTCGCTGGCGGCGAACACGCCTCCCGCTTGACCGAAACTGAAATTGTCACTGATCGTGCTGGTATTCGACGAGAAGTTGCTGCGCACAAAAGCTCCGCCGCCTCGAGCGACAGCGCCGGAACCGGCATCGGTGATCGCGCTGTCGGTGATCGTGCTGCTCGCCAGGGTGAGATCGCCCTGGGTGAATATGCCGCCTCCGACTGCCGGGCTGCTGGCTTGCGTGCTTTGCAGACGGCAGTGCGACACCACCGAACGCGAGAGGTAGACATTCGCCGCCGAATAGATGCAGCCGCCGCGCGGGTTGTTCGAGCCGACGAAGATGCCGTTCGAAAGGGTCAGGTCGGTGATGGACAGCGTTCCGGCTCCGGTGTGATAGACGACGCCCGAATAGAACGCCGCGCTGATCGTGAGGCCAGAGGCCCCGCTGGCAGGGCCTTTCAGCGAGAGATCGTCCTGATGGATCTCCAGCGCATGGTGCTGCGTCAGCGTGATCTTGCTGCACGCAAGCTGCGAGAGGTCGATCGTATCGCCGGATCCCGCCGCCGCGATCTGCGAACGCAGGGTATCGGGCCCGCCGTCGTCGTCGCAGTTCTGCACGACATGCGATGCCGAAGGATGGTGCGGATTGCTCTTCGATGGCGCGTGCGCCGAGCTCGGCCGGAATCGGAACGGACGGTCCGATCCGATGCGGTCCTGAGCAGGACGGAAGTCGGGCGCCCAGGCGCTTTCGGCTTGGACGGCGGATCCCGAGGAAACCGCGACACCGAAAGCGGCGGCGAGCGCGACGGACAGCGGCAGGCGGCGGTGAGCGGACGAAACAAAGGCTGGTGTCGACATGAGGCATCCCTGTTGAAGGCCGTGGAAAGCAGCCGGGCTGGGATGCGCCAAAGAAAGCGTGGACGCACAGCGAGGCCGTGCACGTCCTTACGGGGTTCCGTTCGCGGACCGGACAGGCGGCGCGTGACGGCCGCGGCAGACGTTCGCAGAAGGCTCGCGGCTGACGCCGCTCCTACAGCGTTGCTGAATCTCTGGCAGTTCGCCGCGCCGCAACCTCAAACAACGCGATCGGATTCTGCTTTTTGTACGAGCGGCGTCAGCCGCGAGCCGTGCCGTCCCAATACATCGAAGCGCGCAGCCACGCGCGACGCGGCCTCAGCTCTGCCCGCGTTTCAGCCGGATCAGCGCGGAGATGTCCTCGTCGCCGTGTCCCTCGGCCATCAGCTTCGCGTAATCCGCCAGCGATTTCTCGATGACGGACCGGTCGATGCCCGCCGCAACGGCGAGCTCGCGCACGATCGCGAGATCCTTGTGCAAGAGGGACAGCTTGAAGCCGACGCGGAATTCGTCGCGCAACATCGTCGCGCCGCGCTTTTCGAGGAACCAGCTGTTCGCGGCGCCGGCCATCAGCGTCGGCAGCAGGCGCTCGGCATCGAGGCCGAGCTTCTCGGAGAGAGCGAGCCCTTCGCAGACCGCTTGCGCGATGCCGGCGACGAGCACCTGGTTGACGGCTTTCGTATCCTGCCCCGCGCCGACGCCACCCATGTGGCTGATGCGCGCGGCGTAGCAGTCGAGCGCCGGCCGCGCGCCCACGAGCGCGTTTTCCTCACCGCCGACCATGATCGAGAGCTTGCCGTTCCTCGCGCCTTCGACGCCGCCGGACACCGGCGCATCGAGGAACGCGCAGCCGCGTCCGGCGAGCATTTCGGCGGCAGCGCGCGCGGTCACCGACGAGACCGTCGAATGATCGACGACGATCGTGCCGGGTTTCGCGTGCGATGCGATCCCGCGCGCGAGCGCGAGCACGTCGTCGTCCGCGGAGACGCAGAGCGCGATGATGTCGCGATCGCGCGCGAGCTCCGCGATGGACGCGGGCGCCGCGACCTTGAGTTCCGCGGCGACCGCTGCGGCTTTCGCATGTGTGCGATTCCAGACGGCGGAAAGGAGTCCGGCGCGCGCGAGATGTCCGGCCATCGGCTGGCCCATGGCGCCGAGGCCGACGAAGGCGACTTGGAGTCTGGTCATTCGGAAGGTCTCGTCTTTCGCCTTTCAGCGCTTTGCAGGAGAGGCCGGCGCGCGAAGCGCGGCGGGTAAGGGAATTCGGAGTGAAGCGCTCGATTCGGTATCGAACACCTTGCCCTCACCCTACCCTCTCCCGCAAGCGGGAGAGGGGAAAGCTGTACCTCTCGCGCGAGCGTGTGAGGGAAACGCCATCACCTCTCCCGCTTGCGGGAGAGGTCGCCCCGACGGGGCGGGTGAGGGAAGCTCGGAGTGAGGAAAAGCAAAGCACGAATCAGCTTTCGGCAAGATACGTATACGCCGTCAGGCCCGCTTCGAGCGTCTTCTCGATGCGCTCCGCCTCGCCGCCGCGGAAACCCGCGGCCGCGATCTTGTCGCGATACGCTGCGCGAAGCGCGCCGAGATCGTAGCCGACGTAATCGAGCATGACGTCCGCGCTGTCGCCTCGCTTGACGTGCGAGAACTCGTAGCGACCGCCCGCGTCGATGCGCACGTTGACCGCGTCCGTGTCGCCGAAAAGATTGTGGATGTCGCCGAGCGTCTCCTGGTACGCGCCGACGAGGAAGATGCCGAGACGATACGGCTCGCCGTCGCGGAGCCGGTGCAGCGGCAGGCTGACGTCCACGCCGTCGGAGTCGACGTACTGGTCGATGCGGCCATCCGAATCGCAGGTGAGATCGGCGATGACGCCGCGCCGGTCCGGCGCGCGGCCGAGTCCTTCGATCGGCACGATCGGAAACACCTGGTCGATCGCCCAGACGTCCGGCACCGATTCGAACACGGAGAAATTGACGAAGTACTTGTCGACGAGCTTCTGGTTCAGCTCGTCGATCGCCTGACGATGCGGCGGCTCGTCCGGTTTCAGCCTCGGACGCACCGCGTTGAGGATCGCGTAATAGAGATCGTCGAGCCGTGCGCGGTCGGCAAGTCCGAGCTGGCCGAGCGCGTAGAGCTGGTGTCCCTCGGCGAGACGGTACTGCGCTTCGTGATAAAGCTCGGTCGGCGGACGCGATTCGATCTCGTCGTGGATCTCGCGCAGGTGACGCAGCACGAGCGGTTCATCTTGGCGCGGCTTCGGGATGCGTCCCCGCGGCGCTTCCTCGACCTCGCTGACGTTGACGACGAGCACCGCGTGATGCGCCGTCATCGCGCGGCCCGATTCGGTCAGCACGCGCGGCGGCTTGAAGCCGTAACCTTCTGCCGCTTCGGCGAGCGGCTGCACGATCGTCGAGGCGTATTGCTCGAGGCTGTAGTTGATCGAGCAGTCCGAGCGCGAGCGCGTGCCTTCGTAGTCGACGCCGAGTCCGCCGCCGACGTCGAGATAGTCGATCGTGACGCCGGCTTTCTCGAGCTCGACGACGTAACGCACGGCTTCGCGCATGCCGCCGGCGATGTCGCGCACGTTGGACATCTGCGAGCCCATGTGGAAATGCAGAAGCCGCAGCGTGTGCGAGAGCTTCGCCTCGCGAAGGCTCGCGAGGAGATCGAGCAGCTGGCGCGGCGTGAGCCCGAACTTGCCCTTGTCGCCGCCGGTGTTCTGCCACTTGCCGGCGCCGAGGCTCGCGAGGCGCATGCGCACGCCGAGCAGCGGCTCGACGTCGAGCGCGCGCGCTTCCTCGATGACGTGCGCAAGCTCGCTCGGCTTCTCGATGACGATGTAGAGCTCGAGCCCGAGCTTGCGGCCGATCAGCGCGAGCCGCACGTACTCGCGATCCTTGTAGCCGTTGCAGACGACGACGCTGCCGGGCCTTGCAAGCGCAAGCACGGCCATGAGCTCG
>DASZYR010000367.1:0-8222 GCA_035545255.1 Rhodanobacteraceae bacterium
CCGCGAGCGGGAGAGGGGGAAACGCCGATACAGGAGGAAAAAACGCGCTACTTCGATTTCGTCAGCGCCGCGTCGAAGTACTGCAACGCGCGCGGCGAGCCTGATTGGCCGAGCCAGAACAGCGCCTGCTTCTTGACCTCGCGCGGATAGTCGCCTTTCAGCAGCGCGATCAATGCCTCGTCGCCTTTCTCGTCACCGAGCTGCGAGAGCGCGAACACGCCCTGCTCGCGAACTTCGGACGATGCATCCTGCCGGATCGCGCTCGTGATGTCGGCCGCGGCGCGCGTGTCGTTCATCTGCGCCATCCAGAACAATGCCTGGCTGCGCACGCGATCGGACGGATCGCTGCCGCTGATCGCGCGGATGCGAACGTACGGATCTCCCGCGTGCGACTGCGTCAGCGCGAAGATCGCATGCTCGCGCAGCTTCGGATCGCCGTCGGTCGTCGCGTAACGCTCGACGATCGCGGCGCCGTCGGCGCCGCGCGCCTGCCCGAGCCAGAACAGCGCGGATTCGCGCGCCTTGCGGGGATGCGAAGCCTCGGCATGCGCGGCGAGCACGCGCGTCGCCGCTGCGTCTTCATGGAAGGCGATCGCACCGAGCGCGTCCTCGTCGCGCGCCGAAGCTTCGCCGCCGTCCATCCACGCCGAGAGAAATCCGATGCTGTCGCCGGGTTCGACTCCGTCGATGCGCCGAATCTCGCTCGCGCTGCGCACCGGGCACGTCGCGTCGTACGCGCGCACGCCGTCGACACGGGAGTGCGCCACGTGCGCGTAGACCGTGAGGACATCGCGATCCGGCGGACGCGGCTCGTCGCGGGTGCTGAAGCCGTGGCTGCGATCGTCGAGATCGCAGCCGGAGCGGTCGCTCTTTCCGGGTCCGCCGGAGAAGCAGCACGGCGTGCCCGCGTCGGCGATCATCGGCACGTTCCACGCGACCCAGCCGTCGGCCGACGTTACGCGCGTCGCGAGCGAGTCGGCGGCGAATGCAAGGCCCGCTTGCAGTGCCGAAGCGGCGAGCGCGCAAAGCAGCAAGCGCTTCATTGCGGATTTCTCCGGTTCGCATCCTTGTCGAGCTCGCCCTCGATCGCGTCGATCGCGCTGTCGTCGCCCATGACCGTCAGCGTGCGCAACAGCGCCTTCTTCTCTTCGACCGTCTTCGCCGAGCGATAGAGCTGAAGCACGCCGTCCGAATCGCCGGCAACGATGAGCCCGTGCAGCGTCGCGTCGCGCAGCGCTTCGGTGTTCGCCTCGCGATAGAGCCGCACGAGCTTGTCGTCCGCGCCCGCGACGCCGAGCGATTGCAGCGCGTCCTTGCGCAGGTCCTCGGGCAGCTTCGCGTCGCCCGCGATCGCCGCGAGCGCATCGCCGTTGCCGGCGACGCCGAGCGCCTGGACGATCGCGCGCCGGTTGTCGGCGTCCTGCGTGACGTCGAAAAGCTGCTTCAGCTCGTCCGATGCATCGAGCGCGCCGAGCGTCTCGATCGCTTTCCTGCGCACGGCCGGATCGGCTTCGTTGCGCGCGCTCGCGAGCACGAGGTCCTTGCGGTCGGCGACCAGCCAGGCCTCGATGATCTGCCGCTTCTCGCGCGCGTCCTTGCTCGTCGCGTAGATCTCGCGCAGCCGCTCGATCGCGCGGTCCTCGCCGCTGACGCCGAGCATGCGGATCGCCTCGGCGCGAAGCTCGGGATCGGGCGAATTTTTCGCGGCGTCGATGACGACGTCGAGCGCGGGATCGGTGCCGAGCTGGCTCAGCACGAACAGAGCGCGCTTCTTGACCTTCGTCGAGTGCCGGCTTTGCAGCACCTTCTTCAGAAGCGGCAGCGCGCGTTCGGGCGGCGCATTCATGAGACCTTCGACCGCGACGTCGGCGAGCTCCTCGTCGTCGATGCTCGCGTCGTCGGCCTTCGCGTTCGCGGGGCGCGCATCGCGCAGCAGCGCGTCGGCGTCCTTGCCCCAGCGGCTGTCCGGGAATTCGCGGTGCAAGCGGTCGAGCGTCGCCTTCGCCTCGGCCGTGCGCTTGGCCTGGACGAGCGCGTAGGCTTCCCAGTACAGCGCGGCGTCGGCGCTTTTCGGCTCCTTCTCCCGCAAGAGCTTCTCGAGATCCTGGAAGCGCTTCAGCGCACCGTTCCAGTCGCTTTTCTTGAGCGCGGCCTGGCCGTCCCAGTAGAGCTGGTTCGACGCCTTGTCGGTCGGAGCCATGTCGCCCTCGCTCGCGGCGTGCGCGGAGTGCGTGCCGAGCGCGAGCATCAGCGCGGCGGCGAGGACGGTTGCGGTCGTTTTCGTCATCGAAAGATTCCTTCGTGGAGTCAGGTTCGGTGCGTGCCGTTGCGATCGAGTCGCGCTTCGGCGGCGCGCACCTGGAACATCAGGTCGGTATCGCGCAGGTACTCGCGCAAACCTTCCGAGGATTGGACGGGCGACGAAGCGGGCGCGTTAGCCAGCGAGATCAGCACGGGCTCGATCTGGCGCAGGAAATCCGCGAGCTGCGTGTTGCCCGCGCGCGCCGCCGCGAGCGCATAGAGCCGGTTCGATTCGACGAGCTGCGCGGCGAGCGCGCGGTTGCCGTCGAGGATCTCGGCGCTGTCGCTGTTGCTCGCGGTCATCAGCACGCCCTCGGTCGCGCGAAGATGCGCCGCGACGTACGCGTCGAGCACGCGCGCGGCGCCCGCATCGGCGGTCGATGCCGAGGCGGGCGGCATCACGGGCGCGCTGTTCCTTCCGGCGTAAAAGCCGGCGCCGATCGCGAGCGCGATCGCAGAGGCGCTTGCGAACGCGAGACGCGGCGGCGTCAGCCACGCGTGGATCGCGTGCAGCGCGCCGCGCCATGACGCGCGTCTCGCGATGCGCGGCATCTGCAATCGCGGCTCGAGATTTCGCCAGAGACGCACCTCGAAATCCGCAGCGGGTTCGGGCGCAGGCTCCGCGTCGACGAACGCCAGCACGCGCTCGATCGACGCGAGGCGCTCGCGTAGCGCCGGCGATGTCGCGAGCGCGCCGCGGATCTCGCCGAGACGCGCCGCATCCAGGCCGTCGCGATAGTGATAGAGAACGAGGTCGTCGTCGCTGATCGTGTTCATGCGCTAATCCACCGTATCGACCGGATCGAGCGCCGCGCGCAGCTTGCGCACGGCGCGGAAGACCGCCTGCTTGCTCGCGCTCTCGCTGAGCGAAAGCGTTTGCGATATTTCCTCGATCGAGCGGCCTTCGTGATGGCGGAGCACGAAGGCCGTGCGCTCGATCGTGCTCATGCGCGAGAGCTCGGCGGCGATGTCGCGGCCGAGCGCAACGCTCGTCGCATGGCGGTCGGGCCCCGGCGCGGCATCGAACGCATCGGCGAACATCGCTTCGCCGTCGTCGGTTTCGGGCAACGCATCCTCGACGCGATGGCGCTTGCGCATCTGCTCGAGCGCGGCGTTCACGGCGATGCGGTGCAGCCAGGTCGAGAACGCCGAGCGGCCGTCGAACTCGGCGAGGTGCCGGTAGGCGTTGAAGAACGCCTCCTGCACGGCGTCCTCGGCGAGCGCGTCGTCGCGCGTGATGCGCGCGCAGACGCGGAACAGCGCGCGCGCGTGCGCCTCGACCAGATGCCGAAACGCTGCCGTGTCCCCTCTGCCCGCCTGGGCGATCCGGCGCGCTTCTTCGTCCGTCATGCGCATAGGATGCGCCGGGAAGCCATCCGGTTAGGGAGATCCGAAGAGGCGCATCGCTCGGGTTGCCGGAAGCCTTCAGTCCCGCCGAGGGCAGGCGCCGGAGCGGTTCCCGGGCCATTCGGCGCGTTCGACGCATCTTTCGCCCGTTGACACGTAAATGCGAATCGTTATCATTAACGGCGCCTATCGCAGAGGAGCGCCGGCATGCTCGACCCCGTCCCTCATGAACCGTCCGCCGCATTGCCGCGCGCGAATCGTGCGACGAGCACGCCCGCGCCGAACGGCGCGCAGCGCATCGACAGCCACCGGCTGCTCGCCGGCGGCCGCGAGCTCGTCATCGATCACGCAGGTCAGGAATACCGCTTGCGCCTGACGCGCAACGACAAGCTGATCCTCACGAAGTAAAGACCGAACCTGCGACCGAAGCGTCGCGACACGCCAACGCCAGAGCCAGCCCGAACCGTCCGCCATCGCGGTTCCCCGCCAGCCAACACCCGCCGCGCGCGGGCATTGGAAGCCAAGGGGAACCGAATGCCGATCCGGAAGCGCGTCACCGCTCCATCGCTGCTGCTGCTCGTCCTCGCGAGCGGCGCGCGTGCGGACGAGTCGAAACCCGACGACCTTCCGATCTTCGACGAGCTCGACCGCATCGTTGTCACCGCGACGCTCAACGAGCGTGCGCAGAAGGATGTCGCCGGCGACGTCACCGTCATCGACGCGCTCGAGATCGATCGCCGGCAGGTGCAGGGCCTCGACGATCTCCTGCGCTACGAGCCGGGCGTTTCCGTCACGGGCGGCGCGACCGGCGGCAACCGCTTCGGCATCGGCGGCATCTCGATCCGCGGCCTCGGCGGCAACCGTGTGCGCATGGAGGTCGACGGCATCGCCGTGCCGGATGCGTTCTCGATCGGCAGCTTCTCGAGCGCCGGACGCGACGTCGTCGACGTCGATGCGCTGAAGCGCGTCGAGATCGTGCGCGGCGCGGCCTCGTCGCTGTACGGATCGGACGCGCTCGGCGGTGTCGTCAGCTACGTCACGAAGGATCCGAACGATTATCTCGGCCCGGACGGCGGCCAGTTCCTTTCCGGAAAACTGCTCTACGACAGCGCCGACCGAGGCAGCGCTGAAAGCGGCACCTGGGCCGGCGGCAACGGCGAGCACGGCGCGGTCGTCGTCGCGACGCACCGCGACGGCAGCGCGCTCGGCAACATGGGCGACGTCGACAGCGCCGACGCCTCGCGCACGCGGCCGAATCCGCAGGACACGAAGAGCAACGCCGTGCTCGCGAAGTACGTGCACACGGCGCCGTCGGGCCGCGTCGATCGCGTCGCGATCGACGGCGAGCACGCCGACGACGATACCGGCGTGCTGTCGAGCGTCACGAATGCGCCGACGACCGCGCTTGCCGGTCACGACGTGCGCGACCGCCGGCGCTTCTCGGTCGGGCAGGAGATTCCGTTCGCGTCGATGCTCGCCGACAGCGCGGATTGGAAAGCGTACTGGCAGGAAAGCGAGACGGCGCAGGACACGTTCGAGGATCGCCTCGCGAGCGCGAACCCGACGCAGCGCTACCGCCGTTTCGAGTTCGACCAGCGCATCGTCGGCGCCGAAGCGACGTTCCGCAAATCGGCGACGACAGGCTCCGCCGAGCACGCGATCACGTACGGCATCGATCTGTCGCGAACGCGCACCGGGGAATCGCGCAACGGATTCCAGCGCAATGTCCTGACCGGCGAGATCACGAACGTCGTGCTGCCCGACACGTTCCCGGTCCACGACTTCCCGCCGACCGACACGACGAATGCCGCCGCTTTCGGCCAGGACGAGATCCAGCTCGCTGCCGGACGTCTCAGCCTGATCCCGGGCGTTCGCTTCGATTACTACAAGCTCGATCCGCAAGACGACCCGATCTATTCCCAAGCGAACCCGGCCGCGCCAGCTTCGCTCACCGACACGAGCGCATCTCCCAAGCTGGCCGCGATCTGGCGCTTCGACGACGCGTTCTCGGCCTACGCGCAATACGCGCACGGCTTTCGCGCGCCGCCGTACAACGACGTCAATCTCGGCTTCACGAATCTCGCGTTCGGCTACACGTCGATCCCGAATCCCGATCTCGAGCCCGAAACGAGCAACGGCCTCGAGATCGGCCTTCGCGGCGGCGGGCGTTACGGCTTCTTCAGCCTCGCCGCGTACGAGAACCGCTATCGCGACTTCATCGAGTCCGAGGCCGTCGTCGACGTCGATCCCGAGACCGGCTTCATCACGTTCCAGTCGATCAATCTCTCTCGCGTGAAGATCCGCGGTTTCGAGGCGCGCTACGGACTCGACTTCGGCGCGTTCTCCGATGCCCTCGCAGGATGGAGTCTCAAAGGAAGTCTCGCGACATCGCGCGGCGACGACGAAACGGCGCATCAGCCGCTCGTCAGCATCGACCCTGCGAAAGCCGTGCTCGGCATCGCGTTCGATCGCGAGCGCTGGGGCGCCGGGCTCGTCGGCACGTTCGTCGAGCGCAAGGATCGACTTCCGAAGCCGACCGAGGACGATCCGACCGTGCGCTTCGCGTCGCCCGGCTACGCGACGCTCGATCTCTACTCGCACTGGCAGGTGCATCCGCGCGTCGAGCTCTACGCCGCGCTGACGAACCTCACCGACCGCAAATACTGGAACTGGGGAATGGTCGGCGGCCTTGCCGAATCCGCGACGATCGACCGCTACACCGCGCCGGGACGCGCGGCGCGCGTCGGGCTGCGCGCGACGTTCTGATGGTCACCGGCTGCGAGGCGCGCATGAGCGACTTCCACGACGATTCGAACGCACGAGAACCGCACTTCGGCGACCGCGTGCCGGAATGGCCGCGCGAGTCGCCGCAGGTCGACGACGTTCCGCGCGAGCGCGAAAGCGCCTCGCGATTCGACATCGCCGCGCTCGCGCCGTGGCTGGCGCGTCTCGGCGCCGCGCTCTGGCTCGAACGCAAGGACCGGCGTCCGGCAGAGGCGCCAGCCACGATCGGCTCGCGCGGCCTGCTGCTGCTCGATCATCCGGCGCTCCGGCCGCTCGCGCGCTGCGTGCGCGCTGATGCGCACGTGCAGGTGACCTCGCACGGACCTCGCGAATGGCTGTCGTTTCGCGACGCGGACGGAGCCCGGATCGCGAAACTCCATCTCCTGCCCGATACCGACTATCTCGCGTGGGACGAGATGGTCGCCGCGATGCGCCTCGCGCCGCCGCTCAAGGAACCGGCGAACTGGCAGGCGCACGCGGCCTTCCTGCGCCTCGCGTTCGCGCGGCTCGGCCCGGCGTGGCAGGCACGGCTCGTGACGTTCGAGCACCGCCGCCTGCCGTGGCTCCAGACCTTGGGCGCGCGCCCGCCGCTGAAGCTCTCGCTGCTCGGCCTCGAGATCGCGCGCCTGATCGCCGCGAGCGAGAACGCCGAGCTTCTTTCACCGTTGCACGCCACCTGAAGTACCGGAGAAAACGATGCGTCATCTGCTGCCAGCCTCGCTCCTGCTAGCCCTGCTGCTTTCCGCCTGTTCGACGCCCGCGTCGAAACCCGATGCGAAGACATCGAAACCGCTCGCGGAACCCGCGCCGTCCGCGTACATGCGCCCGTGCGCCGCGCCGCCCGCAACCGCCGAGCAGACTTTCGAGTGCGATCGCAGGAGCATCCTCGCGATGGCCGGTGAGTTCCGCGTGCATTTCGCGTTCGACGAGACCGCCGCGCTCGCGCCGGGTTACGTGCCGCACGAGCGGCAGCGCTCGGGCGGCACCGAGCTCGTCGAGGTCATCGCCGACGAGGGACGGCACATCTCGCTGCAGCACATCCTCGTGCTCGGCAAGGATCATGCGGTCGTCAAGCACTGGCGCCAGGACTGGCAGTACGAGCCGCAGCATGTGCTGCGATTCCGCGGCAACGGCACGTTCAAGACCGAGGGCGTCGCGGCCGACGTCGCGAAGGGCGCCTGGTCGCAGACCGTCTACGAAGTCGACGACGCACCGCGCTACGGCGGCATCGGCCGCTGGACGCACGAGGAAGGCGTCGACGCGTGGACGTCGGATCGCACCTGGCGTCCGTTGCCGCGCCGCGAATACACGAAGCGCAACGACTATCAGGCACTCGAAGTCGTCAACCGCCACACGCTGACGCCGGGCGGCTGGGTGCACGAGCAAGACAACACGAAGCTCGCGATCGCGCCCGACGGCACGGCGACAGCGCTCGCGCGCGAGGTCGGCGTCAACAGCTACACGCGCATCGCCGATTACGACTTCGGCGCAGGGCGCGCGTATTGGGAAAAGACGCGCGCATTCTGGGCCGACGTCCGCGCGCGCTGGCAGCGCATCGCCGACGCGCACGCGCGCTTCACGACGTCGCCCGAGCCGAACGGCGAGCCGCGCATCGACGAATTCTTCAAGCTTGCCGAACGCGCCGAAAAAGGCGAGACGATCGCGCCTGCCGAGATCGACGCCGTGTTCGCGAAATACGTGACGTCGACAGTCCCATAGGGTGGGCCTCGGCCCACCTTCGGCTTTGCGTCGGAAAGCGGTGGGCCAAGGCCCACCCTATGGCGGTCAAT
>DASZYR010000368.1:0-3933 GCA_035545255.1 Rhodanobacteraceae bacterium
CGCCGAATCGATGGTGCCCAAGAGAGGACTCGAACCTCCACGGGTTTCCCCGCTACCACCTCAAGGTAGTGCGTCTACCAATTCCGCCACCTGGGCATTCAGGTTTACTTACTTTCCGTCCTTCCCGTCCGCTTTCGGCTGGTCGCCAGCCGGCTGATCCTTGTCCGCCGCCGGCTTGCCGGCAGCCGGCGCAGCGGGCTTGTCGCCGGACGCGGCGGGCTTGTCGCCCGACGCAGCAGGCGCCGGCTGCGGCACGTCGCCGGACGCGGGAGGCGTCGCCGGCGCGGGCTTCTCTGCCGGCGCGACTCCCGACATCACGCCGAGATCGTCGACCGGGCGCGAGTCGCCGGAAGGCCGTCCGAGATACATGCCCATGCCGAGGCTGAGCAGGAAGAACAGAGCCGCGAGCACCGCCGTGCTGCGCGAAAGGAAGTTCGCCGAGCCGCGCGCGCCGAAGACGGTCGCCGACGCGCCGCCGCCGAAGCCCGATCCCGCGGCGGCACCTGCGCCGCGCTGCAGGAGGATCAGGACGGTCATGGCGACCGCAATCAGCACATAGAAGACGTTGGCGATGATCGTAAGCATGATTTGGTTACATCCCGTCGCGCGCCGAAGTCGCGCGTCGTTTCGACAATTCAGCGATCCGCGGCGCGGCAGATCGCGAGGAAATCCACGGCGACCAGCGACGCACCGCCAATGAGTCCGCCGTCCACGTCGCGCTGCCCCAGAAGTTCAGCCGCGTTGGAGGGCTTCATACTGCCGCCGTAAAGGATCCGCAGCGAGCCAGCAATTGTACCATCCAGTGCAGCAAGTTTGTCACGGATGAACGCGTGAACCGCCTCGGCCTGCTGCGGCGAGGCCGTCCGCCCCGTGCCGATGGCCCAGACCGGCTCGTATGCGACCACCGCGCTCGCGAACGCGCCGATGCCTGCGCGCTTGACCACGGCGTTGAGCTGGCGCGCGATCACGGCTTCGGTGATACCGCCGTCGCGCTCTTCGAGGGTCTCGCCGACGCAGACGATCGGCACGAGCCCCGCCGCCTGCGCCGCCATGAATTTCCGCGCGACGAGATCGTCGGTTTCCGCGTGGTACTGGCGACGCTCCGAATGCCCGACGAGCACGTACGTGCAGCCGACGTCCTTCAGCATCGCGCCGGATACCTCGCCCGTGAACGCGCCCTGCGCATGCTCGCTGAGGTCCTGCGCGCCGAACGCGAGGCTCGAACCCGCGTGGCGCTCGGCCAGCCCCGCGACATACGGAAATGGCGGCAGCAGCGCGACCTCGACACGGCCCACGGCAGCGCCGGCCGGCAGCGACGCTGCGACCCCGGCGACGAGCGCCGAAGCCATCTCGCGCGAGCCGTGCATCTTCCAGTTTCCGGCGACGAGCGGACGTCGCATGGCATTTCCCCGTTCCAGAAAGGCTCTCCACAAAAGGCGCGCAAGGATAGCGATGCGCGCCGCGACCGACAACCGACGCAACCGCACCTCCTTGCAGGCGCGCCTCGTGCGTGACCCGGGACGACGAGCTCATCGGCGACCCGATCTTCGCGCGCGATTTCGTCCGCGGCACCGCGCGACGGATTCCCCTGCGGCCCCGGTCCGCTTAGGCTCGCGGCCATGGATTCCGCGAAACCCCGCCGCCGCGCGCTGGTCACCGGCGCATCGTCCGGCATCGGCGCCGCGTTCGCGCGCGAGCTCGCGTTGCGGGGACACGATCTCGTGCTGGCCGCACGCCGCCTCGACCGCATCGAAGCGCTGGCGCACGATCTTTCGGCCGAGCGCGGCATCGACGCACGCGCGATCGCGATCGATCTCGCGGATCCCGCTGCACCTGCCGAGCTGAAAGCGGCGATCGACGCGGAAGGCCTCGCGATCGACGTGCTCGTCAACAGCGCCGGCTACGGCGTCACCGGAAGTCTCGTCTCTCGCGAGTGGTCCACGCACGCCGCGTTCCTGCAGGTCATGATCCAGGCGCCGACCGAGCTCTGCCACGCCTTCGTGCCCGGCATGCGCGAACGCGGCTTCGGACGCGTCGTCAACGTGGCCTCGTTCGCGGGCCTCATGCCGGCGCCGGCGGGACACACGCTTTACGCCGCGTCGAAGTCGTACCTGATCCGCTTCTCCGAAGCCCTCGCGCTCGAGAACCGGCATCACGGCATCAACGTCTGCGCGCTCTGCCCGGGCTTCACGCTGTCGGAATTCCACGATATCACCGGCTCGCGCACGAGCGTCTCGAAGATGCCGAAATGGGTCTGGCTCGACGCGCGCGACGTCGCGCGCGACGGCCTCGATGCCGCCGAGCGCGGCACGATCGTGCGCGTCGTCGGCATGCGCTACCGGCTCGTCAAGGCGTTGTTCAAGCTCCTGCCCGATGCACTCTCGCTGAAGCTCATCGCGGCGTACTCGGGCAATTTCCGCGTCGTCGAACGCAATCGGCGGCGCTGACTCGATGCATGCACGATCCTCGTGATGGAGATCGGCCCCGGCGGTCGGCCGATCCGATCGCGGCGCAAAGAGAGGAAAACAGAAAGAAAAGGGGGAAACAGAAAGCCGCTCAAATCAGCTTGATCTCGCGCAACCGCTCCTGCAGGTATTCGTGTGCAGTGATCGCTTGCGGATACCGGCTCGGACGCGCGGCGTCGACGCACGACGGCAGCACGTCGATGACGAAATCGGGGTTCGGATGCAGGAAGAACGGCACCGAATAGCGCGGCTTTCGCGCATTCTCGCCGGGCGGATTCACGACGCGGTGCGTCGTCGACGGATAGACGTGATTGGTCAGGCGCTGCAGCATGTCGCCGATGTTGACGACGATCGTATCGGCCTCGGCCGTGAACGGCACCCATTCGCCCGCATGCGATCGCACCTCGAGCCCTTCGGCGCTCGCTCCGACCAGCAGCGTGATGAGGTTGATGTCCTCGTGCGCGCCGGCCCGCACGTTCGGCAGGTTTCCCGTTGAATCAGCCGGCGTCGTGATCGGCGGATAGTGGATCGGGCGCAGGATCGAATTGCCGAAGTTCGTCCTGTCGTCGAAATAATCCTCGGGCAGCTCGATGTGCAATGCGAGCGAGCGCAGGACGCGCGAGCCGAGCCGGTCGAGCGCATCGTAGAGCCCGTAACCGGCTGGCCTGAACTCGGGAATCTCGCCCGGCCAGACGTTCGGCGCCATGACGTCCGCGTACTTCGAATCACGCGGGATCTCGCGGCCGATGTGCCAGAACTCCTTGAGATCGGGATAACGCGAGTCCTTCGCCGTCTCGACGCCGAACGGCGTGTAGCCGCGCGCGCCCCCCGTCCCGGCGAGGTGATACTTCCTCTTCACTTCGGCCGGCAGCGCGAAGAAGCGCCGAAACGCGTCGTAGGCGCGATCCATCACCGATTGCGCGATGCCGTGACCGCGGATGCCGGCGAATCCCCATTCGCGATATGCGGCTCCGAGCTCGGCGACGAAGGCTTCGCGATCGGTGTCGTAACGGCGGATGTCGAGCGTCGGAATGCGCGAAGCCATGCACGCATTCTATCGCGCCGCAGTTCCCCTCTCCCGCCGCAATTCCCCCTCTCCCGCTTGCGGGAGAGGGTTGGGGTGAGGGCGACCTTGGTTCCGTCTATAGGGTGGGCCTTGGCCCACCTGAAAAAAACGGTGGGCCGAGGCTCACCCTATGCCAAAGCTTCCCTCATCCGCCTTCGGCACCTTCTCCCGCAAGCGGGAGAAGGGACAGCATGCATCGCTCCACCATCAGGCAGCGACTTTCGCAGCCGCGGCTTTCACCGCATCCGCGAGTTCGCCCGACAAGCGCTGCACAAGCGCATCATCAGGCGCTTCCACCGTCACGCGCACGAGCGGCTCGGTTCCCGACGGCCGCAACACGACGCGCCCCTGCCCTTCGAGCTCGCCGCGCACGCGTTCCAGCACGCGCTGCACGTCCGCGTC
>DASZYR010000369.1:0-2672 GCA_035545255.1 Rhodanobacteraceae bacterium
GCCAGCCGCGATCTTTCGGATGGTCGCGGGCGCATAACGAACGGAAAAAGATCGCGGCTGGCGCCGCTCCTACGACGGCATCAGCGTTCGAGTGCGCGGCGATCGTGCACCGAAATCGTCCGGTTCGGCGGGACGGGACGATCTGGCTGCATGTGACGCGAATGCCCGCCGCGCTCCGGTAGAACGCCGCTCGCCCGCGGACGCACGATGTCGTCGAACGGTACGGTCGTCGCGTCGGCGTCGAAACGGCACGGCCCATCGACGTCGGCATCCGCTTCGAGCGCTTCGCATTGCGCCTGCAGATCGCGGACGCGCGGCTGCGGCGCACCGTCTTTCCATGCACGCAGCGCTTCCCAGCCGGCGAGCCCTTCGGCATCGCTGAAACCGCAATGCGTCGGCTCGTCCTCGTCGACGATCGCGATCGTGCGTTGATCGGCAGGCACCGCATCGCGCACGAAGTCCTCGTTGCCGGGAACGACGAGCTGATCCCGGCTCGTATGCATCGAGACGACCTTCGCTGCACCGATCGCTCCGCGGAAGTCGGAGACGGCGTCGAGCTCGGCCGCAGCGCGCGGATCGGCGACGATGCGCGGGATGTGCGGCGCGATGGCGGGATCGCTGTAGTAGACCCCGGCCGTCGTGAACGGATTGCGCGCGCCGAGCTTGTCGCGCGCGCGCACGAGATCGCTCATGACGTACGTCGAATAAGCGATGTTCGTCACGAAGAAATCCTCGTCCGTGATATGCGCGAACGCCATCAGCTCGTCGAGCCTCTGCTGCATCGCGTCGTTGCGCAGCACCGGCGGCAGGTTGACGCCGGTGCATTGCTCGAGCGGAACCAGCACCGGCAACAGCGCGGCGTAGTCGAAGAGATCGCCGAGTCCGTCCGGGATGTCGCGAAGATTCATCGCCCACGTCAGCGGCGCATCGCCCTCGGGGAACTCGCCGGCGCCGTCCGCGCCGCAGACGGCATCGAACGCAAGGCGAAGATCGATCGCCGCGTCCCATAGGCGCGCGCCGCCGGCAGCCGGACAGAGCGCGTACGCGCCGCGAACGGGTGGAAAGCCCGATGCCTCGGCGAGCTTCAGCGCGACGAGTCCGCCCATCGATCCGCCGAACGGGACGACCTCGCCCGGCGCGCCGGCTATCTCGCCGAACTTCGCGACGAGATCGCGGTTGTCGTCGATCGCCGTGAACAGCGCCCAGCCGCGCTGGCGATAGCTCGTCGCCGCGATCGCATAGCCTTCGTCGAGCATGACGCTGCGAAGCGGTCCGAGCCCCGGCGCGTTCGCAGGCGTCGTGAAGTCGAGGCCGTGCTGATACAGGACGAGCGCATCGCCGGCGTGCCAGCCGTCCGGAATCTCGATGTGGTAGTACGCGCCGGAGGCAAGCTCGCCGGTAAACTCCTGCGACGCCCGCGCAAGCAGCGCCGCCGCGAGTCCGGCCGTGAAGACGAAGGCACGCAGCATGGATTCCTGTCCCCGTTCCGCAAATCGCTGGTTGCTGCACGCTACATGCGCCTCGCTGAGCGGAAAATAAAGTCATGCGAACCACGGGAAAACGCGCATGCGCGTACTGCTGACCGGTGCGACCGGGTTCCTCGGACGCGCGCTCGCCAGGCGCCTTGCCGAAAGCGGATACGCGGTCGTGGCGCTGGTCCGCAGGCGCGAGGATGCGCCGGATACACCGGGCGTCGAGCCGGCGATCGGCGACATCACGTCGCTCGAATCCGTCGTCGCCGCGGCAGCCGGTTGCGGCGCGGTCGTGCATTGCGCCGCGCGCGTCGCGATGCCGGGCGGGCTCGAAGAGGACTACGAAGTCAACGTCGTCGGCACGGACCACGTGCTCGCCGCGTGCGAAGTCGGCGGCATCGCTCGCCTCGTGTTCACCTCGTGCGCCGGCATCGCGCTCGACGGCCGCGCGAGCGGCGTCGTCGACGAGACGCGCCCCCTGCCCGACCGCGCCGCGACGCCGTACCTTGCTACCAAAGCGCTGGCCGAACGGCGCGTGCTCGCCGCGAACGGCAGCGAGCTCGCGACGGTGGCGTTACGGCCGCACCTGCTCTGGGGTCCCGGCGAGCCGCATCTTCTGCCCGAGATCGTCGCGCGCGCGAAATCGGGAAGCCTGCGGCTGTTCGGCGATCCCGGCGCCGCGATCGACAGCTGTTACGTCGACAACGCCGTCGACGCACACCTCGAGGCACTCGAACGCCTCGAACCCGGCGGCACGATCGCCGGCAAAGCCTACTTCGTCACGCAAGGCGAGCCGACATCGGTCGACGGCTTCTTCAATGCGCTGCTGCACGCGGCGGGCTTTCCGGCCGAGACACGGCGCGCATCCGCAGCGCGAACCCGCGCATCGTCCATCGTGGCGCCGCTCGGTCGCGCCGCCACGGGCCGCGCGCCGCTCATCAGCGCGGATACCCTCGCCGTGTTCGGCCGCAGTGCCGTGTTCGACATCGCCGACGCGCGGCGCGATCTCGGTTACGCACCGCGCGTCGGAACCACCGAAGGGCTGGCGCGCGTGTCGGCGCATCTCGCCCGCGAGCGCATGCGCAGGCGATGACGGCAGCGCGGCGGAAGATGCGCGCAGCTTCGTGCTGGCCGCTATCCGCGCCGGCCCGAGCGCAGGCTGCTGATGGCCCGGTCCGGCGATCCACGCCTCTGTCGTAG
>DASZYR010000370.1:0-4563 GCA_035545255.1 Rhodanobacteraceae bacterium
GATGAACTCGGGCACGCAGGCCGCGAAAGAAGCCGGCAACATGGTCGATCTCGATTCGAACCCGACCAAGCTCATCGAAGTCGTCGAGATCGGCAAGCAGATGCTGATCACGCGCGGCGCTCTGACGACGTTCTCGATCGCGAACGACGTCGCGAAGTATTTCGCGATCATCCCGGCCGCGTTCGCGGGCACGTATCCCGCGCTCGACGCACTCAACATCATGCATCTCGCGACGCCCGGGAGCGCGATTCTCTCGGCCGTCATCTTCAACGCGCTGATCATCATCGTGCTGATTCCGCTCGCGCTCAAAGGCGTGCGCTACCGCGCGCTCGGCGCGGGGCCGCTGCTGCGGCGGAACCTTCTGGTCTACGGCCTCAGCGGCCTCGTCGTGCCGTTCGTCGGCATCAAGCTCATCGATCTCGCGCTGGTCGCGCTCGGCCTCGCGTGAAGGAGAATCCCGTGAACACTCGTCAGCTGCCGATCGCGTCGCTGCTCGTCGTTGCGCTTCCCGTCGCGGGCACCGCACTCGCCGACGCCGCCAACGATGCGGACTACGCGGTTTCCGGCAACGTCGCGCTCGTCTCGGATTACATCTTCCGCGGCCTGACCCAGACGTGGGGTCATCCAGCGATCCAGGGCGGCGGCGATCTCGCGCTGAAAAACGGCTTCGCGGCCGGCTTCTGGGCTTCGAGCGTCAGCGACAAAAGCTATTCCGGCGCCGCGCTCGAGCTCGATCTCTACGCAAGCTATGGGCGGCAGATCGACGACGACTGGTCGTGGCGCGCCGGCCTCTACGGCTATCTGTATCCGCACGGCAATCTCGACGACGCCGGCCTCGCCTCGCGATCGTTCGACACGACCGAAGCGAACGCGGCGCTGACGTGGAAGTGGCTGATGCTCAAATACTCGACTTCGCTGACCGATTACTTCGGCATCGACATCGAACAGGGTTATCGCGACGACTCGAAAGGAACGGGCTATCTCGAGCTCAACGCCACGATCCCGCTCAACGACGCATGGAGCCTCGCGCTGCACGCGGGCCACACGAACGTTTCGACGCGCCTCGCGACGCCGCTGTCGAACGGCGAGGACGATCCCGACTACGGCGATTTCGGCGCGACGCTGAAGTGGCAGTTCGCGACGTACTGGTCGGCAAGTTTCGGCACAACGCACGCAGACAACCGTGCGTTCTACGGCCGTACCGCGAGCTTCCGGAACGGAAACGACGTGAAAGACATCGGCGGCACGCGCGGCTTCGCGATGCTGCAGGGCACGTTCTGAACGAGGAACCGATGACATGAGCAAGATCCTTCGCCAATCGGTCGTCTCGCTGCTGCTGCTCACGCTCGTCACGGGCGTCGTCTATCCGCTCGTCGTGACTGCTCTCGCGCAACTTTTCTTCCCGACGGCCGCGAACGGCAGCGTTATCCTGCACGACGGCAAGCCCGTGGGCTCGGCGCTGATCGGTCAGCCGTTCTCCGATCCGCGCTATTTCTGGGGCCGTCCGTCCGCGACTGCGCCGTTTCCGTACAACGGTGCGGCGTCTGGCGGTTCGAATCTCGGCCCGACGAACCCTGCGCTCGCCGATGCGGTGAAGCGGCGCATCGCGGCGCTGCGCGCGGCGGATCCCGAGAACACGAAGCCGGTTCCGGTCGATCTCGTGACCGCGTCCGGAAGCGGTCTCGATCCGCAGATTTCGCCGGCGGCGGTGGAGTTTCAGGTCGAGCGCGTTGCGCGTGCGCGCGGGATGAACGTGGAGGACGTGCGCAAGCTCGTCGCGGCGGCGACAGAGAAGCGCCAATGGCGCATCTTCGGCGAGCCGCGCGTGAACGTGTTGCAGCTCAATCTCGCGCTCGACGGGAAATAGTCCTTATGCCTGTCGTCATGCCCGCGAAAGCGGGCATCCATTCGCTTTCCTGCGGAAAAATGGATTCCCGCCTTCGCGGGAATGACGAGCTTCTTGCGTGATCCGCGGCTGCAAAGCGCGTCTACGGCCGCATTTTGGCAGAGCCCGCCAGTAGCACCCGCCGCACGCTTGCCGCATCATCGCGCCGCCAGCGAGCGAAGCGCCCCGATGCCGAACTCCGAAGCCCCGCGCCCCGATCCCGACGCCCTTCTCGCTCGCGTGAAGGAGGACGAGGCGCGCGCGCATCGCGGCCGGCTGCGCATCTTCTTCGGCGCGACCGCGGGCGTCGGCAAGAGCTACGCGATGCTTGAAGCGGCGCAGCGCCAGCGCGCGGACGGCGTCGACGTCGTCGTCGGCTACGTCGAATTGCACGGGCGCTCCGAGACCGAAACGCTGCTCGGAGGCCTCGAAACCCTGCCGTCGATGCCGCTCGAGCACCGCGGCATCGCGCTGACCGAATTCGATCTCGATGCCGCGCTCGCACGGAAGCCCGCCTTGCTCGTCGTCGACGAGCTCGCGCATTCGAACCATCCCGGCGCGCGCCACGCGAAACGCTGGCAGGACGTCGAGGAATTGCTCGCCGCGGGCATCGACGTCTACACGACCGTCAACGTGCAGCATCTCGAAAGCCTGCATGACGTCGTCGCGCAAATCACCGGCGTCGACGTGCGCGAGACCGTGCCCGACCGCGTGTTCGCGGGCGCGGACGAAGTGGAGCTCGTCGATCTGCCGCCCGACGAATTGCTCGAGCGCCTCGCCGAAGGCAAGGTCTACGTGCCCGACAAGGCGCGGCATGCCGCGCAGAATTTCTTCCGCAAGGGCAATCTCATCGCGCTCCGCCAGCTGGCGCTCCGCGCGACGGCCGACCGCGTCGACGCCGCGATGCGCGAGTACCGCGAGCACCACGCGATCTCGGCGACCTGGGCCGCGAACGAGCGCATTCTCGTCTGCGTCGGGCCGGATCCGCTTTCGATGCGGCTCGTGCGGTCGGCCGCGCGCATGGCGAACGCGCTGCACTCGCAGTGGCTCGCGGTCTACGTCGAGACGCCGCGCCACGTTCGCCTGCCTCAGGCGGCGCGCGACCGCATCCTGCAGACGCTGCGCCTCGCGGGCGAACTTGGCGCCGAGACCGCGAATCTCTCCGGCGAGAGCGTCGCCGCGACGCTGATGGACTTTGCGCGCCGCAGGAACGTCAGCCGCATCATCGTCGGCAAGCCGCTGCGTCCGCGCTGGCGCGACCGCTTCGACGTTTCGCTCGTCGACGAGCTGATCCGCCAGAGCGGCACGATCGACGTCTACGTGATCAGCGGCGAACCGGGCCAGGACAGTCCCGCCGCGCCGCGCATCCCGAAACGCAGCAGCCGCTGGCCGCAATACGCGAAGGCGCTCGGCGTCGTCGCGCTCGCGACGCTCGTGTCGAGCCTCATGAAGGGCCGCTTCGAGCTCACGAACGTCGTCATGGTGTATCTGCTCGGCACGGTCATCGTCGCCGCGCGGTTCGGGCGCGGCCCCTCGGCGCTTGCCGCAGTGCTGAGCGTCGGGCTCTTCGATTTCCTGTTCGTGCCGCCGAGCTATTCGTTCGGTGTTTCGGACACGCAGTACGTGATCACGTTCGGCGTGATGCTGACGACCGCGCTCCTGATCAGCCATCTCGCGGCGCTCGGCAAACGGCAGGCATCCGTCGCGAGGCAGCGCGAGCGTCGCGCGGCCGAGCTCTACGCGCTCTCGCGCGAGCTCGCGCGTCGGCGCACGATCGAGGAGCTTTCGAAATTCCTCGTGCGCCACGTGCTCGCGAGCGTCGACGGCGAAGCGGCCGTGCTGCTGCCGGACGCCGAAGGCAGGATCCAGGATCCCGAGCATTTCTGCGATCGCGGCGTCGCGCGTCCCGAGGCTTCGTCCGTGCGCTATCCCGTGCCCGGCAACGATCTCGGGATCGCGCAGTGGGCATACGACCACCGCAAGAAGGCAGGCCTTCACACCGACACGCTTGCGAGCGCGGGCGCGATGTTCCTGCCGCTCGACGCGCTGAAACGCTGCATCGGCGTGCTCGGCCTTCGGCCTTCGGATCCGCGGCAGCTCGCGATCCCCGAGCAGCTCGGCCTCGTCGAGGCGCTCGTCAATCAGGCTGCGGTCGCGATGGAGCGCGTGCAGCTTGCCCAAGCCGCGCGGGACGCCGATCTCGAAGTCGAATCGGAGAAGCTCCGCAACGTGCTGCTCGCCGCGATCTCGCACGATTTCCGCACGCCGCTCGCGACGATCATCGGCTCGGCGTCGACGCTGCGCGACAGCGAAGCGACGCTCGACGAGCCGCGCCGCCGCTCGCTGCTCGACACGCTGCTGCACGAAGCCGAGCGCATGAACCGGCTCGTCGGCAACCTGCTCGACCTCACGCGCTTCAGCGAAGGCCGCGTCGAACTCCGCCGCGACTGGATCGCGATCGACGAGCTCATCGGCGCCGTGCTCGCGCGCCTGCGCGACGCGCTCGCGCAGCATCCGGTGACGCTGCATCTTCCCGAAGACCTGCCGCTCGTGCGGGGCGACGAAGTCATGATCGAGCAGGTGCTGTCGAACCTCATCGAGAACGCCGCGCGGCACACGCCGGACGGCACGCGCGTCGAGATCGCAACGGCCGTCGCGTCCGGCGCGCTCGAAGTCGC
>DASZYR010000371.1:0-8572 GCA_035545255.1 Rhodanobacteraceae bacterium
GGATTCACGCTCATCGAGCTGATGGCCGTGATCCTCCTGCTCGCGATCGCGATGACGGCGGTCACGTTTTCGTTCTCGAAGAGCCTGCGCTCGGCGCGCATCACGGCGGCGAGCCGCGATCTCGTCGCGGCGTTGCGCTACACGCGCGGCCAGGCGATCGTGAAGGGAAAACAGGAAGTGCTGCTCCTCGATGTCGGCAACAACTCCTACACCGCGCCCGGAAAGGCGGCGGTGAAACTGCCGACCGACATGACGCTTCGCCTCACGACGGCCGAGCAGGAAGTCACCGGCGCGAATACCGGCGGCATCCGCTTCTTCGCCGACGGCAGCTCGACCGGCGGCCACATCTCGGTGCTCCAGGACCGGCGCGAATGGCGCATCAACGTCGGTTGGCTCACGGGCGAGATCGAGCTCGACGAGCATCCCGAGTAGCGAACTCCCCGGGCGAAACAGGGTCCAGATCGTCGTGAAACGCGCGCGCACATCGCTGGCGAGGCATCGGCAGGCTGGTTTCAGCCTGATCGAGATGGTCGCGGCGTTCCTCGTCTTCGCAATCGGCATCGGCGTGCTGATGCAGGTTCTCGCGACGTCGATGCACAACACGCGCAGCTCGAGCGCCTACACGATGGCCGCGCTCTGGGCCGAATCGAAGCTCGACGTCGTCGGCGTCGGCGAGCCGATCGAGGCGGGTTCCTCGAGCGGACGTTTCGACGACGACTACAGCTGGCAGCTCGACATACAGCAGGTCGATCCGTCCAGCGTCGAGCCGCCGCCGCAGGCCGCGATGAATCCCGGCATGCCGAACATGCCGAACGGCATGCAGCCGCCGGTCACGGCGGGCGCGGGCAACGCGGGCGCGCTGCAGGTTTCTCCGTTCGACATCTACCAGATCGATCTCACGGTGTTCTGGGGCGGCCGCTCCGGCTCCGCGCAGCACAGCGCGCGCTTCAGCACGTTGCGGGCGATGAACCCCGATCCGAACACCCAGCGGCAGCAGCCGGGCGCGCCGACTGCCGGCGGCGCAGGTCCGGTGACGCGATGAAGGCGCATCGTCCGTTCGCTTCGTCGCGCGGCTTCACGCTGCTCGAAGTCATGCTCGCGATCGTGCTGCTTGCGCTGCTCCTCGCGGGCACCTGGGGCGCGATCCACACGGCCGTGCGCGCGCTGCATTCGGGCGAGACCGCGATCGACCGCACGAACCGGATGCGTGTCGCGCAGGAATTCATGCGCCATCAGATCAGCCGCATCCTGCCGCTTTCGTACGGAACCGACGACGCGACCGGCGCGAACTACGTCTTCGAAGGCAGCGGCGATGCGATGCGCTTCGTCGCGCCGATGCCGGGTTATCTCTCGAAAGGCGGCGCCTACGTGCAGACGCTGCGCTTCGTCGGCAGCCGCGGCGGCGGCAAGGAGCTCGTGTTCACCGACTCGATGCTCAACGGCTTCGATCTCGACAGCAAGGAAGCCGCGCCGCAAGAACCCGCGGTTCTGCTCGATCAGATCCAGGACGGCAAATTCGAATACCGAACGCTCGATGATCAGGGCGAGCTCACGGACTGGTCGGACGAGTGGGACGATCCGAGCCTGACGCCGGTCATGGTGCGCATCGAGATCACGATGCGCCCGGAAGCGCGCGTCGCGTTCCCGGCCATGGAGATTCCGCTGATGCTCGACGTCGGCGCGGCGCACGTGCCCGGCCGATCCGGCAACATCCTGAACCCGCGCGGCGGCATCCGGCCGCGGCCGTTCCGGGGAAATCCGTGAGCGCCGCGATGGGAAGGCAATCGCGCGGCATCGCGTTCGTGCTCGTGCTCTGGGTCATCGCGATGCTGTCGATCCTGCTCGGCAGCTTCTCGCTGATCGCGCGCACGGAGAACTTGCAGTCGCGTCATCTCTTCGACACGACGCAGGCGCGCTATGCGGCCGAAGCGGGGCTCAATCTCGCGGTCTACGAGTTGCGCAAGTCCGATCCGGCGCAACGCTGGATCGGCGACGGACGCCCGTACCGGTTCGGCTACGGCGACGCCGAGATCGAAGTTCGCATCACGGACGATTCGGGCAAGATCGACATCAACTCCGCAGCGCAGAGCGGCGGCGAATTGCTCACCAACCTTTTCGTCACGCACGGCGTGCCGCTCGATCGGGCCCAGGCGCTGTCCGACGCGATCCACGACTGGACCGATCCCGACGATCTGAAGCAGCCGAACGGCGCCGAGGCCGAGGACTACAAGGCGGCGGGTCTTTCGTACGAGCCGAAGAACGCGCCGTTCGACACGGTTTCCGAGCTGCAGCAGGTGCTCGGCATGACCTACGATCTCTACCAGAAGATCGAACCCTCGATCACGATCTATTCCGGCCGCAGTACGCCGAGCGCGCAATTCGCCGATCCCGGCGCGCTGCAGGCGTTGTATCCGGACTCATCGCCCGAAGAAATCGAGGCGCTCGTGCAGCAGATCCAGTCGCAGCAGCCGGGCACGCAGAATCCGCCGATCATGGCGCCGGACGGATCGCCGATCATGGCGGGTGGCGGCGGCCTCACGTATAGTGTCAAATCCCGTGCCAAGCTTTCGAATGGCGCGAGCACGGTTCTCGATGCAACCATCCGCATGGGCGGGGTCAGCGCGGGCGGAAGGCCCTTCGTGATTCTGCGATGGCGGGATGGGGAAACCTCCTAAGACTCCCGTGAATCCCGTTCTCGAACGACAACTGACTCGTCTTCGGACGCGTCTGGCCAAGACGCCGCTGCCGGGATTCTTCCGGTGGTGGGGCGGCGAGCTTCTCGCGTGCCTGCCGGCGCGCTGGCGCGCGCTGGTCGAGGAGCGCTCGGAATCGCTGCTGCTCGATCCCCGGCCCGACGAGATCATCGTCTGGCGCGAGCGCGGCGATCGCGCGAGCGAATACGCGCGCATCCCGCGCAGCCTGCCGCCGGAAGCGCAGGGCGCCGAGTTCCAGCGCCTCAGGGCTGCGATCGACGATCCCGGCGTGCGCACCGTGCTCTGCATTCCGTCCGAGCGTGTCCTGCAGCGCAACCTCGTGCTGCCGGCCGCGGCCGAGGACAACCTGCGCCAGGTCCTTTCGTTCGAGATGGACCGGCAGACGCCGTTCAAGGCCGATCAGATCTACTTCGACAGTCGCGTGCTCGGCCGGGACGCTTCGGGACGCAATCTCAATGTCGAGCTCGTGCTGCTGCCGCGCGCGCAACTCGATCAGGCGATCGGCACTCTGCCGCCGAGCGCGGCGTCGCTCGACGGCGTCGACGCATGGCGCGGCGAGCCCGGCGGGCGTCGTCTGGAGATCAACCTGCTGCCGCAGGAGCGTCGCGCCCGCCGGCGCGACGTGCGCCTGCCGCTCAATCTCGGACTTGCCGCGCTCGCGGTGATCCTGTTGATCGTCAACATGAACGAATCGCTGGCCAATCGCGAGTCGGCCGTCGACGCGATGCGCGCGGAAGTGGACAAATCCAACAATGACGCGCGCCAGGTCGCCGCGCTGCGCAAGACGCTGGCCGATTCCGTCGCCGGCGCGAACTTCCTTGCCGACAAGAAGCGCGACAATCCGCTGACGGTCGCGCTGCTCGACGATCTCAGCCATCGGCTGCCCGAGGACACGTATCTCGAGCGGTTGCAGGTCGACGGCGGCAAGGCGCAACTTCAGGGTCAATCGAAGGAAGCCGCGAAGCTGATCGCGCTGATCGGCGCGTCGGATTGCCTTTCGAATCCGAGCCTGCAGGGACAGATACAACCCGATCCGCGCACCGGCAAGGAGCGCTTCCAGATCACGGCCGACGTCAAGCCGTGTAATGCGCCGGCATCCGGCGCGAACCCCGCGGCTGCGACGGCTGCGCGCGAAACGAAAGCCGGCGCCCCGCGCGCGGACGCGCCCGCCGAAAACGCGGACAAGAAGGAGCCGGCGAAAGCAGTCGCGCCGAGGACGCTTCCGTCGAGAGCGGTGCTGCCGAAAGCGGCGCCGCAGAAGCCCACGCCGCAGAAGCCGGCAGAGAAGCAGGCGCCGCAAAAGCAGGTGCCGCAAAAGCAGCCGCCGCAGAAGCAGGCAGCGCCAAAGGCCGATGCGGAGAAACCGCTGCCGCCGAGCGCGATGTCGACGAAACCGAACGTTGCGCCGCCCGTGGCAAGCATCGCCGCGCCGAAAGCGAAAGAGCCCGTTTCGAAGCCGTCGTCGACGCGCGAAAAAGAGACGCCGGCGCCGGGCGCACCGCGGGAGGCCGCGCATGGCGACCACTAGTTTGCGGCGTCCGAAGGACGGCCGCTTCCTCGCGATCGTGATCCTGCTGATCGTCCTTCTGCTCGTCTATCTCGTCGGCGTGCACTGGTGGTTCGTCGCGCCGCAGTTGCAGGTCCGCGCGGACATGGCGGATCTGCGCGACCAGCAGCTGCATTTCCGCCAGGCCGCGGCGCAGCGGCCGGAGATCGAGCGGCGCCTCGCGGCCGTGCGCGCGCGCGAGCAGAGCAATCAGGCGTTCCTCGCCGACACCGACCAGAACGCGGCGTCCGCGTACCTGATCCAGCGCCTCAATCAGGCGATCAGCGATCACGCGAAGGACGAGAAGCGCTGCTCGTCGGCCGGGCAGCAGCCTTACACGAACAACGAAGAAGAGCTCTACAAGCGCGTGACCGTCCAGGCGCGCCTTCGTTGCGATCTCGAGCCGCTGGCGGCGATCCTCTACGATCTCGAAAACGGCAAGCCGTACCTGTTCGTCGATCAGATCATGATCTACAAGCAGCAGACCTACCGCCCGCCCGGCGGAAAGACTTCGGCGGAGGCGCCGCTCGACGTGCGCTTCAACCTCACGGGTTATCTGCGCCAGCCGGGCAAGCCGGCGCCGGCGGCGAGGGCTCCGCAGAAATGAACGTGCGCGCTGCCCGATTGACGACGACGGTCCTCGGAGCCGTCTGCGGTTTCCTCGTGCTGACGGCGATCCTGCAATACGCTGGCGTCGGCCGCGGCTATCGCTGGGCCCCGGACGATCCGGCCGGCGCGCCGCCTCTGCCGGGCGGCGCCATCGACGAGAAACCGCTCAAGTTTCCGCCGGCCAACGCGTTCGCCAGCGTCGAGGCGCATCCGCTCTTCAACGAGGATCGCAAGCCGACGCCGATCGACGCGAGCGAGGCGGGCGGAGATGCGTCCGACGCACCCCAGAACCCGCTCAATATCACGCTGACCGGCATTGTCTCGACCTCTTCGGTCAAGATCGCGATGGTGCAGGACAAGGCAAGGAACCAGTCGGTAGCATTGAAGGTCGGAATGCCCCTGGAAGGAGACCAGGCGAGCTGGACGCTGGTCGAGGTCAAGCCTCGCAGCGTCGTGTTCAGGAGCGCTGCGAACGAACGCACCGAAGTCGAGCTCGAGACGTCGGTGGCCAAGCTGCCTGCGCCGCCGCGCTCGGCGCGTCCCGCGACGCCCGCGAGGCCAGCGAACGCCAGGAACGATCAGCGCGGCTCGGCCGATCTCGCCAAGCGCATCGAGGAACGCCGCAAGCAGATGCGCGAGGATGCCGAGAAACTGCGCAATCAGGGCGGAAAAGGCAAGCCGCCGCCGAAGCCCGTACCACCGAAGCACTGACGGAGCCAAGAGACGTGCCATCGAGATTCATCGTCCCGCTGACCGCTTGCGCGCTCGCGCTGCTTGCCGGCTGCGCGTCTTCGCCGGAAAAGCAGGGCGCGGGCGCGAAGTCGTCCGACATCCTGACGGCGGACACGATCCTGAAGCCCGCCGCGCCGATCGAGTCGAGCAGCCCGGAGACCGGCATCGCGATCTCGCCGCAGGCGCTTTCCGATCAGGAGCCGCCCAAGCCCGAGATCCAGATCGGCACCGCCAGGTTCACCTCGCCGCAGCCTCCCCTCAAGACCGGAGCCAGCGGCGAGGCCGACGTCGTCTTCAACTTCGAGAACCAGCCGATCCAGGCGGTCATCAAGGCGGTCCTCGGCGATCTCCTGCAGGAGAACTACACGATCGCGCCGAACGTCGGCGGCAACGTCACGTTCTCGACGTCGAAACCGATCCGCCGCTCCGAAGCGCTGCCCGTCCTCGAGATGCTGCTCGCGGCGAACGGCGTCAGCATCGTGCGGCAGGGCGATCGCTACACGGTGATGCCGACGAAGGAGGCGATCGTCGGGAGGCTGACGCCGTCCACCGCGCCGATCGCGTCGGCGAAGGGCTACGAGCTTCGCATCTTCCCGCTGCAATACGTGTCGCCGAGCGAGATGGCCAAGCTCCTGAAGCCGTACGCGCGGCCGGAAGCGATCGTCAGCATCGACACGAACCGCAGCCTGCTCGTGATGGCCGGCACGGCGGCGGAGCTTGCGAACTATCAGCAGACGATCGAGACGTTCGACGTCGACTGGCTGAAGGGCATGTCGGTCGGCGTGTTCACGTTGCAGCACGTCGAGGTCGGCAAGCTCCTGCCCGATCTCCTCAAGATCTTCGGATCGGACGGCGAATCGCCGCTCGCCGGCATGTTCCGATTCATGCCGATCGAGCAGACGAACTCGCTCGTCGTCATCACGCCGCAGCCCGAATACCTGAAGTCGGCCGAGGAATGGCTGTACCGGCTCGATCGCGGCGGCGCCGAGAACGCGACGCAGCTCTATGTATACGATGTCAAGAACATGAAGGCGCCCGATCTCGGCGACTACCTCAGCCAGATCTTCCTCGGTACGTCCACGGGCGCCTCGCACTCGAGCACGACCGGCAGCGTCGCGCCGGGACTTCGCTCGACGACACTCGGCAGCCGCGGCGGAACGGGGTCGGCGATGAGCTACCAGAACTCGCTGCGTCCGCAATCGGAGCGCGAGAAGAGCACGCCGGCCGCGACGAAGACGACGCCCGCGGCGGGCGGCGGACAGGGCTCGAAGGAGACCGACATCCGCATCTCGGCCGTCGAGGAAAACAACCAGCTGATGATCCAGGCGACGCCGGCCGAGTGGTCGCGCATCGAGGCGGCGATCAAGAAGCTCGACGTCGTTCCGCTGCAGGTGCAGATCGAGGCGCGCATTCTCGAGGTGTCGCTGGATGGCGACCTGAGTTTCGGCGTGCAGTGGTACCTCGCCGGGCTCATCGGCACCGCCAGCGGATCGGCGCAGGAGAACGGCCGGTATCCGTATGCGTTCCCGCCGGGAAGCGGTCCCTCGTATACCGGCAACTCGCACGATCGCCATCGCTTCTCGCTCGGCGCCACGGGCAGTACGAAGCCCACCAGCACCGGTGGCTTGTTCTACTCGTTCCTCAACAGGAACTTCGAGGTCGCGATCAACGCGCTCGAGCAGGACGGCCAGGCGAAATCGCTCGCGGCGCCGTCGCTCGTCGTCGCGAACAACCAGGAAGCGCAGATCAACGTCGGCCAGCAGATTCCGGTCGTGCAGAACTACGTGACCGGCATCGGCCTCGGGACCGCGAACGGACAGGCGTACACGCCAGGCTACGGCAGCGTGCAGTACCTCAACACGGGCGTCACGCTCGACGTGAAGCCGCGCGTCAATCCGGGCGGCCTCGTTTATCTCGACATCCAGCAGGAAGTCAGCAATCCCGGCAATGCGGGTGCGAACGGCAACCCGCCGATCAATCAGCGCCTGATCCAGACGCAGGTCGCCGTGCAGAGCGGCGAGACGCTGTTGCTCGGAGGCTTGATACAGGACACGACGAATGACAACCAGACGGGCCTGCCGCTCGTCAGCAAGGTGCCGATCCTGCGCAACCTGTTCGGCTCGACACACAACGTCAAGCACCGCACCGAGCTCATCGTGCTGATCACGCCGCGCGTGATCCGCAACAGCGACGAAGGTCGCCAGATGACGCTCGACTACACGCGTCAGTTCCAGTCGCTGGTTCCGCTCCGTCAGGCTGCGCAGTCGTCGACTCCGCCGCCGCCTCCGCCGGAACAGCCGGCGCCGGCGCACGAACCCGCCACCACGCAAGAGGACCCCACGCATGAGCACTGAACGCACCGTGCGCGCGACGACATTGGGCGCGCTTGCGCTGCTGCTCGCGGCGTGCAGCCCGGGCAAGGACGATGTAGAGAAGCGCGCTGTCGAACGCTGGAATTACCTGATCGCGCATCAGGCCGACAAGGCCTACGACTATCTTTCGCCGGGAACGCGCGAGACGCAGACGCGCGAGAATTACGCGGCTGCGATGAACAACCGTCCCGTCAAATGGAAGAGCGTCAAGTTCAATCGCAAGGAATGTGATGCCGATCGCTGCAAGGTATACATCGACGTGAGTTACTCTCTGTCGATGCCGGGCGCTGGCGTCGGCAAGCCGGTCGATGCGTCCAGTACCCAGAGCGAGATCTGGGTACACGTCGACGACGGCTGGTATTTTCTTCCAAGTAATTGAATTCGCAGCCAGAAATGGGGCAGAGAGACGGGGATTGCACGTCACTTTCCTTTGCCTTAACATGGCGGCGCTGTTGCCTAACCTAACCCTGCCAAGGTGGGGCTCCGTGCCTTTCGGAGCGAGGTTGGCGGTAAAGCAAAAAGCCCTGTGGTCAAATTAGGAGTGTTGTGATGAAGAGAAACAGCTTGACGACTGCCGTCGTCGCCGGTATCGCCGGCGT
>DASZYR010000372.1:0-5425 GCA_035545255.1 Rhodanobacteraceae bacterium
ATGCTGCATCAGTGCGCCAGCTGATGTGAATCTCGGCGAACACACGGCGGTGGGTCGTCGACGCGCGCTAGAGAAATCGGCGTGTGGTAGACGACTTTGCTAGCAGCACGGGAGAGCGCCATCATCGCGTGACGTCGCCGAACGCCGCTTCGACGACTGCTCGGGAATCCGTGGAACAGCAGTTCCTTTCCATCGCCGCACCGGACCAGATCTTCGGCGTCAGCGCGAGATGGATCCCGCGGAATTCCCACGATCGTCCATACGATCGGCGTAGCGGCGCCTTCGAGAGAGCAAGCAGTGCCACGACGATCGCGAAACCAAACACGATCGTGCTTGCTGTCGAGCGCAGCGACGCGCGCTACGGACGCGATCTAGGCGGCGCTGGTGCGAGACGCGAGCGCAGCGCCGATCGCGGCTTCGAGCCGCGCCGCCGTCACGGGCTTTCGCAACAGCCCGTCCATGCCCGCCCCGCGAACCTGCGATTCCTCGTCGCCGATCGAGCGCGCCGTCACGGCGACGAGCGGCAGACCGGCTTGCAGCGATCCCGTGCGGATCATGCGCGCGAGCTGCAAGCCATCCATGCCCGGAAGATCGAGATCGAGCAGAGCGACATCGAACCGCTGGCTCTTGAGCTCGACCAATGCGGCAAGGCCGTTCGCGGCATGCCGCGCGCGATGGCCCATGCCTTCGAGCAAGCCGACGAGCACCTGCGCGACGGTCGGATCGTCCTCGACCAGCAGGATGCCGAGCGGACGGCTGCCGCTTTGCGCGGGCGACGGCGCGGTCGCGGCACCGGGCGGCGGCGCCTCGTAGATCGGAAGGTCGACGTCGAACGTGCTGCCCTCGCCGCTCGTGCTCGCGACCGTGATGCGCCCGCCCATCAGCACGGCGAGATCGCGGCTGATCGCGAGGCCGAGGCCGCTGCCGCCGTGCCGGCGCGTCACGCCTTCGGCCTGCTCGAAGCGGTTGAAGAGCCGGGAGCGGACGTCCTCGCTCATGCCGGGCCCGGTGTCGGCGACGCGAAAGCGCAACTGGTCGCCGCCGATGCGCGCCAGCGACAACGTGATGCCGCCGTGCTCGGTGAACTTGATCGCGTTGCTGGCGAGGTTCAGCAGGATCTGCTTGATGCGCAGCGCATCGCCCCAGATCGCCTGCGGCACGCCCGGCGCGATCTCGACGGCGATCGCGAGGTTCTTGCGCCCGGCGAGCGGCTGCTCGAGCGCCGCGACTTCGCGCACGAGCGCGGCGGGATCGAGCTCGCGATCGTCGAGCGCGAGCTTGCCGGCTTCGATGCGCGCGATGTCGAGACTGTCGTTGACGAGCCGCAGCAACAGTTCGCCCGACTGATGGATCGTCGCCGCGTAGCCGCGCTGGCGCTCGTCGAGCGGCGTCGCCAGCAAGAGCTCGCTCATGCCGAGCACGCCGGTCATCGGGGTGCGGATCTCGTGTCCCATCGTCGCGAGGAATTTCGATTTCGCCTCGGCGAGCTGCTCGGCGCTGCGCTGGCGCGTTTCAGCGAGCGCGAACGCGTGCCGGCGCTTGATGCGCAACCGATAGGCGAACGACGCGGCGAAGCCGATCGCAAGCAACGCCAGCACGTAGGCGAAGAACGCGCCCGGGCGCGCCCAGACCGGCGGCGCGACGCGGATCGCGATCGGCGCGAGCGCGCTCCAGGCGCCGTCGGCATTCGCAGCGCGCACTTCGAGCTTGTACGAGCCCGGCGGCAGCTGCGAGTACGAGCGCTCGCCGCGCGCGCTGTCGATCCAGTCCGGATCGAAGCCGGTCATCCGGAAGCGATAGCGGTTCGACGCGGGATTCGCGTACGAAAGCGCGCGCACCGAAACCGTGAAATCGAGATCGTCGTGGCGCAGCTCGATCGGCGTGTTTTCGTCGAGCGCCAGCATGCGCCCGTTGCGCCGCACGCTGAGCCCCAGCAGGCGCAGCGGCGGCGCCGGCGTGTCGAAGTGCAGGTGTGCCGGGTCGAACGCGACGACGCCGTCCTCGGTGCCCGCGTAGAGCGTGCCGTCGCTGTCGCTCGCGAGCGCGCCGGCGCGGAACTCCGGGCTCGGCAAGCCGTCGCTCGCGTCGAAGTGGCGGATCGCCCGCGTCTTCGGATCGACGCGCCAGAGCCCGCGCGGCGACGTCACCCAGACGCTGCCATCGGACGCGACGGCGAGCGCGCTCGCCGTCATCGCCGGCCAGCCGTCGCCGGATTCGAAGCGCAGCGAGCGCAGCGCCGCGAGGCCGTCGACGCGATAACGTTCGAGCACGCCGACGCGATGCAGCCACAGCTCGCCGTCCGCTGCGAACGCGAGCGCGTGGATCGGCTCGTGCGGGATGCCGGCGATCGGGACGAACCCGTCCTGCGTGCGATCGAGCCGCTCGACGCCGCTCGCCGTCGCGATCCACGGATCGCCTTCGGCATCGAGCGCGAGCGCGGCGATGTCCGCATCGCCAAGCGTCTTGTCGGAAGGCGTGTAGCGATGCAGCACGCGCGGCGGATCGGGCGCGACCAGCGAGACGCCGCCGCCGAGCGAGACCGCCCACACGTTGCCGTCGCGCGCGCGCACGAGCGAGCTCACGTAGCCTGGTTGCGGCAGCGCATCGGCGCGCGTCAGGTCGACCGGTATCTCGACCGCGCTGCCGTCCTTGAGCGCGTGCAGCGCGAGGCCGTTGCGATCGCCGAGCCAGATGCGATCGCCGTGCTCGGGCAGCACGGCCGTGAGATAGCTCGTCGATCCCGGCGTGCCGGCAAGCCGCCGCGCGATCGCACCCGTGACGGGATCGATGCGGTCGAGCGCGCCGTTGCCGGTCGCGACCCACGCGGCGTGATCCTCGCCGAGACCGATGGCGCGCACGCGCGGAAAGCTGAGGCTCGCCGCGTTTCCCGGTATGTGACGGAACACGGCGAAGTCGTGCCAGTGCGGCGGCAGGTGCGCGAGGCCGGAGCCTTCGAGCGCGAACCACTCGCCGCCTTCGTTGTCGCGCAGGATGTCGTGCACGCGCACCTGCGGCAGCGAGCCCGGCACGGATTCCTCACCCGCATAGTGCTGCACGCGCTCGCCGTCGTAGTGCACGAGCCCGTCGAGCGTGCCGATCCAGAGCTCGCTCGCCGTGCCGCGCGCCATGCTGACGATCGAGAGCGGCGGTTTCGTCGCCGCGATCTCGCCGCCGTAGCGAAGATCGGCGCCGACGCGGAACAGGCCCTTGCGCGTGCCGACGAGCATGCTGCCATCCGCGTCCGGAACGAACGCCCAGACGTGCGAGGGTCCCTTGCGCTCGTCGAGCGGCGGCAGATCGACGTGCACGATGCGGCCGTCGCCTTCGCGTACGTCGAGACCCGAATCGGTGCCGATCCAGAGCCGTCCGTCCGGCGTGGCGGAAAGGCTGACGACCGTGCTCGAGCGCAGGCTCGCCGGGTTTTCCGCATCGTGATCGATGTGCAGGAAAGTGCCGTCGGCCTTGAGCTTGTTGAGGCCTCCGAGATACGTGCCGACCCAGATCGCGCCGTCGCGGTCCTCGGTGATCGCCCAGACGTCGTCGGAGCCGAGCGTCGAAAGATCGTTCGGCACGTGGCGCCAGCGCTCGAAGTGCTCGCCGTCGGCGTCGAGGCGGTTCAGCGCCGACGGCGAGCCGCCGCACCAGATGCGGCCCTTGCTGTCGACGAAGAGCGCCGTGATGTTGTTGCCGGCGATCGAGCGCGGATCGGAAGGATCGTTGCGGAACACGCGAAAGCTGACGCCGTCGTAGCGCGCGAGCCCGTCGAGCGTTCCCATCCAGATGAAACCGTCGTCATCCTGCACGAGCTTGTAGACGGTGCTCGACGGCAAGCCGTCGGCGACCGACGTCGCCACGAACTGCGGCAGCGCGGGCGGCGGCTTCGCCGCGACCGGGAATGCCGCCGCGGCGAGCAGCGCGGCGATCAGCGACAGCACGGAAACGCGATACATGCATCCTCCCGGCGCGGATACTGCCATGCGTGCGGCCGCGCCGCAGCTTCCGCATCGCGACGTCGACCGTCGACGGCATCGGAGTCGGCTCGCTCTCGCGACAGCAGGACTGGCGGCAGCGCGGCCGGTAGAATCGGGCCGTGCCTTCGCCGCGCCTTCCTCTGCGCTTCGTCTTCGTCGCCGCGATCGCGATCGGAGCAGCATTGCTGCTCGGACTCATCGTCACGACGTTGAACGGCGCGCTCGAACTTTACCAGCGCATTTCCGAGCTGCCGGCCTGGCTGCGTTTCCCGCTGATCGTGCTGGCCGCCGCGATCGTCATCGCGGTGGCATGGCTGCTCTGGCGACTCGCACGACCCGCATCGCGCGAGTCGCTCGCCGGTGCTCCGGCCGTTTCGCGCACCGAGATCGAGAGCCGTCTCGACGCGCTGCGCGAACGCCGCGCCGAAACGGCCGCGCTCGAAGCCGAGCTCGTCGAGCTCGACCGCCGGCGCGCGAGCGGCGACGTCCACGCCGCGATGTTCGGCGAGATCTCGACCGGCAAGTCGAGCGTGATCCGCGCGCTCGCGCCCGGCAGCGCCGTCGACGTCGACGTGCGCGGCGGAACGACGCGCACGGTCGCGCAGCACGGCGGCACTTTGCCCGACGGACGCCGGCTCGTGCTCGCCGACGTGCCCGGCAGCGGCGAGATCGACGGCCGCGTGCGCGAGCAGATTGCGCGCGACGAGGCTCTGCGCGCGCATGTCGTCGTCTACGTCTGCGCTTCGGACCTGACGCGCGCGCAGGATGCGGAACTGGCCTGGCTCGCAAGCTTCGGCAAACCGCTCGTGATCGCGTTGAACAAGTCCGACCAGTACGAGCACGACGAGCGCGAAGATCTGCTCGCGAAACTTCGCGCGCGATACGCGGGCAAGGCGGCGGCGATCGTCGCGATCAGCGCCGGCGGCCGCGAGCGCTACGAGCGCACGCTCGCGGACGGACGCGTCGAACGCATCGAGCGCGATCGCCTGCCCGATGTCGCGCCGCTCCTCGCAGCGCTCGAACGCCTGACGGCATCGGGCGCCGACGCGCTCGAGCCCGCGCGCGAAGCCGCCGTGCTGGCCGAGGTCGGGCGCCGCGGCGACGCGCTCGCTCGCGAGATCGCCGCGCGAGAATCGGCGCAAACCGTCGCGAAATACACGCGACGCGCGATCGTCGGCGCGCTCGCGGCCGTCGCGCCCGGCACCGACATCCTGATCCAGGGCGCGCTCGGCACCGCGCTCGTGCGCGAGCTCGCGCATATCCACGGCGTGCCGGCGCGCGAGATCGATGTCGAAGCCTTGCTGATGCGCGTCGGCCTCACGGTGCGCAGCACGGCCGCGATCGTGCTCGCCATCGCCGGCAACGCGCTGAAGGCGTTTCCGGGCGTCGGCACGCTCGGAGGCGGCCTCCTGCACGCAGTCGCCTACGGACTCGTCTTCGACAGCCTCGGCCGC
>DASZYR010000373.1:0-5700 GCA_035545255.1 Rhodanobacteraceae bacterium
CGGGCGCGGACAAGCTGACGATCGACGGAAATGGCAAGGTCGGCATCTTCCGGCATGTCGGCTCGCAGGAATTCTCGGTATCGGATCTGACGCTCGCGAACGGCAAGTACGCGAGCGGCAGCTTTGCTTACGGCGGATGCCTCTATTCTTCCGGCTCCCTCGTGACGCTCGATCGCGTGGTCGTCACGCATTGCGAAGTCAAGAGTATGGCGGACGACTATGCAGAAGGCGGCGGCGTCTATACAACCGGTGACCTGATCATCCGCAACAGCCGGATCACCGACAACAAAGCGCTCGCTGGCGGAGCCTATGCTGCACATGGTGGCGGTGCGGAGGGAGCCAACGTCGACGTATCCGGCAGCACGATCAGCGGCAATTCCGCCTTCGGGGCGGAAGGAAGCGGCCGCTACGGGTTTGGCGGCGGCCTGGTTGCCTGGGGCTACGCCTCGATCGACGGCTCGACGGTTTCGGGCAATCTAGCAGATGGCGCGGGAGGGCTGGACCTTTTCGCGGGAGCCGCGATCACGAACAGCACGATCTCGGGCAACGTGGTAAGCGGGGCCTCCGGAAAGGCATACGGGGCGGGAATCTATGGTGGGGACCCGTTGACCATCGCAAACACCACTATCGCGTTCAACACCGACGCTACTGGCAAGGCCGGCGGTATCTACTTGAACGGCTCTTCGTTGACGCTTCAAAGCTCGATCATCTCCGACAATGGCCCGATCGATGTCGGTGGTGACCCTGCCGCCACCGTGACGCCCGACAGCTCGCACAACCTCATCGGCGCATCGACGGTCTTCTTCCCGACCGGAACGACCCAGCTCGGCTGCCCCGATCTGCAACCGCTCGCCGACAACGGCGGTCCGACGCGAACGCACGCGCCGCGGCAAGGCAGCTCGTTGGTGCTGGACCAAGGCGGCAATCCGCTGATGTTGCAGACCGATCAGCGCGGCCTCGCGCGCGAAGTCGGAATCGGCACCGACATCGGCGCGCTGGAGCGACAACCGGGTGAACAGGACGACGACATCTTCTTCGCCGGCTTCGACGGATTCTGCAGCCACTGAAAGCTCCGTCAAGCGTCACGTAAGCACGTGCGATCGATCAGCGCTCAACCGTCGAGTCCGTCCGTGAAGATCGAGTCGGACACTGCGTCGATTTCGACCGCGCCGATGTCGCAGTCGATGCCGTCGAGCGGCCGCACGTAAGCGCGCTGATCGAGCGGGCCGACGAACCCGCAGAATGCGGGATCGGCCGCGTCGACGAGGTGGCTGACGCGCGTCGGATAGAACGAATCGGTGAAGCCGCCGTGGTCGGCGAGCGCGCCGAGCCCGAGCTCGGACGGGTCGAGACCGACGAGATTCGTCGCCTCGTCTAGGCCGCACGTGTCGGACGCTTCGGCATTGCCGATGCCTTGCACGATCGCGCCGCCGCCGCTGAAGGCGCACGTTCCGTGCAACGCCGTGTTGGCGAGGCGCACGTCGGTGTTCGACCCGCGCACGGTCAGGAGCGATCCCACGGTCGCCGCGTCGAGGGTCAGCGCGCGCCGCATCGTCGCATGGATCAGCCACAGCAGTGCCGGCATGTCGGTGCTGTTGTAGACGCCGATCGTGTGCCCGAAGATCGGCGCGTCGCGGAACGTGTTGTCGTCGAACGTCGTGTTGTCGAAGATCGCGCGGCCGCCGCCGAGCACGCGGATCACGGCACCGTCGAGCGTGTTTCCGCCGCGGTTGCCGGCGACGAGCGCGCGGCTGATGAACCAGGCCGGTCCTGGACTCGCGAGCAGTACGGCCGGATCGGCGACGTGCGCGTCCGACACGACATTGTCGCGGAACTCGACGTCGTCCATGTAGATGTACGAGGCGCGGTCGCTGACGAGCGGGCCGAAGTTGTCGACGAATCGCGTGCGGCGGACGTGGATCGACGGCGCGACGTCGTTGCTCGCGGCGCGGACGTAGAACGGGCGGCCGCTGTTGCGGATCGTGCTGTCCTCGATCGTGGCCGGCTGCATGCTCTGCAGCGACAGGCCGAAGAGATCGGTGCCGTCGCCGTCGATGACGACGCGCTTCAGCTCCAGCTCGCCGTGCGCGAGGACGAAACGCGTGTCGCTGTCGAACAGCCGGCAGACGCCTTCGGTCTGGTAGCAGGCGACGAAGCTTTCGATGGACGAATCCTCGATGCGCAGCGAGCCGGAAGGTGCGCCGCTGCTCGATGACTCCGTGCCGACGCCGCTGAAGCCGCCCGGGATGTGGACATCGCGCAGCGTCGCCGTGCCGCTGTCGGTCACCACCATCGCGACACCGTCGCTCGAGCTGATCTCGAGGCCTTCGACGGTCAGCTCGCCGAACGGAACGACGTGCAGGATCGGGAAATCGTCGATGCTGATGATGCGCGTCGCGTCGCTGCCCGCGCCGCGGATCGTGATCGCCCTCGTGATGACGAGCTCGCTGTTCCAAACCTGGAACTGGCCGGCGCCGAGCGTGATCGTGTCGGCTTCGGGCGTCGTCGCGGTCTCGACGATCGCCTCGCGCAGCGAGCAGTCGTCGGGAAGACAGCCGTTCGGCGGCGGATCGTCGCCGCGCGTGACGTGGAACGTCGCTCCGAAGGCTGTCGAGCCGGCCAGCGCGAAAACGAGCGCGGCGAGCGCGCGGAACCGCAGTTTCATGGACATGGGATGACCCTCCTGCCGGGTTCCACGCAGGAACGCGCAGGCGGGGGCCAACTCGACGCATCCGGTCGCGTGGCCCATGCGCACGCCCGATGCCGTGGATCTCTACGACAGGCGCCGCGACGGCGCCCGCCTCGACCGAATGGAGACCGACGATGTCCCTGCTGCGCAAAGCCCTGACGCTCCTGGTTTTCTTCGCGACCTCCTCGTGCGGCTCCGCCGCTTCGAGCGCCGATGCGCTCGCGCGGCAATTGCAGAAAGCGCTCGACGCCGGCGACTTCGCCGCCGCGTCCGCGCTCGCCGACATCGACGGCGCGCCGGCCGACGTGCGCTTCGCGTATTTCGACACGGTCTATTCGTGCGCGGCGGACATGCAGTGCAAGGTCGCGCTTGCGCCGCTCGACGCCGCGTTCCAGGCAGACCTCGCCGAAGACGCGAAAGCCTCCGGCGCGGCGCCGATCGCGGCGGAAGGCGTCGTCGTCGTCACCGAAAAAAGCAAGGACGGCTCTGGCTCCGGTGATCTCAAGATGCCGTATGTGAAAACCGGCGCCGGTTACCGCATCGCGGTCATGCGTCCCGGTGCGGCTGCCCTCGCGGAGACGAAAGCGCGCACGAACGACGAGATCGCGAAGTCGTTTCTCGCGAAAGGCATTTACGACCCGGCGACGAATGCGCGTCGCACCGACTGGGCGACGGCCGCGACGCCGCTGCCGAAGGACGGCGGCGAGCCGGGAAATGCGTTCGTCGCGTCGACGAGCGCGATGTCGAAAGCCGTCGATGCGAAGGATCCAGACGCCGCCATGCGCGCCGGCGGCCGCATGTCGCAGATCGTGTTTGCCGACAAGGATTTCGACGGCAAGCCGATTCCGAAAGCGCAGCGCCAGAAGAAGCTCGTCGCGCAGTCGCAGCGCATGTTGCGCGACGTGAAGGTCGAAGGCGGCTGGCGGCTCGGCGACGACGCGGTCGTCGTTTTCTCGGCGCGCAACGGCAGCGGCTGGATCGAACGCGGCGCCGTGCTGCTGACGAAGGCCGGCGATGCGTGGGACGTCTCGGGCAAGGAAACCGTCAGCTATCCGGAATGACCGGCCGCTTCGGGGAGAAAAGGCGACGGACGTCGCGTTTCGTCCCGTCGCTACGGGACGGCGCCTGGCGGGGCTTCTCTTCCGGTACTCGGCCGACGACGTGGCTCAGGGCGTCGCGCGCGCCGATCTCGACGGCGACGGCGTCGCGCCGGGCGGATGCGATCGCCGCGGGCGGGTTCGAGGCCGCGGCGTGCTCGCCTTGGTGATCAGGCGCGCACGTCAAGCGAGCGTCCGAGCGTCCGCGCGCGCTTGAGCGCGCGCGCATCGGCGGGCGCCTGCAGGCGGCGGATCGCGTCGGCGATGTCGCGGCGCGCGCCCGCGATGTCGCCGGTGTCGTGCCGGAGCGTCGCGCGCTCCAGATAGAGAACGCCGAGGAAGCGCTCGGTGCCGTCGTCGTCCTTGAGGGCCGGCGCTTCGAACGCGGCCTTCGCGGTTTCGAGCAACACGGCGGCTTCGCGGTGCGCCTCTTCCTCGCGGAGCGCGACGAGGCAGCCGGCGAGAGCGACGCGCGCCTGCGCGACCTCGCTGTGCGCATCGCCGTAGATCCTCGCAAGAAGCTCGAGATTCGTACGGAAGAGCGCGGCGGCTTCGGCGTCGCGGCCTTGCGCGCGGCGGAGCGCACCCATCACGCTCGACGAGTACGCGACATCGTAGTCGTTGTCGTCCGCGACACGTTTGAGCCGGGCGACCGCATCGACCGCGATCTGGTCCGCCTCGTCGAGCCGCCCGGTTTCGATGAGGCCCTCGACGAGCTTCAACGCCGTGAGCCACGTGTAGACGCCGTCGCCGACGGTCTCGCGAAACACGTCGAACGACGCGCGATAGCGCTCGACAGCGACATCGGCGCGGCCTTGCGCGCGCGCGAGGTCGGCATGGAACTGGAGCGCCTGCGCGTATTGGCCGGAGTGCGTGCCCTTCTTGCCGAGGATGGCGAGCGACTCGGAGAGCGAGCGATCGGCGTCGTCGTAACGGCCCATGCGGCGCTGCAGGTCGCCGAGCCTGAGCAGCGTGCCGCCGATGATCGCGTGATCGGGCGGAAGCTGCGCTCGCTCGATGCGCAGCGCCGTCTCGTAGCTCGCGAGTCCATCGTCGAAGCGCCTGAGCGAGCGGTCGACGTCGCCGATGCGCGCGCGCAGCGCGACCGTCCGCACGTGCTCGCCGCCGTCGATGCGCGTCACGATCGCGAGCGCCTCGCCGTACGTGTCGAGCGCTTCGGAAAGATGTCCGGTCTCCTGCTGGATGTTGCCGAGCGTCGACAGGATCGGCGCGAGCTCGGCCGATTCGCTGCCGTAGACCTTTCGATAGACGCCGATCGCGTGACGCGCGAGCCGCTCGGCTTCGTCGTAGTGCCCGCCGACCATTTCGAGCGTCGCGAGGCGCGATTCGGCGTGCGCGGTCTTCGGATCGTCGGCGCCGTGCGTCGCGCGCAGGCGCTCGACGCCGTCGCGGAACAATGCCGCCGCCTTTCCGATGTCGCCGGTCGCGTAGACCGCGTCGGCATACGCGGCGAGCGCCTCGGCCGCGGCGCTGCCGCCGTCGCCTTCGCGTTGTGCCGCGAGATCGAGCGCGCGCTTCAGCGTCGCCTCGCCGCCGGCGCGGTCGTCGAGGTTCACCTGGATCTCGCCGAGATCGCGCAGGAGGTCGGCCTGCAACTCGGGCTCGCCGGCGAGCGATGCGTCGACGGCCGCGATGCCGTCGCGGATCAGGTCGATCGGCGAGCGCGCCGTCGCCTTCGCGCGCGCGATCGGATCCTGTTCGCGGAACAGCGCGAGGATGAAATCCTTGACGCGCTCGCTGCGCGCGAGCTGGCGTTCGGCGTGCGCACGCTCGGCGTCGGCCTCTCCGGTGGCAAGGACGTCACCCCCACCGAGCGGCTGTGCGTGCGCACCGACACGACGGCCCACGCCGAGGCCCTCGCCGGCGCGATGCGCACCGCGGCCCGCAGCGGCA
>DASZYR010000374.1:0-2191 GCA_035545255.1 Rhodanobacteraceae bacterium
CATCTGGAACGCCTACGAGCTTTCGTGGCTCGACGCGCGGGGAAAACCCGAGATCGCGATCGGCGAGATCCGCGTGCCGGCGACGACGCCGAACCTCGTCGAGTCGAAATCGCTGAAGCTCTATCTCGGCGGCTACGCGCACGAGCGTTTCGCGCGTACGGACGACGTGCGGGAAAGCATCGCGCGCGATCTTTCCGCGGCAGCGGGAGGTCCGGTCGCCGTGGCGCTGACGACGCCCGACCGTTTCGCGGCATTCTCGATCGTCGCGCTCGAAGGCGAATCGATCGACGGGCTTGCGGTATCGATCGAGCACTACGGCCCGCCCGACGCGGACCTGCTTCGCGCGGGGGACGAAGACGTCGAGGAAACGCTGGTCTCGAATCTCCTGAAATCGAATTGTCCGGTCACGGGCCAGCCCGACTGGGCGAGCGTCGCGATCCGCTACGAGGGTCCGCGCATCGATCGCGAGAGCCTGCTGCGCTACATCGTCTCGTTCCGCAACCACTCGGAATTCCACGAGCATTGCGTCGAGCGCATGCACGTCGACCTGATGCGCCGATGCGCGCCGCGCAAGCTCGCGGTGTACGCGCGCTACACGCGGCGTGGCGGCATCGACATCAATCCGTGGCGCGGCAGCGAGCCCGGCGAGCCGCCGAACCCGCGCACGGCGCGACAGTAGAAGCGAAGCCGTTTCGCGGCTCGCGGAGCGAAATCCGCCGGATGTTGTCCCGCCTTCTTTTCCGATTTTGTAACGTTGTATTACGTCGCGCCGTCGCGTCGCGAACGCTCATATCCCGTTAAGCGCCGGGGGGTGTAATGTGGGCGATCCCTGAACGGAGAGGAGATCGCACATGGGCGACGCGAAGAAGCCCGATTTCTCGAATGTCCAGAGCGGCGCAGCGTCGACCGCGCCGACGGCTCCCAAGGCCGATTTCGGCAACGTGCAATCCGGCGTCGAATCGACCGCGCCGAAGGTCGATCCGCCGGCTCGCACGTATACGGTCAACAAGGGCGATACGCTCTCGAAGATCGCGAAGGAGTTCTACGGCAGCGCGAATCGCTGGCACGAGATCTACGACGCGAACCGCGACCAGATCTCGAATCCCGATCTGATCAAGCCGGGCCAGGTCCTCAAGATTCCGGCCGACGCGAAATCCGGCAAATGATTCGCGAAATCCAGCAGATGACTACGGAGGCGCACATGAATCGAGCACAGAGTTCCCTGTCCCTGATCGCGCTCGCCGTCGCCGGCGCGCTCGTGATCACAGCCTGCGGCAAGAAGGAGGAGGCCCCGCCGCCGCCGGCCGCGACGACGACGCCGGCTCCCGCGCCCGCGCCCGCGATGACGCCGCCACCCGCGGCGGCACCGGTCACGGTAACGTCGATCGATCTCGGCACGGCCGTCGGCGCCGACCAGAAGGTGACGTCGCCGACAACGACATTCGGCAAGAGCGACACGATCTACGCGGCGGTCTCGACCAGCGGCACCGCATCGAATGCGACGCTCGGTGCGAAATGGACGTATCAGGACGGCCAGACCGTCAACGATTCGAGCCAGACGATCGCGCCGACCGGCCCTGCCGTGACGACGTTCCACATCTCCAAGCCCGATGGCTGGCCGGCGGGCAACTACAAGGTCGAGATCTCGCTCGACGGCAAGCCCGTCTCGAGCAAGGATTTCGCGGTGCAGTAAGACGAAATCCGAGGATGTCCTCGAAAGGGCGCGGAGCGATCCGCGCCCTTTTTCATGCCGGAACCCTCCGCGGCTCGGGGCACGGTCTTCAATGCCCGCACCGAAAACGCGACAATAGCGTGTCCGTTTCGCCCGGCCGGTCGTTCCGGCCGCGGCTTTCGAATCCCCGGAGAACCCCATGACGGAACAGAGCGTCAAGCCGCCCGCGGGCGGCGCACCGATCACGATCGCCGACGGCAGGCTCGACGTGCCCGACCAGCCGATCGTGCCCTTCATCGAAGGCGACGGCACCGGCCCCGACATCTGGCGCGCCTCGGTGCGCGTGCTCGACGCGGCTGTCGCCAAGGCGTACGGCGGCAAGCGCAAGATCCACTGGATGGAAGTGCTCGCCGGCGAGAAGGCCTTCAACCAGACCGGCAACTGGCTGCCCGACGAAACCGTCGAGGCGTGCCGCAAGTATCTCGTCTCGATCAAGGGGCCGCTGACGACCCCGGTCGG
>DASZYR010000375.1:0-3913 GCA_035545255.1 Rhodanobacteraceae bacterium
GCAAGCTGCGCGGTCTTGCCGTTGCGGCTGTAGTAGAGGACGAGGATTTCGCTCATTCCGGTTTCCTTTTGCCTCTCCCGCTCGCGGAAAGGACCGGGAGGGCAATACTGATTCATCGTCTCCAGAAGCCCCTCATCCGCCCCCGGCACCTTCTCCCGCAAGCGGGAGAAGGAATGCACGGGGTTTTCCGTTCTCCCGCAAGGGGAAGGAAAGCGCGGATTTTCCCCTCTCCCGCTTGCGGGAGAGGGTAGGGTGAGGGCAGCGGGCTCGACGCCGCAAAGTATCCTTCGAAGCCAGCCACGTTTGGTCCCGGCAATCCCGCTGCGCTAGGCTCGCTCCATGCCTCCGGTGCCCGCGAAGTCTGCCAGAAAGCTCCGCTTCGACCGCGATCGAGCGATCGCGCTCCTCCGATTCACCTGGCACCGCTTCATCGAAGACCGCTGCACGCAGACCGCTGGCGCGCTCGCGTATACCTCGGTGTTCGCGCTCGTGCCGCTGACCGCGGCGATCCTCGGCGTGCTCGCCGCGTTTCCGGTCTTCGCGGGCTGGCGCGAGCGCATCACGGGCTGGGTGTTCCGGAACTTCGTGCCGGCCGCGGGCGACATCGTGCAAGGCTACATCACCGAGTTCGCGGCCAACGCGAGCAAGGCGACGGCCGTCGGCGTGCTCGTGCTTTTCTTCAGCTCGATCGCGCTGATGATGAGCATCGAGGACGCGTTCAACCGCATCTGGCGCGTGCCGAACGCGCGCGGCCACGCTTCGCGCTTCGTGATCTACTGGACCGCCCTGACGCTGGGTCCGCTCCTGCTCGCGGCGGCGCTCGCGATCAGCTCGTATCTCGTGGCGCTGCCGTTCATCGGCGATGCGGCCACGGAGCTCTCGCTGAAGGCGCGCGTGCTCTCGGCGCTGCCGTTCCTGATCGTCTGGAGCGCGCTGCTCGCGGGCTACATCGTGATTCCGAATCGCAGCGTCCGTTTCGCGCATGCGCTGATCGGATCGTTCATCGCGGCGGCGCTGTTCGAGGCGGCCAAGCGCGGCTTCGCGCTGTACGCGACGCGTGCGAACTACACGCAAGTCTACGGTGCGATCGCGATCGTGCCGATCTTCATCTTCTGGATCTATCTCTCGTGGGCGATCGTGCTGTTCGGCGCGTCGCTGACGGCCTCGCTGAACGCGTTCGATTATCGCCCGGCAAGCGAGCGCCTGCCGCGCGGCCAGGAATTCGCCGGACTCCTGCGCGTGCTCGCGCGCTTCGCCGCGGCGCATCGCGAGGGCCGCGGATTGCGCAGCGAAACGCTGATGGCGGCCGAACCTTTCCTGACCGACGATCTCCTGCAACGCTATCTCGGCGACCTGCATCGCACCGGCCTGATCCAGTGCAACGAGGTCGGCGAATGGGTCGTCGTGCGCGATTTCGCGACGATCGATCTCCTCGAGATCTACGAGGAGGGCAGTTACCGCCTGCCGGACACGGCCGCGCTGGCGCTCGACGAGCCGGCTGCCGTGCGCGAGCTGCTGGGCCGGCTTGCGGCGAGCGTCCGCGAAGGGCTCGACGTGCCGCTGTCCGAAATCTTTCCGCCCGCCGCGCGGTCCGATATGGCGGCAAGACATTCCACGGAGAGCGCATGAGACTTCCGAAAGCTTCGTTGACGATCCTCCTCGCGGCATGGCTTCCGGCCGCGACCCTGCACGCGCAGACGCCGAAAAAGCCCGTGCTGCAGGTGACGACGCTCGACGGCGCGCACTTCGACCTCGCGGCCGAGCGCGGCAAGTGGGTGATCGTCAATTTCTGGGCGACGTGGTGCTCGCCGTGCATCAAGGAGATGCCGGACATTTCGCGTTTCGTCACCGAGCACGGCGACGTGCGCGCGATCGGCCTCGCGATCGGCGGCGAGGAAGTCGACGACGTGAGGGAGTTTCTCGGCAAGCATCCGGTCGCTTATCCGATCGCGAACGTGCCGATCGAATCGCCGCCGAAGGATTTCGGTGCGCCGAAGGGCCTGCCGACGACGTTCCTGATCGCGCCCGATGGCAGCGTCGCGAAGAAGTTCACGGGGCCGGTCACGGCGCGCGAGCTCGATCAGGCGATCGCGGCCAGCGCGGCCGCCAAGGCCACCTGAGTCCCATGCCGACCGCGCGCTTCCTCGTGACCGGGCGCGTGCAGGGTGTCTTCTTCCGCGCCTCGACGCGCGCGGAAGCGTTGCGTCTCGGTGTCGCGGGGATCGCGCGCAATCTCGAGGATGGCCGGGTCGAGGTCGTCGCGACCGGACCGGAAGCCGCGCTGGATGCGCTCGAGCGCTGGCTCTCCTGCGGGCCGCCGGCGGCGCGCGTCGAGGGCGTGAGTCGCGAGGTCATTGCCGATCGCGCCGACGACGGTTTCAGGATCGCCTGAAGGCCGAGGATACGCCGCCCCGCCGCGCGGACGACGAAATTGGCGCGTTGGCCGGATAATCGCCAATTCCCAGATTTGCTAAATTACCGCAGGGTCGGGCGGCGGAAGCGTGCGCCCGGTATTCATTCAGGGGCGGGAACGCGGTCCGGCTTGCCGGGTTCGCGGCAACAAGGGGTTCGTGCGTCCGATGAGCAAGACGGTCCTGATGTTTCCGTACGCGAATCACCTCGGCGGTACGCAGCCGCTGGTGGCGATCGGCGTCGCGCTGCGCGAGGCGGGGCACAAGGTCGTGTTTGCCGCGCGCGGAAAATGCCGCGCTTATGTCGAGCAATGCGGCTTCGAGGTCGAAGACGTGGAAGAGCTCGATCCCGAGCGCAGCGTCGCCTACATCAACAAGTCGAGCCTGGATTACCACACGCGCGAGAGCGTCGCCGAGTTCGTCGCGTCCGAGCGCCGCCTGATCGAGAAGCACGACGCCGATGTCGTCGTCGACCTGCACCGGCCGACGCTCAAGCTCTCGGCGCTCCTGACGCACACGCCGCGCGCCGTGCTCTGCAACACGGTGCTGACGCGCTATTACGCGGGCGAGAAGATTCTTCCCGAATCGCATCCGCTGAGCGCGATCGTGAAGTACCTGCCACCTTCGATCCTGCGGCCAGTCAGCGCGTGGGCCGAGGAGAAGCTCTTCGAATCCTGGGTGCGTCCGTACAACGCGTATCTCGAAGGTCGCACGGGCGTTCGTTTCGCGTCGATGAAGGATCTCTTCGAAGGCGAGGCGACGATCCTGATGGACGCGCCGGAGTTCGCGCCGTCGATCGCGCTGCCGCCGCATGTGCATGCGGTGGGTCCGCTGCTGCACGAGCAGGCCGAGCGCGTGCCGGAATGGCATGCGCGGCTCGATCCCGCGAAGAGATCGATCTTCGTCTACCTCGGCTCCTACGGCGAGCAGCTGACGCGCGTGGTCGAGTATCTCGGGCGGCTCTTCGGCGGCGACGAGACCGTGCAGATCGTCGCGGCGACCGGCGGGCTTTACGGCTATTCCGGCGCGAAGGTGCCGTCGAACGTCATCGTCAGCGACTACGTGCCGGCGAGCCTCGTGCTTTCGCGCAATTGCGTCGCGATGATCACGCACGGCGGTCGCGGATCGATCTATTCGGCACTGAATCACGGCGTGCCGATTGTCGGCATCCCCAATCAGGGCGAGCAGGAATGGAACCTTGATGCGGTCGAGCGCCATGGCCTCGGGCGCAAGCTGTCGGCGCGGCGGATCCGCTTCGAAGCGTTCCGCGACGCCATGCAGGCAGTCATCGAGGAGCCGCGGTTCCGGGAGAACGCGCGCGCATTCCGCGAGCGGTTGCGGGGCTACGACGGCGTCGGAACCGCGGCCGGCATCATCGCGGCGATGGGGAGGGGCGAATCGCTCCGTGCAGCGCCGCGACGCGAGCCCGAGCCCGACGACACCAGAAACGACGCGACGCGGCGCACGGCCCAGCGTTAGCTCGGCGCCTGCGAGCGAGCCGA
>DASZYR010000376.1:0-13474 GCA_035545255.1 Rhodanobacteraceae bacterium
AGGTAGAGCATGTCGCCGTGGCCGAGCAGCGTCTCGGCGCCGCTCTGGTCGAGGATCGTGCGCGAGTCGATCTTGCTCGACACCTGGAAAGCGATGCGCGTCGGGATGTTCGCCTTGATGAGTCCGGTGATGACGTCGACCGACGGGCGCTGCGTCGCAAGAATCAGGTGCACGCCCGCCGCGCGCGCCTTCTGTGCGAGACGCGCGATCAGCTCCTCGACCTTCTTGCCGACGATCATCATCATGTCGGCGAATTCGTCGATGATGACGACGACGTACGGCAACGCTTGCAGCGGCTGCGCGGTCAGTTGCGGTTGCGAGGCATCCGGTCGGAACAAGGGATCGAGCAGCGGCTGGCCGGCGTCGTCGGCGTCTTTCACCTTCTTGTTGAAGCCCGCGAGGTTGCGGACGCCGACCGCGGCCATCAGCTTGTAGCGCCGCTCCATCTCGGCAACGCACCAGCGCAGCGCGTTCGCGGCCTCCTTCATGTCGGTCACGACCGGCGCGAGCAGGTGCGGGATGCCCTGATAGACCGAAAGCTCCAGCATCTTCGGGTCGATCATGATCATGCGCACGTCGGCCGGCGTCGCCTTGTACAAAAGACTCAGCACCATCGCGTTCAGTGCGACCGACTTGCCCGAACCCGTCGTGCCGGCGACGAGGAGATGCGGCATCTTCTGCAGATCGACCACGACCGGCGCGCCGCCGATGTCCTTGCCGAGCGCGAGCGCGAGCGGCGATTTCAGCGCGTCGTATTTGCCCGAGGAGAGGATCTCCGAGAGATAGACCATCTCGCGATGCGAGTTGGGTATTTCGAGACCGATCACCGATTTGCCCGGAATCACGTCGACGACGCGCACGCTGACAACCGAGAGGCCGCGCGCGATGTCCTTGTCGAGGCTCGATATCTGGCTGCCCTTGATGCCGGGCGCGGGCTGCATCTCGAAGCGCGTGATCACCGGCCCCGGATGCGCACTGACGACCTCTGCGTCGATGCGGAAATCCTTGAGCTTGAACTCGACCTGGCGCGAGAGGGCCTCGAGCGTCTCTTCCGAATAGCCCTTGACCTGCGGCTTCGGCTCGTCGAGCAGCGACAGCGGCGGCAGTTCGCCTTCGCGCGACGCGCCTGCGAACAGCGGAATCTGCGTCTCGCGCTTGGCCCGATCGCTTTTCTCGATCGGCGCGATGACCGGCTCGATTCGGATCGGCTCGCGCTTCTGCTGCCTGACGGTCTCGACCTTGCGCACGACGTCGCGCTCGATGCGCGCCTCGCGCGCGGCGTTCCAGTCGTCGGTGCGCTTCCAGCGGCTGCCGAGCCATGCGCCGGCAGCGAACAGCCCGCGGCCGATCGCATCCATGACCTTGAACCACGAAAGTCCGGTCGCGAGCGTGATCGCGACGAGGAACAACGCCAGCAGGAACAAGCTCGCGCCGAGAAAGCCGAAACCCTTCATGAGGCCGCCGCCGACGAGCTGGCCGAGGATGCCGCCCTCTCCGGCGGGCAAGGCGCTCGGCGCGGTCATGTGGAGATGCGCGAGTCCGGCGCCGGCAACGAAGAACGCAACGAAGCCGATCAGCCGCAGCGTCGGCTCGAGCGGCGAGCGCTCGACCGCCGCGCCGCCGCGCAGGATCACGGCGCCGACCGCAAGCAGCAGCGCCGGAAGCGCATAGGTGACGACACCCAGCAGATAGAACGAGAGGTCGGCGATCCAGGCACCGAACGCTCCGCCGAAGTTGTGGATGTGGTCGGGCTCGCCGACGTGCGACCAGCCCGGGTCCTTCGGGCTGTAGCTCAAAAGACACGCGAGCAGATAGATCGCAAGCGGCAGCAGGAAGAGGAACGCGGCCTCGCGCAGGCGTTTCTGCCAGTGCTCGTCCAGGCGGGGGGCGGGCTTCTTGGTTTTGGAGTCGCGCGGCACCCGGTCAATTTACCTGAAAAAATTGCGATAAACGATTGTTTTTGCGTGGCTAATGACAATCGCTCCGATGGACGTCATTCCCACGAAGGCGGGAATCCATCTTGCTCTGCGGGCGTGCAAAAGCAAATGGATGCCCGCTTTCGCGGGCATGACGTCGATGATGGCACGCGGCGCGCGCGGGCCTCGTCGGTCTCAGCCCTTCAGCGCCGGATGGACGATCTTGCCGCCCTCGACGTTGATGCCCTTCCTGAGCGGCTCGAACTTGCGCCAGTTCCTGTCGGACGCGAGTTTCTGCACGTACGGCAGGATTGCCGCGCAGATCGCCTCCGACGACGTCTTCGGCACCGCGCCCGGCATGTTCGTCACGCAGAAGTGCGTCACGCCGTCGACCTCGTAGGTCGGCTTCGCGTACGTCGTCGGTTTCGAAGTCTCGAAGCAGCCGCCCTGGTCGATGGAGATGTCGACGAGCACGCTGCCCGCCTCCATCGACTTGACCATCTTGCGAGTGACGACGTGCGGCGCCTTCGCGCTCGGGATCAGCACGGCGCCGATGACAAGGTCGGCGTCCTTTACTTCACGAGCGACGTATTCCTCGTACGGATAGAGCGCGGTCACGTTCGTGCCGAGATTCATCATCTGAGCGAGGCGATCCTGGCGCTTGTCGAACACGACGACGTTCGCGCCGCCCGCCGCCGCGAGCGCCGCCGAGTTGCCGCCGGCCGCGCCGGCGCCGAGCACGACGACCTTGCCGCGCTCGGTCGAAGGCAATCCGCCGAGCAGCTTGCCCTTGCCGCCGGCCGGCTGATGCAGGAGATGCGTGCCGATCTGCACGGCGATGCGGCCGGCGATGATCGACATCGGCGCGAGCAGCGGCAGCGACCCGTCGGCTTCCTCGACGCTCTCGAACGCGACGCCGGTGAGGCCGATGTCGAGCAGCGCCTTCGTCAGTTTCGGCTCCGGCGCAAGGTGCAGGTAGCAGAAGAGGAGATGATCCTTGCGCAAGAGCTTGAGATCGCCCGCGATCGGCTCCTTGACCTTGACGATGAGCTGGCCGACTTCGTAGAGCTTCTTCGCGCTCGGCGCGATGCGGACGCCGACGCGCGTGTATTCCTCGTCGGAGAATCCGCTCTTCTGCCCGGCGCCGGCCTGGACGTAGACCTCATGGCCGCGCTTGACGAGATCGGCGCAGGCAGCCGGCACGAGTGCGACGCGGCCTTCCAGCGTCTTCGTTTCCGCAGGTACACCGATACGCATGGAGCATCCTCATGAATGTGGAGCGGAACCATCCCGCAAGTGGCCGCGCAAGCGCGGTGCCGTCAACCCGGTCTTCGCCGGCGCCTCTTGAAGCGCGCGCGCATCCCCCTCATTCTCCACGTTCCCCAGCGAGGCGCACGCCGCGATGCGGCAGGCACGACCGCAGGGAACCCGGAGCTGCCGGCAGGCGCGAAGACGACGCCGGCATCGGAAGACAACGCTGTGGAAGCCGCTGAAAAAAGCGGCGCGGATTATACATGACGACAACGACGCACTCGCGCCTGATCATCCTCGGTTCCGGCCCCGCCGGCTACAGCGCGGCCGTCTACGCCGCGCGCGCGAACCTGAAACCGACGCTGATCACCGGCCTCGCCCAGGGCGGCCAGCTCATGACGACGACCGATGTCGACAACTGGCCGGGCGACGTCCACGGCGTGCAGGGTCCGGAGCTCATGAAGCGCATGGCCGAGCATGCCGAGCGCTTCGAGACGACGATGGTGTTCGATCACATCCACAGCGTCGATCTCTCGAGCCGTCCGTTCCGCCTCAAGGGCGACAGCGGACAGTACAGCTGCGATGCGCTGATCGTCGCGACGGGCGCGACCGCGAAATACCTCGGGCTTTCGTCCGAAGAGGAATACAAGGGCCGCGGCGTCTCGGCGTGCGCGACCTGCGACGGCTTCTTCTTCCGCGGCCAGGACGTCGCCGTCATCGGCGGCGGCAACACGGCCGTCGAGGAAGCGCTTTATCTCTCGAACATCGCGAAAAAGGTCACGCTCGTGCACCGCCGCGACAAGCTGCGCGCCGAGAAGATCATGCAGGACAAGCTGTTCGAGAAGCAGAGCGCCGGCAAGATCGACATCGTCTGGAACAGCGCGGTCGCCGAGGTGCAGGGCGACGGCAACGGCGTGACCGGCATGAAGCTCAGGAACCTCGTCGATTCGTCGACGAAGGAGCTTCAGATCCATGGACTCTTCGTCGCGATCGGCCACACGCCGAACACCGGCATCTTCGAAGGCCAGCTCGACATGCACAACGGCTACATCAAGATCCGCGCGGGTCTCGACGGCAACGCGACAGCGACGAGCGTTCCCGGCGTCTTCGCGGCCGGCGACGTCGCCGACCAGGTCTATCGCCAGGCCGTGACGTCGGCGGGATTCGGCTGCATGGCGGCGCTCGACGCCGAGAAGTTTCTCGACTCCGGAGCGTGAAACCTCCGCCAATGGCCGTCTTCCCGGCGAAAGCCGGGATCCATTTTGTTCCGGACGTGCTCGATCTTCCCGCAAATCGAAATGGATTCCGGCTTCCGCCGGAATGACGATGATCCTGCCGGCGCACCGCTCATGGACCTGAGCGTCCGCTTCCACGCCACGCTCGAAGAGATCGAAGCGCACGCATGGAACGCGCTGCTCGCCGACGACAACCCGTTCGTCGACCACGCCTTCCTCGCCGGCCTCGAACGCCACGGCTGCGTCCACCCGGCGCACGGCTGGCAGCCGTATCACCTCGGCCTCTACGACGGCGATGAGCGCCTCGTCGCCGCCGCTCCGCTCTATCTCAAGGGCAACTCGCACGGCGAGTTCGTGTTCGACTGGTCCTGGGCTGCAGCGTACGAGCGCCACGGGCTTTCGTACTATCCGAAGCTGCTCTCGGCAGTGCCCTACTCGCCCGTGACCGGGCCGCGCCTGCTCGTCGGAGATGCGCCGAATGCGGCTGCACTCCGCGCGACGCTGATCGCAACGATGCGCAACGAAACGCGGCGGCTCGGCCTTTCCTCGGCACATCTCAACTTCGCGTCCGCCGCGGATGTCGCCGCGCTCGACGGCAGCGACTGGCTGCCGCGCTTCGACTGGCAGTTCCAGTGGCGCAACGAAGGCTGGTGCGACTTCGACGATTTCCTCGCATCGCTCAGCCACAAGAAGCGCAAGAACATCCGCAGCGAGCGCCGCCGCGCGGCCGAAGCCGGCGCGACGTGCGAGATCCGCCACGGCGACGAGCTCGGCGACGCCGAATGGCGCGCGATGCACGGCTTCTATCTCTCGACGTTCGACGACAAGGGCAACTTTCCGGCGCTGACGCTCGATTTCTTCCGCCACCTCGGCCGCGCGATGCCGCGGCGCGTGATCGCGGTGCTGTGCCGGCGCAATCGGCGACTCGTCGCCGGCTCGCTGCTCCTGCGCAGCTCGACGACGCTGTACGGCCGGTACTGGGGTTCGATCGAGCACGTCGAAGGCCTCCATTTCGAAGCGTGCTATTACCAGGGCATCGAATATTGCCTGCGCGAAGGACTGTCGCGCTTCGAGCCCGGCGCGCAGGGCGAGCACAAGCTCGCGCGCGGCTTCCTGCCGGCAGCGACGCATTCGTTTCACTGGATCGGCGACAAGCGTTTCCGCGAGGCGATCGCGGATGCGCTGGCACACGAGCGGCGCGCGCTGCTCGCGTACGGCGAGGATCTTGCGGAGCATTCGCCGTATGCGCATCGTGGGGACGCGAGGCATTCGATCGTGAACGCCACGCAGAAACCATCCCCACCCGAGCCTCCCCTTGAAGGAGAGGGCTGAAGAAAATGCGCGCGGCGATCCGGATTCCGTTTCTCGATCCCGAGAAGCCCGACGCGTTTCCGCCGGTCGGGACGGCGCTTCGCGAGCCCGACGGATTGCTCGCGGGTGGAGGCGATCTTTCGCCCGAACGGCTTCTCGCGGCGTACCGGCGCGGCATCTTCCCGTGGTATTCGCGTGGCCAGCCGATCCTCTGGTGGTCGCCCGATCCGCGCACGGTGTTCGGGACCGATCGCATGCACGTGCCGCGGAGGCTCGCACGCTGGCTGCGCACGTGCGAATGGACGATCCGCGCCGACACCGCGTTCGAAACCGTCGTGCACGCGTGCGCGGCGCCGCGACCGGGCCAGCCCGGCACATGGATCGATTCCGCGATGCGCGCGGCGTACTTGCGCCTGCATGCGCTCGGTCATGCACATTCCGTCGAGGCGTGGGACGCAGACACGCTCGTCGGCGGCATCTACGGCGTCGCGATCGGCCGCATGTTCTTCGGCGAATCGATGTTCAGCGCGGCGGACAACGGCTCGAAGGTCGCGCTGCTCGCGCTCGCGCGGGCGCTCCGGGGCTGGGACTATCCGCTGCTCGATGCACAGGTCGCCTCGCCGCATCTCTTCACGCTCGGCGCAATCGAGATCGCGCGCGGCGACTTCTGCGCGCGCGTCGGCGAGCTGGCCCGGCTCGCAGGCGTCGAGGGCGACTGGCGCGCGGCATTTCCGCCGATCGAGCCCTCCGATCTCGCGGCCTGAGGGCCGGATCGCTTCCAGCATCCGGTCGATCGTGGCAGAATCGCGCGCCTTTCCGGGCCTCCGGCCCCGAAGCCAAGGAAGCCAGTGTCCAAAGACGATGTCATCGAAATGGAAGGGACGATCCTCGAGACCCTTCCGAACACGATGTTCCGCGTGAAGCTCGAGAACGGCCACGTGGTCACCGCGCACATCTCGGGCCGCATGCGCAAGAACTACATTCGCATCCTGACCGGCGACAAGGTCAAGGTCGAGATGACGCCTTACGACCTGACCAAGGGTCGTATCACCTACCGCATGAAATGACGCGAGCCATAGGGTGGGCTTCAGCCCACCGTCGCTCGTGCTTTCGTGCGATCCGGTGGGCTGAAGCCCGCCCTGTGCAGCATCCCTCGCCACCGCTTCGAGCGCGGCGCGCGTCAGGAAAGCCGAGCGCGATTCGCAACGGCGCCCTTCGTATCCACCGATCTATCGAGCAACCGCTCGCGGAACGCCGGGAAAAAAGCCGGGGCATTGCGGCCCCGGCTCCATTGGTATCGCGCTGAAAGCGGCGAGTTATTCGACCACGGCCGGCAGCTTCTCGCCCGCTTCGCACTCGACCGCGAGCTGGTCGTCCTTGACGACGAGCGTGACCTTGCCGCCTTCGGCGAGCTTGCCGAACAGGAGCTCGTCGGCGAGCGCGCGCTTGACGTTCTCCTGGATCACGCGGGCCATCGGCCGCGCGCCCATCTGCGGATCGAAGCCGTGCTCGGCGAGCCAGCGGCGCGCATCGGCGTCGACGGTCAGCGAGACGTGCTTCTCCTGGAGCTGCATCTCGAGCTCGATCAGGAACTTGTCGACGACGCGCAGGATGTGCTCGAAGTCGAGCGCGTTGAACTGGATCACCGCGTCGAGGCGGTTGCGGAACTCCGGCGAGAACGCGCGGCGGATGACTTCCATCGCGTCGGTCGCGTGGTTCTGCTCGACGAAGCCGATCGTGCGGCGAGCCGCGGCCTGCGCACCGGCGTTCGTCGTCATGACGACGATGACGTTCTTGAAGTTCGCCTCGCGCCCGTTGGTGTCGGTCAGCGCGCCGCGGTCCATGATCTGGAGCAGCACGTTGTAGACGTCCGGATGCGCTTTCTCGATCTCGTCGAGCAGCAGCACGCAATGCGGATGCTTGACGATCTGCTCGGTCAGCAAGCCGCCCTGATCGAAGCCGACGTAACCCGGAGGCGCACCGATCAGGCGCGACACCGAATGCGCTTCCATGTATTCGGACATGTCGAAGCGCACGAGCTCGATGCCGAGCTGCATCGCGAGCTGACGCGTGACTTCCGTCTTGCCGACGCCGGTCGGACCCGCCAGCAGGAAGCAGCCGATCGGCTTCTGCGGATTGCCGAGGCCCGAGCGCGCCATCTTGATCGCGCTCGCGAGTGAATCGATCGCCGCATCCTGACCGAACACGACCATCTTCAAGTTGCGGTCGAGGTTCTTGAGCACGTCGCGATCCGACACCGAAACCTGCTTCGGCGGGATGCGCGCCATGCGCGCGACGATGAACTCGATTTCCGGCACGTCGACCGTGCCGGTGCGCTGGTCTTCGGGCAAGAGGCGCTGGCGAGCGCCGGCCTCGTCGATCACGTCGATCGCCTTGTCGGGCAACAGACGATCGGCGATGTGCTTGACCGAGAGATCGACCGCCGCCTTCAGCGCGTCGTTCGTGTATTCGACCTTGTGGTGCTCCTCGAAGCGCGTCTTCAAGCCCTTCAGGATCTCGACGCTGTCGGCGATCGTCGGCTCGACGACGTCGATCTTCTGGAAGCGCCGCGCGAGCGCGCGGTCCTTCTCGAACACGCCGCGGAACTCCTGGAACGTCGTCGAGCCGATGCAGCGGATCTCGCCCGAGGCGAGCATCGGCTTGATCAGGTTCGACGCGTCCATCGTGCCGCCCGACGCCGAGCCGGCGCCGATGATCGTGTGGATCTCGTCGATGAAGAGGATCGCGCCCGGCTCCTTCTTGAGCTGGCCGATGACGGCCTTGAGGCGCTTTTCGAAATCGCCGCGATATTTCGTGCCCGCGACGAGCGCGCCCAAATCGAGCGCCCAGATCGTGTAATCTTTCAGCACGGCCGGGACGTTGCCTTCGACGATGCGCTTGGCGAGACCTTCGGCGAGCGCGGTCTTGCCGACGCCGGCTTCGCCGACGTAGAGCGGATTGTTCTTGCGGCGGCGGCAGAGCACCTGGATCGTGCGTTCGACTTCCTCGTTGCGCCCGATCAGGGGATCGATCTTGCCCTGGCGCGCGAGCTCGTTCAGGTTGTTCGCGAACTCGGTCAGCGGATTGCCGCGCGGCTCCTCGGCGCCTTCGGCTTCGCGGCCGGCGTCGCCGCCGTGCGGCTGCTGAGCCGATTCCTGGCCGAGCTTGGCGATGCCGTGCGAGATGTAGTTGACGACGTCGAGCCTGGAGACTTCCTGCTGGCCGAGGAAGTAGACCGCGTGCGAATCCTTCTCGCCGAAGATCGCGACGAGCACGTTCGCGCCGGTGACCTCTTTGCGGCCCGACGACTGCACGTGATAGACCGCGCGTTGCAGCACGCGCTGGAAGCCGAGCGTCGGCTGCGTGTCGCGCTCGTCGTTCGGCGGCAGCACGGGCACGGTCTCGGTGATGATCGAGCGCAGGTCGCGCCCGAGCTTGCCGATGTCGGCGTTGCACGCGCGCAGAACCGCGGCCGCTGAAGGATTCTCGAGCAGCGCGAGCAGGAGATGCTCGACCGTCATGAACTCATGACGCTGCTCGCGGGCCTCCTTGTAGCACTGGCCGATGGTGAGCTCGAGGTCTTTGCTGAACATCCGTTACGTCTCCAGATTTCCTGCCCTGCAAGATTGGGGCCGGTCAAGCCTTTTCCATGGTGCACAGCAGCGGGTGCTGGTGAGTGCGCGAAAATTCGTTGACCTGGGTGACCTTGGTCTCGGCCACCTCCCGGGTGAAGACGCCGCAGACTCCCTTTCCGCGGGTATGGACGTGCAGCATGACCTGGGTGGCCCGCTCGCGGTCCAGATTGAAGAAGGTTTCGAGCACGACCACGACGAAATCCATCGGCGTGAAATCGTCGTTGAGCAGGATGACCTGATAGAGCGGCGGCCGCGCGACCTCGGGCCGGGCCTCTTCGACGACGAGGCCGGGGCCGTGTTCGCTGCGCCGGTCGGGCGACTGGCTCATGAGCCTCGGATTCGGACCATTCGACCCCAGTATAGCGCCGAGGTCGGCCGCGATCGCATCGCTTCCGGCGCCACATGCGGCCGGTTCGGCGAATGCGTGAGCACCAGTCGCGCATCGGCGCTCCTGTAGACTTTCGCGCATGAATCGATCGGACATGAGCTCGGACACGAATCGGACATCCCTTCATGAGGCCGCGACGGCCGGCGATGCTATATGGCGTCCGGATGTGACGGTCGCAACCGTCGTTCCGCGAGACGGAAGGTTTCTCCTCGTCGAGGAGGACGTGCGCGGCCGTCTCGTCATCAACCAGCCCGCGGGCCATCTCGATCCCGACGAATCGCTGCAGGACGCGGCCGTGCGCGAGACGCTCGAGGAAACGGGCTGGGACATCGAGCTCGACGCCCTCCTCTGCGTGCAGCAGTGGCGCAACGCTTCATCAGGGCGTCAGTTCGTGCGCTTCACGTTCGCCGGAGTGCCGGTGCGGCACGATCCCTCTCGTCCGCTCGACGACGGCATCGTGCGCACGCTGTGGCTGACCCGCGAGGAGATCCTGGCCGAGTCGGCGCGGTTGCGAAGCCCAATGGTGATCGCCAGTGTCGACGACTGGCTCGCGGGCCACCGCCTTCCGCTCGACGCGATCAGATATTTGTGCGCTCATCCATGAGCGCAGAGGCGGAGAGCGGCCGTTCCTGGCCGCACTTCTCAAGAAAGCAGAGATGGCGACGTTGCTGAACACTGAAGTCATCGTCGGCATGTCGGGCGGCGTCGATTCGTCGGTCGCGGCGCTGCTGCTGCGGCGCGCCGGCGTGCCGGTCGCCGGCATGTTCATGCAGAACTGGGAGGAGGACGACCGCGCCGGCCCGTGCCGCGCGGATGCCGATCGCAAGGACGCGCTCGCGGTCTGCGCAAGGCTCGGCATTGCGCTCCACATGCGCAACTTCGCGGCCGAGTACTGGGATCAGGTGTTCGCGCGCTTCCTCGACGAATACCGCGCCGGCCGCACGCCGAATCCGGACGTGCTCTGCAACCGCGAGATCAAGTTCAGGACGTTCCTCGACCACGCCCGCGCGCTCGGCGCCGAAAAGATCGCGACCGGCCACTACGCGCGCATCGACTGCGTCGACGGCCGTCATCGCCTGCTGCGTGCGCTCGACATGGACAAGGATCAGACCTATTTCCTGCACGCGCTCCGGCAGGACGCTCTCTCGGCGACGCGGTTTCCGATCGGCGGGATGCGCAAGCCCGACGTGCGCAGGCTCGCGCTCGAAGCGGGCCTGCCGACGCACGCGAAGAAGGACTCGACCGGCATCTGCTTCATCGGCGAGCGCGACTTCCGCTCGTTCCTGTCGGGCTACATCCCGGCGAGACAGGGCGAGATCCGCACGCCCGACGGCACGACCGTCGGCGAGCATGCGGGCGTCTTTTTCTACACGCTCGGGCAGCGCGGCGGGCTCGGCATCGGCGGTCGTTCCGGGTCGGACGGCGATCCCTGGTACGTCGTCGGCAAGGACGTCGCCCGGAACGTGCTGATCGCGGCCCAGGGCAACGCGAACGAATGGCTGCGTTCGCGCCGCCTCGTCGCGACCGAGCTCAGCTGGGTCGCCGGCAGCGCACCCGCCGGGCAATTCCGCTGCGCGGCGAAGACGCGCTATCGGCAAGCCGATCAGGCCTGCGAAGTGCACGTCGCGGGCAACCGCTGCGAAGTCGCCTTCGACGAGCCGCAGCGCGCGGTCACGCCGGGCCAATCGGTCGTCTTCTACGACGGCGAAGTCTGCCTCGGCGGCGGCATCATCCAGCGGAGCGACGCCCCGTTCGGAGGCTGGGACGATGCCGATGCGTGAGGCGCGCGTCATCGCGCTCGCCGGCGTGTATCAGGCGTGCCGCATGGTGCGCGATCTCGCCACGCGCGGCAGCACCGACGCCGTCGGCGCGGAAACGAGCCTTGCGAGCATCTTCCGCATCGACGCCGAAAGCGCCGCCGATGTGTTCGGCGGCATCTCCGGTCTTCGCATCGGCTTCGAGCAGCTCTGCGAGCAGCTCGACGATGGCACGCGCGACATCGCGCTGACGCAACTCGTGCTCGGCGTGATCCGCCTCGCGCGGCGCGTCGAGCGCAACGTCTCGCTCGGCAAGGCGCTGCGTTCGGGAATTGCGGCGATCGCGCGCCAGGTGGCGCACGTCGGCCCGGCACATGCGGACGTGCAGGCGCGGCTTGCGGCGCTCTATTGCGAAACGCTCTCGCTCGCGCGGCCGCGGATCGTCGTTCACGGCAATCCGACCCAGCTCGGCAACTCGCGCAACGTCGAGAAGATCCGCGCGATGCTGCTCGCCGGCGTGCGCGCGGCGGTGCTCTGGCGTCAGGTCGGCGGCGGGCAGTTCCGGCTGCTGCTGCGCAGGCGCGAGTACGCGATGCTCGCGCGCGGGCTGCTGGCGCGTTGCACGATCGATCGCGGGTGATCCCGTTTGTCCTTTTGCCTGCGGGTCGAAGGCGCGTCCGCTTTTCCTTCTCCCGCTGCCGGGGAGAAATGAGCTTCTCCTCCCGCTGCCGCGCGAGCGCGCACGACGACGGTGCAGGCGCCATTCCCCGAAAAGTCACGGGATCGGCGATAATATCGGGCTCAGCACAGCCTCCGTCCCACGGACGGCCAGCGCGCGCAACGCGCGCCCGTGAAGCCAAGGAGATCATCGAATGAACGACTCGTTTTCGACCCGGGACATCCTCGAGGTCAACGGCACGCGCTACCACATCCGCAGCCTCGCGAAACTCGGGCAGCGGTTCGATCTCAAGCGCCTGCCCTATTCGATGAAGATCCTGCTCGAGAACCTGCTCCGCCACGAGGACGGCGCGAACATCACCGCGAAGGAGATCGAGGCGGTCGCGAACTGGGACGCAAAGAAGGAACCCGACACCGAAATCGCGTTCATGCCGGCACGCGTCGTGCTGCAGGATTTCACCGGCGTTCCCTGCATCGTCGATCTTGCCGCGATGCGCGACGCGATGAAAATGCTCGGCGGCGATCCGGGAAAGATCAATCCGCTCTCGCCGGCCGAGCTCGTGATCGACCATTCGGTGCAGGTCGACGTGTTCGGGAAACCCGACGCGCTCGATCTCAACGTCAAGATCGAGTTCGAGCGCAATCGCGAGCGCTACTCGTTCCTGCGCTGGGGCCAGAAGGCGTTCGACAATTTCAAGGTGGTGCCGCCGCGCACCGGCATCGTGCACCAGGTCAACCTCGAATATCTCGCGCGCGTCGTCATGACCGCCGAGAAGGACGGCGAGTGGCACGCGTATCCCGATACCGTCTTCGGCACCGACTCGCACACGACGATGATCAACGGCATCGGCGTGCTCGGCTGGGGCGTCGGCGGCATCGAGGCCGAGGCCGCGATGCTCGGGCAGCCGTCGTCGATGCTGATTCCGCAGGTCGTCGGCTTCAGGTTGACCGGCAAGCTGCCGGAAGGCTCGACCGCGACCGACCTCGTGCTCACGGTCACGCAGATGCTGCGCAAGCACGGCGTCGTCGGCAAGTTCGTCGAGTTCTTCGGGGAAGGTTTGAAGCACCTCGCGCTCGCCGATCGCGCGACGATCGGCAACATGGCGCCCGAATACGGCGCGACCTGCGGCATCTTCCCGATCGACGCCGAAGCGATCAATTACCTGAAGCTCTCGGGCCGCGATGCGAAGCAGATCGCGCTCGTCGAGGCGTACGCGAAGGCGCAGGGCCTCTGGCACGACGAAACGACGCCGCACGCCGAATACTCCTCGACGCTCGAATTGAATCTCGCCGACGTGAAGCC
>DASZYR010000377.1:0-24502 GCA_035545255.1 Rhodanobacteraceae bacterium
TCGCGAACGACGCGACGGTCAAGGGCGGCACGTATTTCCCGATGACCGTGAAGAAGCATCTTCGCGCGCAGGAGATCGCGCTCGAGAATCGCCTGCCTTGCGTCTACCTCGTCGATTCGGGCGGCGCGTTCCTGCCGCTGCAGGACGAAGTGTTTCCCGACCGCGAGCATTTCGGCCGCATCTTCTACAACCAGGCGCGCCTGTCGGCGCTCGGCATCGCGCAGATCGCGGTCGTCATGGGCTCGTGCACGGCCGGCGGCGCGTACGTGCCCGCGATGAGCGACGAGACGATCATCGTCCGCGAACAGGGCACGATCTTCCTCGGCGGCCCGCCGCTCGTGAAAGCGGCAACCGGCGAAGTCGTCGACGCCGAGACGCTCGGCGGCGCCGATGTGCACACGTCGATCTCCGGCGTCGCCGATCATTTCGCCGAGAACGACGCGCACGCGCTCGCGATCGCGCGCGACATCGTCGCGAACCTCAACCGCGGCAAGCATCTCGCCGTCGCGACGATCGATCCGCGCGAGCCGCTCTATCCGGCCGACGATCTCTACGGCATCGTGCCGCGCGATACGCGCATTCCTTTCGACATCCGCGAGATCATCGCGCGCATCGTCGACGGCTCGGAATTCCACGAGTTCAAGGCGCGCTACGGCAAGACGCTCGTCACGGGCTTCGCGCACATTCACGGCTACCCGGTCGGCATCGTCGCGAACAACGGCATTCTTTTCTCGGAATCCGCGCTGAAGGGCGCGCATTTCATCGAGCTCTGCAACCAGCGCAACGTGCCGCTCGTGTTCTTGCAGAACATCACGGGCTTCATGGTCGGACGGAAGTACGAGCATTCGGGCATCGCGAAGGACGGCGCGAAGATGGTGACCGCCGTCGCCTGCTCGCACGTGCCGAAGTTCACGGTCATCACCGGCGGCAGCTTCGGCGCCGGCAATTACGCGATGTGCGGACGCGGCTACCAGCCGCGCTTCCTCTGGATGTGGCCGAACGCGCGCATCAGCGTGATGGGCGGCGAGCAGGCGGCGAGCGTGCTCGCGACCGTGCGCCGCGACGGAATCGAAGCCTCGGGAAAAACCTGGCCGAAGGACGACGAAGACGCGTTCAAGGCGCCGATCCGCGAGCAGTACGAGCGGCAAGGCCATCCGTACTACGCGACGGCGCGGCTCTGGGACGACGGCATCATCGATCCTGCCGATACGCGGCGCGTGCTTGGCCTTGCGATCTCCGCTTCGTTGAACGCCCCGATCGAGCCGGGGCGCTTCGGCGTGTTCCGCATGTAGGGACATCGGCGCCGATTCACGCCGCTTGTCGGCCATTCGCGCAAAGAGTAGTTTTGCGCAATATCGACGGGACCCGCGGGAGACGCATCATGAAATGTCGTGCATCTGCGTTGTCGTTCGGTTTCGTCGTCGCGCTGTCCGCGATGCCTCTCGCGGCCTGGGGCCAGAATGACGACGGTCCGGTCGCGCCGACGTATCGCTCCCTGGAGAATGCGAAGCGCCTGCAAGGCAACGGGAGCTTCGTGAGTCCCGAGGATCACGCGCGGCCCGGCGAGGTGTTCTTCCTGCGCGCCGCGGCAGCGGTCCGCCATCACGACTACAAATTCGCGGCCGACATGTACAAGGTCGCCGCCTCCTGGGCCTTCAAGCCGGCGCAGTACAACCTCGCCGTCATGTACTTCAAGGGCGAAGGCGTGCCGGTCGACAAGCCGCTCGCGATGGCCTGGGCCGCGCTCGCGGCCGAGCGCGGCGAGCAGGACTACGTCGACGCGCGCGAGCTGATCTACTCGAAGCTCAGCGCCGCGGAATTCGCGAAGGCGAACGGGATCTGGCGCGATCTCAAGAAGACGTACGGCGACGACGTCGCCTTGAGGCGCGCGAAGGCGCGCTGGGCCGAGGTGCGCAACAACGTCACGGGCTCGCACGTCGGTTCGGTCGGCCACCTCCTCGTCGGCAACGGATACGACACGGGACATCTCGGCGACGTGACGGCAGGCCTGACTCCGAAGGCGGCTCCGTTCTCCGATACGCCGTTCGGCCCGGCCGGCGCCGGAGCCGTCGACGGCTCGATCGCGTATCGGCAGCTCCACGAGAGCGGCAACCCGTACGATCCGAAATTCGAGCGCCACCCGGGCACCGCAACGGTCGAGCCGCTCGTGCCCCTGCCGGACGAGCACGCCGCACCGGATCCTGCCCGAACCGGAAACGACGCGAAGCACAATATCTGATCGGCGGTCCGACGATCCCGGGGGTAAGACGCCGATTTTCGGATAACCGATCTCGTACGTAAGGCGTCGTTTGACGCGCGCTTTACGGCGGCGTAGCTTTTTACCGGTTTCCACCCGAATGGTAGTGCCGGAATGAACGGACGCCGCCTTCTCGAATCCCTGCTGTCCGCGGCCTGCATCGCGCTGCTTGCCGGCCCCGGCGCCGCGCGCGCTCAGGACGCGCCGGACTACAGCTCCGCCGACACGGCCGAAAAACCCGCGCAGTGGACGTTCGCGACGCCCGAGCAGGACGGCCGCCCGGGTCTCTACTATTTCTATCGCGGCGTCGAGGCCGTCGATCGCAACCAGTACGCTTTCGCGGTCGACATGTACAGGATCTCGGCGTCATGGGCCTACAAGCCCGCCGAATACAACCTCGCCGTGATGTACGCGAAGGGCGAAGGCGTTCCGGTCGACAAGCCGCTCGCGATGGCATGGGCCGCGCTCGCGGCCGAACGCGGGGATCCCGGCTACATCGAGGCGCGCGAGGCGATCTATGCCGAGCTCACGCCGCAGGAATTCCGGAAGGCGAACGAGATCTGGCGCGATCTCAAGAAGACGTACGGCGACGAGACGGCGCTCCGGCGCGCGAAAGCGCGGTGGGCGATGGTGAAAGCCTCGATCACCGGCTCGCATGTCGGGTCCGTCGGCAATCTCAGGATCGGCGGCGTCGGCTCGATGCTGCCCGGCGGATGGATGATCGGGTCCGTGGCGTATCGGCAATTGCTCGAGAGCAAGGATCCCTACGATCCGCGATTCGTTCCGCATTACGGCACGGCGACGGTCGGTCCGATCGTTCCGCTGCCGGATCAACCCGCAGCGCCGCCCGCGAAGACCGGCACGGCGAACGATCACTGACCGATCCGCTCGGTGCGGAAGGCGCCATCGCGAAACGCCTCGAAGAATTCGCGCATCGAGCGCGGCTCGCGCGCGTCCCGCTGGATGCGGAGCGCGCGTGCGTGCGTCATCCCGACGCGTCGATGACATGACGCGGGGTCCGCGCGCAGCCGTGACGTCATCGAAAGCCGGCCAATCCGCCGTGCGTCGCATCACCGCCGCTGAAGAGCGATACCGAGCCGCACGTTAAGAACGCAAATAATTCGTTATGCCGCAACACGTTCAGCAACATTCGGCGACAACGTCACAGGAATGACGCGCAAGTTGCATGCTACGCTCGAATTCCCCTGCAACACCTGATGCGGAGCTCGCAAGCATGGCCATTTTCAACCAACCCTCGACGGCGAAGAAGGAATCCGTGCCGTATCCATCCGATCCGATTCCCGCTGCCGCGAAGGAAACCGCGCCCGTGGTCGACTACGCGGCCCCGCAGCCGAGTCCCGCGCGATGGACGGCCGAGCGCGGCGATGCGAAGGAATCGCTGATTGCCGCCGACATCACGATCGAGGGCAAGATCGAAGGCTCCGGCCACGTCCGCATCGCCGGCAAGTTCAAGGGCGACGTCAACGTGCAGGGCGATCTCACGATCGAGAAGGATGCCAAGCTCAACGGCAGCGTGCGCGCGAAGAAGATCACCGTCGCCGGCGAGCTCGAAGGCAACATCGATTCGGCGTCGCTGGTCGAGCTGCAGCAGTCGGGCGTTCTGATCGGCGATCTCAAGGCCGGCTCGCTGACTGTCGCCGCCGGCTCGCGCATGCGCGGCCAGGTCGAGTTCGGCTGGGACGAGAGCGCCTCGTCGTCGAAATCGCGTCGCAACGGTGCGGAGAACGGTTCCGGCTCATGAGCGCAACGCGTCCGGGGCCGATGCGCCCCGGGACGGCCGGCGCGACCCGGATCTGTCCCCACTGCAAGACGACGATCCTCGAAAGCTCGAGCGTCTGCCCGCAATGCAAGCACCACGTGCGCTTCGATGCGAACGTCGCCAAGCGTTCGCTCGAAGCGACGTCGGCACTGCGCGTCGAAGGCACCATCCGTCATCCGTCCGACGGCGAGGCGTGGGAATACTCGATGGTCCTCTCGATCTGCAACGACCGCGGCGAGGAGATCGACCGCAAGATCGTCGGCGTCGGCGCGATGCGGCCGGGCGAAGCGCGAACGTTTGCGCTCGCGGTCGAGGTGACGGGCGATATGCGCGACATCGCGCGCAAGCACTGACGCGCCTGCCGCTTCCCGCTCTCTCTCGCTCGCAAAAGTCGGATTCTTTTCCCTCTCCTGCTTGCGGTAGAGGGAAAAGCTCACGCCTCCGCAAGCGTAAAAGCGAAAACCAAAGACGAATCACACCACCGGAGCGCGATTCATCTCCCCCATCAGCACGAGCTCTTCGGCCGATGTCGGATGAATCGCGACGGTTTCGTCGAAATCGCGCTTCGTCGCGCCGGCCTTGATCGCGACCGCGAAGCCTTGCAGCATCTCGTCGGCCGAGCGGCCGAGCACGTGCACGCCGACGACACGTTCGTCCGCGCCCGTGCAGACGATCTTCATGAACGTGCGTTCCGCGCTTTCCGACAACGCGCCGAGCATCGGGCGGAAACGCACGCGATAGATCGCGACATCGTCGCCGAAGAGCTGACGCGCCGCCTCTTCGGAAAGTCCGACGGTTCCGAGCGGCGGATGCGCGAAGACGACGGTCGGAACGTTCGCATAATCGAGTTTCGCGTCGGACTTCCCGCCGAAGAGCCGATCCGCGAGCCGGCGCCCTGCCGCAACGGCGACGGGTGTCAGCGCAAGACGCCCGGTGACGTCGCCGATCGCGTGCACGCCGGCAACGCTGGTGTCCTGCCAGTCGTCGGTTTCGACGTGTCCGTCGCGACCGACGCGGATGCCGGCAGCGGCGAAATCCGTGCGCGACGTGTCCGGCGCGCGGCCGACAGCCCAGATCAGCTCGTCGAAACCGCTCGTTGTGCCGTCGGCGAAGCGGAGCGCGTATCCGTTGCCGTCGCGCTTCGCGCCGATCGGCTCGCGTTCTTTCGCGATCCGGATGCCGCGAGCCGTCATGTGGTTCTCGAGCTCCGACGTCATCTCGTGATCGAATCCGCGGAGCAAGCGGTCGCCGCGCGCGTACACGTGCACTTCCGAGCCGAGCGCTTCGAGCACGCCGGCAAGCTCCACCGCGATATAGCCGGCGCCGACGATCGCGACGCGGCGCGGCGCGGCGCGCAGTGCGAAGAAGCCGTCGGACACGATGCCGAGCTCGCCGCCCGGTATCGCCGGCCGGCGCGGCGCCGCGCCCGTCGCGATGACGACGTGCGGCGCCCCGATCTCGCGCGTGCCGGCAGCGATGCGATGCGCGTCGAGGAAGCGCCCGTATTCGGCGACGAGCTCGATGCCGAATTGCTCGAAGCGCGCGCGATAGCTCGCGCGGATCGCCTCGATGTACTGCTGCCGGCGGCGAACGAATTCGTTCCAGTCGAGCGCGCCCGGCGTCGTCGCGAAACCGACTTCGCGCGCGAGCACCTGCGCCTCCGCGAGCTCCGCGGCGATCCACATCGCCTTCTTCGGAACGCAGCCGACATTGACGCAGGTGCCGCCGAGCGCGTTCGGTTCGAGCAGCGTCACGCGCGCGCCGTAGCGCGCGGCGCGGATCGCGACGGCGATGCCGCCGGAGCCGCCGCCGAGCACGATCAGGTCGCGGGCGTCCACGGTTGCGAAGCTCAGCCGACGATCGCCGCACGAGCGCGGCATGCGCGCCCGCGATGTCGCGACGCGTCGCTTCGACTCGGCGATCGCGATGTCACTTCGCCGTCACCGAGGTCGCCGAAGCGATCGGAACGTACAGCGCGCTCGGATGCGCGGCGTCGTGATAGAGCGTCACGGTGACCTTGCGCGCGTCCTTGCCCGATTCGTCCGCGACGACGCCGCCGCTGTTGTAGTTCTTCTGGAGCCACAGCGAGTTGATCGGCGTGATCGCGACGCGCAGGCGGCTGCCTTTCGCGATGCGTCGCGTGGCGAACGTGAAGTGATCGAAATCGTAACGCTCGATCGCTCCGGGCTTCACTGCCTCGGCTTCGCGCAGGCTCTTGCGATACCGCGCACGCAGGGCGTCGTCGGTCACGGCGATGCTGCTGCCGTCGGGCTTGATCTCGTAGACGCCGACGAGGAAATCCGTGTCGGGCTGGTCGAGCGCGATCCACGCCGACAGCTTGAAGAAGCCCGCGACGTCGGTATCCGCGGCGAACGGCGCCGTCGTGTAGACGAGGATCTTGCCGGCGGCGTTCAGGAGCGAGCGCTGGTCGGTCAGGGCGTTCGGCACGTCCACCGTTTCCCACGCGGCCGGCGACGTGTCGAGCGGATCGTAGACGTAACGGTCCGGCTTGCCCTTGCCTTTCGCGCGCAGGTCGAGACTTCCGGAAGCGAACACGTCGTTCGCGTGCCCGTCGACCGAATCGAGATACCAGGCCTCGCTGCGCGACGTCACCGCTTCGAGCGTCGGCGCATAGCGCCATGCTTCCTCGCCGATCATGTAGAACGCGACCTTGTCCTTGAGGAACTCGGGCCTGGAGCCCGATTTCATGGTCCAGTCGTACCACGCCTTGTGGAGCGCGTTCATGTCGAGCAGCGATGCTTCGCCGAACTTGAGACCCGCGACTTCAGCCTGCGGCGTGCGCGTACCGGGGTGATCCCAGGGGCCGATGATGAGGTAGTGCCGATCCTTGCCTGCGGTCGACCCGTAGCGCATGTACTCGCGGTAATACGCGAGCGCGCCCGGCTGGTCGGCATCGTAGACGCCGGTGATCGTCAGGATCGGCAGATCGAGCTTCGCATACTGTTCTTTCGTCGGGCTGTAGCCGTCCCAGTACGCGTCTTGCGCCGGATGCGCGATCCACTCGTGGAAGATCGCCGAGGGATTGCCAACGTAGCGGTCGAGCTCGCTGAACGCCGCGTGCGCTTCGTACCAGCGCTTGAACTGCGCGGCCCAGAACGCGCTGTCGCCGAAGATCTTGTCCTGTCCCGCATGCCCGCTGACGAACGTCAGCCATTGCATGTCGTACGGATAGAAGATGTTGTTGCGCATCGGATAGTCGACGCCGGGCTTCGGCGAAGCGACCGGAACGATCGTCGCGAGGTGCGACGGGAATTCCTTCGCGGTCGCCCACTGGTCGTAGCCCGCGTACGAGCCGCCCCACATCGTGACCTTGCCGTTGCAATACGGCTGCGTGCCGAGCCATTCGACGATGTCGTGGCCGTCCTTGGCTTCCTGCAGCAGCGGCATGAACTCGCCTTCGGAGTTGCCGCGGCCGCGCACGTCGATCGTGAGGAACACGTAGCCGTGCGCCGCGAAGTACATGCCGCGATCGTGGTAGCTCTGCGAGATGTAGGGCGTCAGCGTGAACACGCACGGAAGCGGCTGTTTCTGGTCGAGCGGCCGGTAGACTGTCGCGTTGAGCTTGATTCCGTCGCGCATCGGGATCTTCGCGCCCCACTGGAATTCGACCGGATCGCCGGCGGGCGGCTTTTCCGCGGTCCACGCGGCCGTGCACGCGAGCGCGAGACCGACGAGCGTGATGCGCAATCTCGAATGTTTCATTTCATTCCCCCAAGTGGAATCGTGGATGCTCAACCGAAGCGCGCCGGATCGCAAGGCGCGGCGTCGATCGAAGGCGGCGCGCCGGTCACGATGTCGCGCACGAGAACGCCGGTGATCGCCGACAGGCTGACGCCAAGCATGCCATGCCCGGTCGCCATGACGAGATTTTCCAGGCGCGGCGCGCGCCCGATCAGCGGAAGATCATCCGGCGTCATCGGCCGCCATCCGAACCATTCCTCGACGACGGCGGGGCCTTCGGGCTCGTGCAGGTATTCCGCCGCCGCGCGCTTCAGCGCATCGAGGCGCGCGCGATTCAGCGAGGCATCGTAGCCGGCGAATTCCATCGTGCTGCCGAGGCGGTAGCCCGAGCTCCATGCCGTCACGCAGACGCTGCGCTCTTTCAGCACGAGCGGAATGCGCGGCGAGAGAGCCGGCCGCTCGAACGTGATCGAGTAACCCTTGCCCGGCTGGATCGGCACGCGCAAGCCGAGGCCGCGGGTCAGCGAGGGCGACCACGCGCCGAGCGCGAGCACGATCTCGCGGCCGGCGAAATCCCCGCGCGAAGTCCGCACGCGCTCGATGCGCGAGCCGGCACGCTCGATCGCTTCGATGCGCGCGCCCTCGACGATCGAGCCGCCGCGCGCGCGCACGAGCCGAGCGAGCGCGGCGACGTAGCGATCGGGCCTGAGGTGCGCGTCGCCCGGATTGAAATACCCGCGGGCGACGCCGGGCCTCAATGCCGGCTCCATCGCCTCGATGCGATTTCCGTCGAGCGTCTGGATCGCGATGCCGACTTCCGCCAGCGCGCGCGGCAGCCATTGCGATCGCTCGAACGCGGCTTCGTCGCGGAACACGTACAGCGTGCCGCGCGATTCGAACTCGCAGTCGATCGATTCCTCGCGGATCAGCGATTCGATCAGCCGGCGCGACTCCAGCAGCAGCGGCGCCCTCGCCTCCGTCGCAGCGCGGAAATCGCGCCAGTTGCAGCGACGCGCGAATCCGAGCAGCCAGCGCCAGAGCACCGGATCGAAGCGCGGCGCGATGCGAAGCGGCGCATCGGGCCTGAACAGCGCCTTCAGCGCGTGACCGATCACGCCCGGCATCGCGAGCGGCGGCGCGTGGCTCGGCGTCAGCGTGCCGCAGTTGCCGTGCGAGCTGCCGCAGCCGACAGTGCCCTGCTCCAGCACCGTGACGCCACGGCCCGCCTGAAGAAGGTCATGCGCGCAGGCGAGACCGATCACGCCGCCGCCGAGGATCAGCACATCGTCGTCGCGCACGCTCGCCATCGCGGGCCGGTCGTCAATTCGCGGCGGGCGAATAGCCCGGACCGGTGACGAAACGGCCGGGCTTCGCGCCGGTCGGAGCGCCGTCGCGGACGATCTCGACACCGTTGACGACGACAACGTCGACACCGGTCGCGAACCGGCGCGCCTCGTCGTAGGTCGCGTGGTCGGCGATCGTCGCCGGATCGAATACGACGATGTCGGCGTAGTAGCCGCGCTTGAGATATCCGCGATCGCGCAGCTTGAAGTTGTCGGCAGGCAGGCCCGAGAGGCGGCGCACGGCGCTTTCGAGCGTATCGACGCGCTCGTCGCGCACGTAGCGGCCGAGAAAGCGCGCGAAGTTGCCGTAGGCGCGCGGGTGCGGCTGCGACTTCAGAAACACGCCTTCGGGAACGTACGAGCCCTCGTCCGATCCGAGCGCGACCCACGGCTTCGAGAGGCCGAGCCGGACGTTGTCCTCGCTCATCAGGAAGAACGCCGTGCCGACGCGCGAATGATCCTCGACGACAAGATCGATCGCCGTCTCTTCCGGCGATTTTCCGCGCAGCTTCGCGACTTCGGCGAGCGTCTTGCCGGTCAGCGGCTTCAGGTCCTCGGTGCGAAAGCCGATGAGGAGGATGTTCGACGCATCGCCGCTCGCGTAGCAGATGTTCTCCCAGTCCTTGCCCGGCGCGCGCATTTCACGGATCAGACGCGCCCGTACCTGCGGATCCCGAAGGCGCGCGATCCACGCGTCGACGCCTCCTTCCTGCACTGCCGGCGGCATGCACGCATCGAGGCCCGTCGCGCCGGCGGTATAGGCATACATGTTCGCGCTGACCGAAACGCCTCGCGCGCGGGCTTTCTCGATGCGCGAAAGCGCCTCTGCCATCTTCGGCCAGTTGTCGCGGCCGGCGGCCTTGAGATGGTAGATCTCGCCGTGGATGCCGGCGTCGCTCGCGATCGCGATCAGCTCGTCGACGCCTTCGAGCAGGCGATCGCCCTCGCTGCGCAAGTGCGATATGTAGGCGCCGCCGAAAGGCGCGGCTGCCTTCGCAAGAGCGGTCAGCTCCGCCGTGTCGGCTGCACTGCCGGGAAAGTAGATCAGCGCCGAGCCGACGCCGAGCGCGCCTTCCTGCATGGCCGTCCGCACGAGCGCCTGCATCTTTTCGATCTCGTCCGGCGTCGCCTTGCGGTTCGCGTTGCCGATGACGTGCTCGCGCACGGTGCTCGCCCCGACGAAGCTCGCGACGTTCGGCGCGATGCCGCGCTTCTCGAGATAGCGCATGAACTCGCCGAGCGATGACCACTCGATGTCGTACTTGATGTCGCCCTGCTGGGCGACGAATTCCTTCTTCATCGCCTCGTTGAGCGGACCGTACGAGAATCCTTCGCCGAAGATCTCGAGCGTCACGCCCTGGACGCTGTCGGAAACGCCGCGGCCATCCGCGATCAGCGAATCGGGCGCCCACGACAGCACGTTGACGAAGCCCGGCGCGACGGCCCTACCGTGCGCGTCGACGACGCGCGCCGATCGAGCATCGCCGAGCTCGCCGATTGCGACGATCCGGTCGCCGCGCACGCCGATGTCGGCGCGGAACGGAGCGCCTCCGGAGCCGTCATAGACCGTTCCGCCGCGGATCACGAGATCAAGCGGGCCGGTCGTCGACAGCGGCGCAGACGCGCAGCCCGCGAGCGCAAGCGCGGCGAGCACGACCGCCCGCCGTAGGTGGCTTCGCATCGACGCCCCCTTTCGACCCGAAAACACAAGCCTAACCGATCCGTCCGCGCCGGCGGCTGGCATCAAATCTGCATCCTCAAGACCAGACTTCATCTGGGGAATCGGCATGAAACCGTCGACCAACGAACTGCTGCTGGCTTTGCGCTCGCCCTCTTCGGGCTGGCTTGCCGCGCTGATCTGCGCGCTCGACGAGGCAACGCAGGATCCGGCGTTCACCGATCACCAGCGCGATCTCGTGCGCGGCCTGCTCGATGCCGGCATCGTTCCGCGGCAGGTTGCCGTCGCGGCGAATGCGCGTCTGGAGAGCTTCGAGGAAACCGTCAAGGATCTCCAGACGTATCTTCTGGAGGAACAGCCGGTTCCCGTTGCGGCACCCGTCGCCGCGCGTCCAAAACTGACAGTTTGCGGCGGCACGGGCTGACCCCCTGCCTCCCGGCCGGCGGTCGCCGTTGACATCGGCGCCGCTTCTCGGCCAGCGTAACGCGGTGTCGTCGCTCCGCCGCATCCACTTCCTCTCGATTCCGCTGCTCGCCGCGCTCGCGGCCTGCACCAGCCATCCGCGCCGCGCCGAACCGCCGATCACCCCCGGAACGCCGCGCGCCGATGCGGCAAACGCGGTGCTGTTCCGCGCGATCGCGCTGGTCGGCGTCCCGTACCGCTACGGCGGAAACACTCCGAATGGCGGCTTCGATTGCAGCGGCCTCGTCGGCTATGTCTTCCAGGACGCCGCCGGCATCGCGCTGCCGCGCACGTCGTCCGCGATGAGCGACCTCCACGCACGCAAGATCGACCGCGACGATCTCAGGGCCGGCGATCTCGTCTTCTTCGCCGAGGGACGGCGCGTCAGCCACGTCGGAATCTACGTCGGCGAATCGCGCTTCGTGCACGCGCCGAACACGGGCGGCACCGTGCGGCTCGACCGGCTCGACGGGGCGTGGTGGAACACGCACTTCGTCTACGGCAGGCGCGTGATCGAATAGGGCGGGCGTTGGCCCGCCGACAGGATCTCGCGATCGAAAGGCGGTGGGCCGAGGCCCACCCTGTTCGGTGGATGGAAGCAGCTAGTGCTCGTGACCGTGTCCGTCGGCACCGTGCGCGTGGCCGTGCGCGAGCTCTTCGGGCGTCGCGTCGCGCACGTCGACGATCTCGACGTCGAACGTCAGCGTCTTGCCGGCGAGCGGGTGGTTGAGATCGACGTCGACGACGCTGGATCCGATCTTCTGCACGGTCACCTGACGCTGGCCGCCGCCCTGCACGCTCAATACCGTGACCATGCCGGGACGAAGATGCTCGGGATCGCGAAAGTACTTCTTCGGCACGCGCTGCGTGAAATCCGCCCGGCGCTCGCCGTAGGCTTCGGCCGGCTCGACCGCGACGTCGAAGCGCTCGCCGCTCTCGCGCCCGTCGAGTGCCTTCTCGAGGCCGGGAATCAGGCCGCCGCGCCCGACCAGAAATGCGATCGGCTCGTCGCGATCGCGCGAGGATTCGACCTTGCCGGTCTCGTCGCTGACGGTGTAGTGGAACGTCACGACCTTGTTCGCTTCGACTTTCATCGATGGCTCCGCAAAGAGCGCGCGAGCCTAGCAGGTTGTCGGGAAACGCACATCCCGCGCAATTTCCGGCCGAACGATCCGGGCGCGGCTTGCGTACGTTACCCGTGCGCCGGCGTCATCGCGAAGAGCCCGCGCCGAATGAAGCGCCGCGCGCTTCGGGCCCGAGCGCCGTGACGATCGCAAGGAAGACCGCGACGCAGGCGATGAATACCGACATCACGAGCGCGTAGTCGTTGTCGCGCGCGATCGCGAGGTGCGTCAGCAACGGCGCGGTCACCGATGCGAGCAGGTTTCCGCCCTGATAGGCGAATCCCGGCAACGTCCCGCGCACGGCATCCGGCGAAAGCTCGTTGAGGTGCACCGGCACGACACCCCACGCCCCCTGCACCATGACCTGCAAGAGGAAGACGCCGATGCCGAGCAGGACGACCGAGCCGCCGTACGCCCAGAGCGGGACCATCGGAAGCGCGAGCAGCGCGGCGACGACGATCGCTTTCCGCCGCCCGACCTTTTCCGACCACGCGCCGAAGAAAAGCCCGCCGACGATCGCGCCGAGATTCAACACCACGGTCAGGATGCCGGTCGTGCGCGTGTCGAAATGCATCTGCTGCTTCAGGAACGTCGGATAGAGATCCTGCGAGCCGTGACTGAACATGTTGAACGCCATCATCAGCACGACGAGATATGCGAAGAGCGGCCAGCGGCCGCGCATCGTTTCGCGCAGCGGAGCGTGCGAGACGCTCCTCTGCTTCCAGACCGGTGATTCGGGCACGTGCCGGCGGATGAACAGCACGAGCAGCGCCGGCAGGATGCCGAGCGCGAACATGCCGCGCCAGCCGATGTGATTGAACAGCGCGATGTAGAAGAGTCCGCCGATGAGATATCCCGCCGCGTAACCTTCCTGCAGCAGGCCCGACACGGCGCCGCGCGCTTTCGGCGGGATCGACTCCATCGCGAGCGATGCGCCGATGCCCCATTCGCCGCCCATCGCGATGCCGAACAGCGCGCGCACGACGAGCAGCACCGCGAGCGAAGGCGCGAGCGCCGACGCGGCTTCGAGAACGGCGAAGAGGACGATGTCCACCATCAGCACCGGCCGGCGTCCGTAGCGATCGGCGAGACGACCGAAGAGGAAAGCGCCGAGCGGCCGCATCGCGAGCGTCAGCGTCAGCGAGAACGCGACCTCGGGAATGCCGACCTCGAAATCGCGCGCGACTTCCGGGATGACGAATACGAGCAGGAAATAATCGAACGCATCGAGCGTCCAGCCGAGGAAGCTCGCGAGAACGACCTTGCGTTGCGCGGCATCGAGCTCTCGCAGCACGGAGAAGAAGGCCATGACGGTTCCGCGTTCGAAGTGACGAGGCGATCGCCGCGACGTGCGGCAGCAGTCGCGGCGATCGCGCGAGCATAAGTCGTCCGCGGCTTTCCCGCATCCGCGGCTTGTGCGGCCTCTCTCTGCCGGCCACAATCGCCGATCGCTTCGTCACGACCGGGATCGCCATGCAGACGACGTCCGTTTCACGCCGCAGCTTCGTGTCGGCGCTCGCCGCGGGCGCGATCGCCTCGGCGCTTCGTCCTTCGCACGCCGACGCCGCAGCCGGCGCGCAAGCGTCGTGGCCGGGATATTCGAAAGCCACCGTCATCGACGCGCTCGGCGGGCCCGGCAACGCGAACAAGCCCGGTGCGACGCTCGATGCGGCCGATCTCGCCGACGTGCGCGCATCGGGCATCACCGCGGTCAATCTCACCGTCGGATCCGTCGGAAGCTACGTCAAGGACTACGACGCCGCGATCGAAAGCATCGCGCACTGGGACGCCGAGATCGCCGCGCACCCCGACACGCTGATGCGCTTCGACGGCGCGCGCGATTTCGCCGAAGCCAAGCGCAGCGGACGGCTTGCGATCATCTACGGCTTCCAGGATGCCACGCCGTTCGGCGAGGACCTCGATCGTCTCGACACGTTCCGCGAGCTCGGCGTGCGCATCGTGCAGCTCACGTACAACCGCCGCAATCTCGTCGGCGACGGCTGCCTCGAGCCCGGCGACGCGGGCCTCAGCCTGTTCGGGCGCGATCTCGTCGAACGCATGAACGCGCGCAACGTGCTCGTCGATCTCAGCCACTGCGGACGCCGCACGACCGACGAGGCGATCGCGCTGTCGAAGAAGCCGGTCGCGATCACGCACACGGGCTGCGCGGCCATTTCCGACCTGCCGCGCAACAAGCCCGATGCGACGCTGCGCCGCCTCGCCGACGCCGGCGGCGTCGCCGGGATCTATCTGATGCCGTACCTGCGCACGTCCGGCCAGCCGATGGCAGCCGACGTGGTCGCCCACATCGAGCACGCGCTCGACATCTGCGGCGAGGATCACGTCGGCATCGGAACGGACGGCGCAATCTCGGCCGTGCAGCTGACCGATGCCTACAAGAAGGCGTTCGCCGACGAGATCGCCGCGCGGCGCAAGCAAGGCGTCTCCGCGCCCGGCGAAACGACAGCCGTCTATACGTTCGTGCCTGATCTCAACACGCCGCGACGGTTCGAGACGATCGCGACGCTGCTGTCGCGGCGCGGAAAGTCCGATCGCGTGATCGAGAAGGTGCTCGGCGGAAACTTCCTGCGCCTGTTCGCGCAGACGTGGCCGGCGGCCTGAGCCGGAACGCGCCGACGACCGGGATCGCGCCCGGATGAACGCGATTCCGGCAGGCGCGACATCCGAGCGCGCGATTGCCGAGCGCATCGCGGCGCGCTACGACACGCGCAAGCATCGCGGCTACGTCCGCGGCAAGGTGCGCTGGGATCCCGTTTTCGCGGCCGTCGCGCCATTGCTCGCCGGTTCGCCGCGCGCGCTGCTCGACATCGGCTGCGGTCTCGGCCTGCTCGGCCAGTACCTGCGCGAGCGCGGCGTCGAGACGCCCTATCGCGGCATCGATGTCGACGCCGCGAAGATCGAGGCGGCCCGCGCGGCCGCGCGGGCGGGCAAGCTCGACCTGGCGTTGTCGGTCGGCTCGGTCGATGCGCTGCCGCCTTTCAGCGGCGACGTCGCCCTGCTCGACGTGCTGCACTACCTGCCTTTCGCGCAGCAGCAGCGAGCGCTCGTCGATGCAGCGGCGCGGGTCGCGACCGGAGGAACGCTCGTCATCCGCAACGTCGTGCGCGATCGCAGCTGGCGCTTTCGCGCAACCGTCATCGAGGAGCGCGTCGCGCGAACGCTCGGCTGGATGCGCTGCGCGACCGGGCATTTCCCGGATCGCGAGGAGATCGAGTCGCCGCTGCGATCGTCCGGACTCGACATCGACGCCACGCCGCTCTGGGGCCGCACGCCTTTCAACAGCTGGCTCTTCGTTGCGCGGCGCAATCGGGGCGTCTCGGGATGAGCCGGGTCGCGGCCGATTCCGCTTCCGCCACCCGACGCGTCGCGGCGGCGGCGCCAGCCATCGCAGCTCCCTGACAGGACCGTACCCGCCGTGACGGACCTTCCTCAGGCTTTTTGCGAAGGGTCTCCGCCCGCGGTCTGCCGCTTCGCCGGCACGCGCGTGCGCCGGCGCCGCATGCGCGCCTGAAGCTTGGCGCGCCGCTCGGCGAGGCAGCGCGCGTGAAGCCGCCGTGCCTGCGCGTCGCCCGGCATCGCGGCGAGCGTCGTGCGATACGCGCAGAAATCCGCGTACGCATTCAGCACGCTGCGCAGTCGGCGCACGAGCAGCTCGAGCATGATCGCATCGTCGAGCAGCCCGATGACTTCGATGTCGTCCGGGATCAGATCGTCCGGGTCGCTGAAGTACGCGAGCGTCTCGATGACTTCGGATCGTTCCGGATCCGACAGCGCCCAGGCTTCGTCCTCCAGCATGAGAATCAGCCGCTGCACCTCGACGAGCCGTCGCCGGACGTACGCAGGCGCGGTGCCGGCGCAGAGATGATCGAGCGCGTACTTGGCCGCGTCGATGACGTCGACCTCGTCCGCGCAGCGCGTCATGTGGCGCGCGCGCGTCAACGCCGCGTTGAAACGTTCGATGTCGGCGGGTTCGAGCTCGAAAGTGATGCGCATGGAGGCCGCCGAGCGTACGCGCCGAGGCGGCGAGGGTCAAAGGCGGCGAGTCCTGCTTCGCAGGACACGCGCGGGCATCGAGGAATCGTGGAGCGGGAACTGGCGCGAACTCTCGGGCGGCAAAGCCGCGGCCGCGCGTCGGCGATCCGCCGTGACGTGACGATCGAAGACTCCCGATGACCGCCCCCTTTTGCGAAGCCCGTTCGCGATGAGGAAATGGCCCGCGTCGCGAACGGTCAGCCGATCAGCCCGATTTCCGCGCGCCGACTTGCCATCTGCTTGCCGATCTCTTCGAGTTGCCGATCGTCGAAGAGCTCCCGGATCCTCGGAAAGATGTCCTCTTCCTCCTCGGCGAAATGATGTTCGAGCTGTTCCTGCAGGGCTTTCAGACGTCCCGGAAAAGCCGGCGACGCGAGCGGCGTACGCATGAGGTCCGGCAGCATGAGCTCGGTCAGGGCCCGGTGCTCGGCAAGCGCTTCGTAATAGAGCACCTGGTCTTCCGGCGTCGTCGCGGCTTTGCGAAATCGGGCGTAGAGAATCTCTTCCTCGATGGTCGAATGGCTGCCGATCAGCGCCGACAACCGGCGCAGCGCGTAACGCTTCGTCATTTCGTCCGCTCCGCGATCGCGCTGCAGATCGCGGATCAGGAGAGCCATCAACTCGTGCTCGGCCGCCAGCAGCACGATCGCGTGCATAGCGTTCCCTCCATCCCCAGACCGAGGACGAGGATCGGCCGCTGAAAACAAATCGAAACTGAGCTGTGCGCCGGGCTCAACGATTTGTCACATTTACCTAGCAGGCGCATTCGTTATGTTTCTGATGTTTTTGCATTATTTTTTCATTAAAAATGCGCCAATGGACGATATTTTCGTTCAGTTTGTCGTCGCGATCGAAGCTGAACGCCACCGGAGCGCATGCCTCCGGCATCGCGGCCTGGCGGGACGATTCAAGGAATTCGATCTTCGCCAAAGATCGTTCTGCAGCGATTTCGCCGCGCGTCCGCGTCCAGGAAGATCGTGGGACGGAGAGTGCCGTCAGGGACTGCGGCGCAGCGTCGTTCCCTTCGTGCCTCTCGACAAGAACCGGCGCAACATTGCGTAGCCCGAAGCGCCGATCGCGAAGCCCAGCGGCGCCGTACCGAAGACGGCTCCCAGACCGCACAGGTTTCCGGCCCCTTCGGAAGAGCAGAAGCAATCCGCGCCGACCATGTAGCCGGGAACAAGGCAGAAAAATCCGACGACGAACGCGATCGCGACATGCCGCCCCTTGACGAGAAGGGCCACGACAACAACGGCGACAGGGAAAGAGAGAAGGCCTGCGACGATCGCAAGCTCGAATGAGCTATCCGGCATGACGTTCCGATCTGCTCTTCATGGCGACTTCGGGACTGCAAGCCCTCAACGAGGTTTCCGTCATCCTGATTCGAAAATGCCCGGAGCCAGACTCGAACTGGCACGACGGCTACCCGTCGAGGGATTTTAAGTCCCTTGCGTCTACCGATTTCGCCACCCGGGCGCGGCGGTCAAGCATCGCAGACTCGAACCCCGCCAGCCACCGCCAGAGCGGCGGCGATCTCGCTTCGCGCGCTCTTTTTTTCACGCCGAATGGCGGAACGGACCCCCGAATTCCGTAATACGGAATCAAGCAATGCACTTCGCTCGCGCAAGTGCCACGGGGAAACCGACGCCTATGTCAATGAAAGCCCGGGACCGGCAGCGCCTCGTCGAGAGCTGGCTGCTGCTGCAGACGAGGCCGGAGGTCGGCGCCGAGCGCGAGGATCTTGCCTGGGTCGTCGAGAAGGTCTGGGATCTGTGCGACGACGCGCCGAACGACGCGTTCGAGTTCATCCTCGGCGTGCTCGACCATGACGTCTCGGGTCGGACGCTCGCGATCCTTTGTGCCGGCCCCCTCGAGGCGCTGCTGCGCAAGCACGGTCCGCGCATCATCACTCGCGTCGAGCGGCGCGCACGGCGCGATGCGAAATTCGCCGCGCTGCTCGGTCACGTGTGGAAGGATGCGTTGTCGAGCAAGATCTGGCTGCGCGTTCAGCAGGTGCGCGAGCGCCAGGCACGCTATGGCGTTCCCGAAGAGCTCGCGGAACTCGGCGTCCCAAGCTGACCCGCCCGCAACGCGGCGTGACGCGGGCCCGCGCCGGATGCCGCATGAATCGGAGAGCGTCGGCGGATCGCCGCTGGCGAGTCACGTATCGGCCGGCTGCGGCTTCATGCGCGACCGCCCCGCACGGCGACACGCTCCGGCGCGGGCGATTCCGACGAAATCCGCCTCTCCGCAGAAGCTCGGCGGAGCACCGACGATGCCGGCGGCTTCGTTCCTTTCATGGAGTGGAAGCCTGATGCCCGCGAAACCGTCCGCCACAGGCACGAGCTTCCGCACTCGTGCCTGGGGGACGGGACCGCACTCTCGCGAGTGCGTTCGATGGGAAATTCGTGGCGCGGCGGCGAAACCGGCCATGACCGCGACGAGTGCGCGACAGGACGCTCGCCTCTCCGCGAGACGACCGCCCCCGAGGCTCTGCTCGGCGCCGATCGTCGAAGTGAGCGCCCGCCGAACGGCACATCGATCGTGTGCTTGGGGGATAATCGATGGCCTAGCGCAATTGTCGTGGCAAGACGATCAATTCGGCGGGCGCTCAAATACAAATACGGATTCTGGAGTCCAAAACCGCCATCCTCGCCAGAAAATTTTTTTGCGGTATGCGGCGGGAGCCGTGCCGGAGGATCTGCGCCGCGAGACCCGGAGCGGCCCGCTCACCCAGCCGTGGCCAGGTTTCCGGAACCCCAACCGTCCGACCCGCGCGTTTCACGTGCTCGTTGCCGTGACGTCGTCCGGCTGCATGTCTTACGCTCTGGGGCATGGGGTCCGAGAAGACCGACGAGGAATTGATGCTCGCTTACGCCGGAGGCGACCTGCTCGCTTTCGAACTCCTTTACCGGCGCCATCGCGGCATGCTGTACCGCTTCCTGCTGCGCACGCTGCGCCACCGCGCCGATGCGGACGAGCTCTTCCAGGACACCTGGAGCCGGCTCGTCGCCGCTCGCGAGCGTTATCGTCCCGAAGCGAAGTTCACGACCTGGCTGCTCCAGATCGCGCACAATCTCATCGTCGACCGCTACCGCCGCCAGCGCCCGCAGGCTTCCGAGGCGGAAACCGACGCCGTGTTCCGCGAGCTCGACGCGGGCGAGGCGGAGCGGCCCGATCGCGTTCTCAGCGAATTCGAGGAGCGGCGCCGGCTTCAGCTGGCGCTCGAGGATCTGCCCGAAGAGCAGCGCGTCGCGTTTCTGCTGCGCGTGGAAAGCGGGCTCGGGCTCGAGGAAATCGCCGCGGTCACGAACGCCGGCCGCGAGACCGTCAAATCGCGCCTGCGCTACGCGCTCGCCCGCATCCGCGCGAGGCTCGCGACATGAATCCGAACGATCGCGATCTCGACGATCTGCTCGGCGACGGCGGCGGACGTTTCGGCAATCTCTATCGCCGGCTGCCGCGCTACGAGCCGCCGCGCCGGCTCGATCGCGCCGTCCTTGGTGAGGCCTCGCGCGCGGTGCGCAACGGCAAGCCGCCGCGGCGCCAGCGCTGGATCGTCGGTATCGGCTCCGCTGCGGGGCTCGTCCTTGCGGCCGGCATCGCCTGGCGGATCGGCCACGAGCCGATGGCGACGGACGCCGGCGCCGATCGCGTCCGCGTCGTTCCGGTGCAGCCGATCACGGAATCGCCGCGCGCACGCCACGACGACGAGCCTTCGCGCGAGACGCCTGCAACCGCGCCGCAATCCGCCGGCGCATCGCCCCCGCCATCGCCGGACGCCATCGGACAGAGAAGCGACGCAGATACCGTCAGGCGCGCGCGCAAGCCGCTACCCGGCAAGCCGGCACCGCGTCCCGTATCGACGCCGCAGCCAAAGGCGGCGAGCGCCGCTTCCGAATCTGCGCCGCCGCCGGCCGTTGCACCCGAGGCGTTCCCGCAGCCGCTTGACGCTGAAGCGGAAGCAGGGAAATCCGAAAATGCCACCCGGCCCGCGGCCAGCGCGCCCGCCGCGAAAAGTGCGCGAAGCGGCGCAGCGGCATCGGACCGCCTCCACCGTGCTGCGCCGCCGACTCCGCCGAGCAGCTCCGTCGAGCTGCAGCGCGACATGCAGCTTTCGCCGGAGGACTGGCTCTCGCGCATCCGCGAACTGGTGCGTCAGGATCGCCGCCAGCAGGCCATCGAAAGCCTGCGCCTCTTCGTGCGCGCACATCCGGACCGGCCGGTGCCTGCGGATCTGCAGCCGCTGCTCGATTGAGGTTGTCCCGTCGTCCCCGCGAAAGCGGTGACCGGCGCCTTCCGCGTGCTTCAACAAGAGGCACCGGGTTCGCGCTTTCGCGTGACGACGGAATTGCCAGGGCGCGCTTCGGGCGCGAAGACGGCTTTGAGGCGCTTCAAGAAGTCGCGGGCCCCCGCCTTCGCGGGGCACGACGACGCGTCGCTACGGCGCTTCGAGCGCACCCGCGATCCGTCCCATGTACGGACGGTAGTACGAAAGCTCGGCGATCGAGTCGCGCACGTCGGACAGCGCCGTGTGCGTCGATTCCTTCGAGAACCCGCGGCTGACGTCGGGCGCCCAGCGGCGCGCGAGCTCCTTGATCGTCGAGACGTCGAGATTGCGGTAATGGAAATAACGCTCGAGCCTCGGCATCAGGCGATGCAGGAAGCGCCGGTCCTGGCAGATCGAGTTGCCGCAGATCGGCGACTTCCCGGGCGGAACCCACTGCACGAGGAACTCGACCGTGAGCGCTTCGGCCGTCGCGATGTCGATCGTCGATTCGAGCACGCGCTGCCAGAGCCCGGACTTGCGATGCTGGTTGCGGTTCCAGTCGTCCATCGACTCGAGCCGCTCCAGCGGATGGCCGATCGCGAACTCGGGTCCTTCGGCGAGCGTGTTGAGATCCTTGTCGGTGACGACCGTCGCGATCTCGAGGATCGAATCGTGGTCGGGGTCGAGCCCGGTCATCTCGAGATCGATCCAGATCAGGTTGTCCTCGTTCGGCATGCGGCGTCTCCTCCTGGTCGATCGCGCTTCGCGCGCCCGAGCTTCGCTCCCGAGCATAGCAGGCCGAGGCGATTTGCCCGACCTCGCACAGCGCGGCTACGCTCCGGGTTCGGCAACGGACGCGCGATGCAGACTTTTCTCTGGCACGACTACGAGACCTTCGGCGCGGATCCGCGCCGCGATCGTCCGGCGCAGTTCGCCGCGATCCGCACGACGCCGGAGCTCGAAGCGATCGGCGATCCGGTCGCGTTCTACTGCAAACCGGCGACGGACGTCCTGCCCGAGCCCGGCGCATGCCTCGTCACCGGCATCACGCCGCAGATGGCCCAAGCCGAAGGCGTGATCGAAGCCGAGTTCGCGGCGCGCGTGCACGAAGCGCTCGCCGAGCCCGGAACCTGCGGCGTCGGCTACAACTCGCTGCGCTTCGACGACGAGTTCACGCGCCACCTCCTCTATCGCAATTTCCACGATCCGTACGCGCGCGAGTGGGAGAACGGCAACTCGCGCTGGGACCTGATCGACCTCGCGCGCATGTGCTATGCGCTCCGCCCGCACGGCATCGAATGGCCGCTGCGCGAAGACGGCTCGCCGAGCTTCCGGCTCGAGGATCTCGCGCGCGCCAATCATGTCGCGCAGCATCGCGCGCACGATGCGCTTTCGGACGTCGAAGCGCTCGTCGGTCTCGCGCGCGTGTTGCGCTGGAAGCAGCCGCGGCTCTGGGACTGGCATCTCGCGCTGCGCAGAAAGCAGCGCGTGTTCGAGCTGCTCGACGTCGTCGAGATGACGCCGCTCGTGCACGTGTCGTCGCGGTATCCGTCGACGCGCGGCTGCCTCGCGCTCGTCGCGCCGATCGCGGGCCATCCGACGCAGTCCAGCGGCGTCATCGTCTACGACCTCGACGCCGATCCGTCGCCGCTGATCGAGCTCGACGCCGACGAGATCGCCGACCGCGTGTTCACGCGACGCGCCGATCTTCCCGAAGGCGTCGAGCGCATTCCGCTGAAGACCGTGCACGCGAACAAGTCGCCGGCGCTCGCGCCGCTCAACGTGCTGAAGATCACCGACACCGCACGCATCGCGCTCGACGTCGAGCGCAACCTTCGCCATCTCGAACGCATTCGCGCGGCGAGCGGGCTCGCCGAGAAGGTGCGGCGCGTGTTCTCGCGCGAATCGCCGCGCGAAACCGCGGACGACGTCGACCTCGCGCTCTACGACGGCTTCCTGCCGGACGACGATCGCGCGCTGCTGCGCTCCGTTCGCGAAACGCCGCCGGCCGAGCTGGGCACGCGCCGCTTCCCGTTCAAGGACGCGCGCTGCGCGGAGCTTCTGTTCCGATATCGCGCGCGCAACTGGCCCGAAACCCTGACGCCCGACGAAGCACGGCGCTGGGAAGCCGGGCGTCGGCGCCGCCTCGAAACCGCGACGGCGGCGACGCCGCGCACGATCGAGGACTATTTCGCGTCCATCGCGGAGTATCGTTCCGCGGAAGCGGTGACGCCCGCCGGCCAGGCCGTGCTCGACCGGCTCGAGCAATGGGGCCGCCGGATTCTCTGAGGGCATGATGGCAACCCGGTATTTCTCGAACGCGACGTTCAAGTTCCAGCGCGATCTTTCGCGCAACAACAACCGCGCCTGGTTCGCCGCGAACAAGCAACGGTATGAGGACGTGCTGAAGCAGCCGTTCCTTCGCCTCATCGCCGACATGCGCAAGCCGATCGCGAAGATCAGCGCGCATTACCGCGCCGATCCGCGTCCGCAAGGCGGCTCGCTGTTCCGCATCCACCGCGACACGCGCTTTCGCAACGACAAGACGCCGTACAAGACGTGGGCCGGCGCGCGCTTCGCGCACGAGCGGCGGCGCGAGGTCGAGGCGCCGTCGTTTTATCTCCACGTCCAACCCGGCGACTCTTTCGCGGGCGGCGGGCTCTGGCATCCCGAGCCGCAGACGCTGAAGAAACTCCGCGAGTTTCTCGCCGACAATCCGGCGGCGTGGAAGAAGGCCGTGCACGGCAAGGCATTCCGCGAGCGCTTCGAATTCTGGGGCGAATCGCTCACGCGGCCGCCCCGCGGGTTCGACGCGAGTCACGAGCTGATCGAGGACATCAAGCGGCGCAACTTCGCGGCGGGCACGGCGATCCCGGATGCGATCGTGACGTCGGACGAGCTCCTGCCGGTCGTCGTCGATACGTTCAAGCGGGTGGCGCCGATGATCGATTACCTCTGCGCGGCGCTCGAGCTGGAGTTTTAAACCCACGCGAAAGCGCTGCTGCAGTTCCCCCTCTCCCGTTTGCGGGAGAGGGATGGGGTGAGGGCACGCCGGCTCGCCGCCCGGCGTCAGCTCACTTGCTTCCCTCGCCCGCCCTTTCGAGCGGCCTCTCCCGCAAGCGGGGCCGTGTACGACCGTTCAGACCAACTGTTCGCCATCGGACACTTCGGTTTCCGATTGCATCGATCTGGTCTCAATAATGTTCGCCAAGTGATTGTAAAAAATTACTTTATAGGATTCCGGCGCGAGCTGGCACGGCCCCTGCTATCCAGTGCCCATGGACATCGCCCGCCCCGAGCTCAAACAGAAAAAGCGCCGTCGCCAGTACCTCATCGGCGGGGCCATAGCAGCCGTCGTGCTTGCCGCTGCCGCCGGACTCTCGGCGCTCGGTCCGGCGATCCCTTCGATCGAGCGCTCGAGCGTCCTCGTCGATCAGGTCAAGCGTGGCGAGCTGCTGCGCGAGGTGCGCGGGCCCGGCACGCTCGTCCCGAAAGAGATCCGGTGGATCGCCGCCGAGACGGCGGCGCACGTCGAACGCATCGTGATCAAGCCCGGCGCGGTCGTGAAACCCGACACGATCATCCTCGAGCTCTCGAATCCCGAGGTCGACGATCAGCTGCTCGCCGCGAAAACCGCGGTGATCGCCGCCGAATCCGACCTCGCCGCCAAGCGCACCGATCTCAACTCGAAGCTGCTCGATGAACAATCCGCGTTCGCGCAGGCGAAAAGCGATTACGAGACCGCGCGCATGCAGGCCGAAGCCGAGAAACCCGTCGCCGAAAATGGCGTGATCACGGCCGTCCAGTACAAGAAGAGCCTCGTCGTGCTCGAG
>DASZYR010000378.1:0-3763 GCA_035545255.1 Rhodanobacteraceae bacterium
GCCCGGAACGACCGCGTCGCCGTGGTTCGTGACGACGAGCGTGTAGGTCATCGGCGCGCCCAGGAATACGGTGTCGGTGCCATCGCCGAACGCGATTCCGACGTCGGCGGTGCCGCTGTCGACATCGACGCCCATGCCTTGCACGTCGCGTGCGCCGGACGCGTCGGTCACGCGCACCCTGACGTAGTAGCCGCCGACATCGGGGTAATAGCGCGAGGCCGTGACGCCGCTCGCGTCGCCGAAGGCGCCGTCGCCGTCGAGATCCCAGTCGTAGGTCAGCGTGTCGCCGGCATCGGGATCGACGCTGTTCGCCGCGGTGAACGCGATCGTGCGCGCGGGTCCGCCGACGGTCGAGCCTGCGGCGAGCGTGATCGCGGCCGACGGCGCCTGGTTCGTGCAGCCGTCGCAATACGAAAGCCGCGAGATGCGACCGGCGAGGAGATTGGCGTAGAAGACGTCGCCGCCGGGGCCGGTCGTCAGCTGCACGGCTGTCGCGAACCCGCCGTCGTAGAACGGTGTCGCCTGGCTGTCGGGCGGCGGATCGCGCTGAAAATCGCCGTTGTCGTCGGCGTACGGGATGTTGAAGATGACCGCGCGACTGTTGTCGGCGAAGAAAAGCGAATCGGAATATTGCGGCGGATAGAGATTGCCTTCGTAGAACACGAGGCCGGTGATGTCGGAGCTTCCGACGTGGCTGTACGTGTACCAGGGCGGCGTGGCCGGCGTGACGCCGCCGCCGTCCTGATAGAGACGCGTGCAGATCGGCACGTTGAAACCGTCGTGATGGCCGCGGCCTTCGAAGCACGGCCAGCCGAAGTTCTGCATCACGAGCGGCGTCACGTCGTCGAATCCCGGGATGCGATTGATTTCCTCCCAGAGGTTTTCGCCGACGTCGCCGATCCACACTTCGGTCGCGTACGGCCGGATGGTGAAGCGGAAGGGATTGCGCAATCCGTACGCGATGATGCGGCTCGCGTTGAGCGTGGCCGTTCCGCAACAGAGCGGATTGCCCGGCGCGCCGGCGCCGGTCGCGGGATCGATGCGGATGATCGTGCCGTCGAGCCAGATGTCGCCCGTGTAGGCCGCGGCGTCCTCGAGGCCTTGCGCGCGCAGCGATCCGCCGGCACCGGCGGGCGAGCGCTGGTCGGGCCAGAGCGGATTGCCCGACTGGCCGAGATCGTGGAACGTGAAGCTCGCGCCGTCGCCTCCGCCGGCGTAGAGCGCGGGACCGGGACCGAACGCAAGCGTGCCGACCGAGTGGCTCGGATACTGCTGATACCAGTCCTCGACGAGAACGAGTTCCTCGCCCGCCGTGCCGTCCTCGCCGACCGTGAGCCGCGAGATGCGTCCGCTGACGACGCAGCCGGCGTTCGGATCGGTCGGATTCGGACAGCCGGCCGGCGGCCAGCGCGGCGGCAGGTCGTCGAAGAGACCGCCGTTGAACGTGTACTGCACGTAGACGTACGGCTGCTCCGGAAAGAGCGGATCGAGCGCGAAGCCGAGCAGGCCTCGGTCCCAGTAGTCGTGCACGTTCGCGCTGACGTCGGCGAAGACTTTCGGCTGGACCGGATCGGCGGCGGTCGGAAAATGCGCGTACACCCAGACGACGCCGCTCTTCTCGGTCACGAACACGCGGCCGTCGTGCGCGAAGTAGACGCCGGTCGGCTCGGTGCGGCCCACGATCGGATCGGTGCGGAAGAAATGCTCGGGCAGCGGCGTCGCGAACGCCGGCGCGGCCGCGACGAGCAGCGCGCAGAGGAATCGGGTGCGCACGACGGAATCCTCCCTGTCCGGCGGCCGACGCTACCGGCGCGCGGATTTGGCCTCGGCGGACTCTACGCCGCCCTCGCGGCCGCGTCATGCGGCCTCGCCGCGCGTCTTAGCACGAGCCCGCGGCACCGTCGGTTAAAGTAGCGGGATCATGTACCTCGAATACTACGGCCTGCGCGAACCGCCGTTCTCGATCACGCCGGACCCGCGCTACGTGTTCCTGTCCGAGCGCCATCGCGATGCGCTGGCGCATCTGCTTTACGGCATCGGCAAGGGCGGCAGCGGCGGGTTCGTGCAGCTGACCGGCGAGGTCGGCACCGGCAAGACCACGCTCTGCCGTCTTCTTCTCGAGCAGCTGCCGGAAAACACGCGCGTCGCGCTGGTCCTGAATCCGAAGCTCTCGCCGGTCGAGCTCGTCGAGTCGATCTGCGAGGAACTGAAGCTCGACATCGCCGGCAAGCGCGGCAGTCTCAAGGCTCTGACCGACACGTTGAACGCGTATCTCCTCGATGCGTACGCCGAGGGGCTTCGCGTCGTGCTGATCGTCGACGAGGCGCAGAACCTTTCGATCGATTCGCTGGAGCAGGTGCGCCTTCTGACGAATCTCGAAACGCCGACGCAGAAGCTCTTGCAGATCATCCTGCTCGGCCAGCCCGAGCTTCGCGACGTGCTCGCGCGGCCCGAGCTTCGCCAGCTCGCGCAGAGGATCACGGCTCGCTATCACCTGACGCCGCTCGATGCGGGCGAGACCGAGGCCTACGTGCGGCATCGGCTCGCGGTCGCGGGCGCGGCGCGCACGCCGTTCTCGCGGCTCGGACTGAAAGCGCTGTACCAGCGCTCGGGCGGGATTCCGCGTCTCGTCAACATCATCGCCGATCGCGCGCTCATGGCGGGTTTCGCGCGCGAGCAGGATTCGATCGGCGAGCGCGTCGTCGACCGCGCCGCCGACGAGGCGCTGCCCGGCCACGCGCGTTACTGGATGCGCCGCTACGGCCGCTGGGCCGCGGCGGCCGCGCTCGTGCTCGCCGTCGCCAGCGCCTTCATGGCCTGGCGCGCGCCCGATACCGATGCGCCGGCCGCGGCGCTGCCGCCGCCGGCGCAGCCGGGCGAACCCTCGCCGGCCGACGCGATGATCGCCAAGCTCGGCGAGGCGATCGAAAGCGGCGGCGACCGGCGGCTCGATGCGTTCAGCCAGCTTCTCGCGCGCTGGCAGGTCGATCCCGACGCGGTTTCGGTGCGCGAGGCCAGCCGCTGTCCCGCCGTCATCGCGCCGGGTCTCGACTGCCTGCGCGGCCGCGCGACGCTCGAGCAGCTCGCGCGCTTCGATCGTCCGCTGATCCTCGTGCTGCGCGACGAATCGAAGCAGGCGCACGCGTTGCTGCAAGGCGTCGGCACCTCGCACGTGCGGCTCGATCTCGGCGGCCAGCGTTATGAACTTGCGCGCGCTTCGCTGTCGAAGCTCTGGAACGGCGAGTTCGTCGCCGTGTGGCGCCTGCCTGCCGACGTGCCGACCGCGAGCATCAAGCGCGGCGACGCCGGCGCAGGCGTCGCGTGGATCAAGAGCCGGCTCGCCGGCCTCGACGGCCAGGATGCCGAATCGGGGCCGGCGTTCTTCGATGCGGAGCTCGAGGAGCGCGTGCGCAAGCTGCAGACCGCCTACGGCATCAAGGCCGACGGCATCGTCGGGCCGGAAACGCTGTTCGCGCTGTCCGCGCTCGACGACAGCGGACCTCGGCTCGCGCGGACGGTCCTGTAAGGCGCACGCGCGCCGGCTATGCTTGACGGATGATCGACGGCGCCCGACGACGGCGCCGGTTCAAGGAAACCCATGTCGCTGATTCTCGAAGCCCTCAAGAAATCCGAGCAGCAGCGCCGGCTCGGCGAAGCGCCGACGCTCGGCAGTCCGGTCGTCGCGACGCGGCGAAGGCGCAGCCTGCTGCCGGTGCTCGCCGTGCTGATCATCGCCGCTGCCGCCGCCGGATGGTGGCTGACG
>DASZYR010000379.1:0-11056 GCA_035545255.1 Rhodanobacteraceae bacterium
CACCGCCGAACGCGCGGACGACGCCGAATGAACGCGCGATGCCGAATCAGCGTGCGCCGCTTCCGAACGCCAGGACGACGCCGTCGCGCGGCGAGACGCCGAACGCGAACGGACTGCCGTCGTCGCGGTTCGCTCCGCATCGCAATGCGACCGGCGGAACGGCTCCTTCCCGGACCACCCCGGCCACGCCGCCGCGCACGGCGACGCCGCCTTCGGCAACGCGTTCGCCGCCGTCCTCGGGCAATCGCACGGTGACGCCGCCCACGACGCGCACGGCGCCGACGACGCGCAGCACGACGCCGGCCGAGAACGCACGACGCCGCGTGCAGGAACCGGCGACGAAGCCGGTCGAGGCTCCGCAGCGTTCGGCTTCGCCGCCGGCATCGCAGCGTTACAACGCACCGCGAACAGCGACGACGCCGCGAACCGAGCAGCCGTCCCGGCAGACGCAGCGCGAGTATGCTCCGCAACGCAATACGCAGCCGGCACAACGCGCAGCGCCGGCGCGGTCGGCTGAGCCGGTGCAGCGCAGCGCGCCGCAGCGTTCCGCGCCGCCGCCGCAGACGATGCAGAGGGCCGCGCCGGTGCAACGCAACGCGCCGCAGCAGGAGCGTCGGGCGCCGCCGCCTTCCCGCAGCGAGAAGGACAAGAAGAAGGACGACGACGGTCACCGTTGAGATCGTCGAGGACAGAGCGAAACGGCGCCGCGCGATGCGGCGCCGTTTTTTTTGAGCGCTCGTAGCCGCAACGATGTCCCGCCTCGCGAAATCCGATGGCGGGAACGAGCTTCTCGCGATCCATCGACGGTACGGCCCGCTCCGACGCAAACGTATGCTGAGCGTGACGGGCGCGACCGAATCCCGCGCCGCCGATCGCCTGCTAGAATCGCGGAATGAAGATCGTGCTCAACGGTTGCGATCGCGACGTCGAAAGCGGCTCCACGCTCGCCGACCTCGTCGCGGCCGCGGGGCTCGCCGGGCGTCGCGTCGCGATCGAGCTCAACCAGGAGATCGTGCCGCGCGGCGATTACCCGTCTCGGGTGCTCGCGACCGGCGATCGCATCGAGGTCGTGCACGCGATCGGCGGCGGCTGAGCCGTTTCCTCTTCAACGTCGCCGGATGCGGCGGCTCGCCTTGCGCCGAGCGCAAGCGTCCGAATCCGGCGCCGCACAAGGACAGTTCGATGAATGCCCTCCCAGACAGGCCGCTTCCGCTCGACGACGCGCTCGTCGTCGCGGGCCGCCGCTATCGCTCGCGTCTCTTGACCGGCACGGGCAAGTTCAAGGATCTCGCCGAAACCGGGCGCGCGACCGTCGCTGCCGGCGCCGAGATCGTGACGGTCGCGATCCGCCGGACGAACATCGGACAGAATCCCGGCGAGCCGAACCTGCTCGACGTGCTGCCTCCGTCGCGCTACACGATCCTGCCGAACACCGCGGGCTGCTACACCGCCGACGACGCCGTGCGCACGTGCCGCCTCGCGCGCGAGCTGCTCGACGGGCACAAGCTCGTCAAGCTCGAGGTTCTGGGCGACGAGAAGACGCTGTTCCCCGATGTCGTGCAGACCCTGAAGGCGGCCGAGACGCTCGTCGCCGACGGATTCGACGTCATGGTCTACACCAGCGACGATCCGATCCTCGCGCGAAGGCTCGAAGCGATCGGCTGCGTCGCCGTGATGCCGCTCGCGGCGCCGATCGGCTCGGGGCTCGGCATCCAGAACCGGTGGAACCTCCTCGAGATCGTCGAGAACGCGAAGGTGCCGGTGCTGGTCGATGCCGGCGTCGGCACGGCGTCCGATGCCGCGATCGCGATGGAGCTCGGCTGCGACGGCGTGCTGATGAACACCGCGATCGCCGGCGCGAAGGATCCGGTGCTGATGGCGCACGCGATGAAGCTCGCCGTCGAGGCGGGCCGCGCCGCGTTTCTCGCGGGGCGCATTCCGCGCAAGCGGTATGCGTCGGCGTCGAGTCCATTGGACGGACGCATCGCGTGATCGCGCCGCGCCTGAAAACGGAGAAACCATAGGGCGGGCCTCGGCCCACCTTGCGTTCATGCTGGATCGTGGTGGGCCAAGGCCCACCTTATGAAGCTGATGCTTGGCCGAAACCGCAGGTCGACGACATGCGCCGATCGAAGAAATGACAGAAGCCGCGCACCACCACGACCGCCGCATCCGCAGCTTCGTTCTGCGCCAGGGCCGCACGACGCCGGCGCAGCAGCGCGCGTTCGACGCTCACTGGGCGCGCTACGGGCTCGACTTCACCGGCGAGCCGCGCGATTTCGCCGCGGTCTTCGGACGCCGGGCGCCGCTCGTCGTCGAGATCGGCTTCGGCAACGGCGAGCAGTTCCTGCACGCGGCGACGAGTGAGCCCGCGCGCGATTTCATCGGTATCGAGGTGCACCGGCCTGGCGTGGGACGGCTCCTCAATGCCCTCGCGGATGCCGGCGTCGCGAACGCGCGCGTCTATCAGCACGATGCCGTCGAGGTGCTCCTTCACGAAGTCGCTCCGGACGCGCTCGAAGAAGTACGCATCTATTTCCCCGATCCGTGGCCGAAGAAGCGCCATCAGAAGCGGCGGCTGGTCCAGCCCGATTTCGTCGCGCTCCTCGCCTCGCGCATCACGCCGGGCGGCCGCTTGCATTTGGCGACCGACTGGGCGGACTATGCCGAGCACATGCGAAACGTGCTCGACAACGCAGCCGGCTGGCGTCCCAAGGCGCACGACGCCGCCGCGGAAGATCGTCCCGGCGGGCGCATCGACACGCACTTCGAGCGGCGCGGCTTGAAACTCGGCCACGGCGTCTGGGACCTCCTCTATGAACGCACCTGACGCGCACGCCTCCCGGCCTTGAGCGCCGACGGCCGATAACAAGATTCCGCCCCGATGGAAGCCGGCCTGACACTGACACCCAGCATGACGCTCGTGTTCGGCCTCTTGGCGTTCACGGTCGTGATGCTGATCCTCGAATGGATTCGCGGCGATCTGCTCGCGCTGCTCGTCATCGTCGTCATTGGCGTGACGCGCCTCATTCCCGTCGAGCAGCTTTTCGAAGGCTTCGCCGGCAACGCGGTGATCTCGCTGATCGCGGTCATGATCATGGGCGCTGGCCTCGATCGCACCGGCATGCTCGGAAAGGCCGCCTCGCTGATCCTGCGCGCCGCCGGCGGCATCGAGGCGCGCGTCTCGTTCTTCGTCAACGCGATGGCCGGCAGCCTCTCGGGCGTGCTGCAAAGCCAGGCGCTGTCGACGCTGCTGGTGCCGGTCGTCAGCCGCGTCAGCTCGCGCACCGGCATTCCGCTGAAACAGCTGCTGCTGCCGATGGCATGCATGATCCTCTGCGGCACGAACATCACGATGATCTCGAACTCGCCGCTGATCCTCCTCAACGATCTCATCGCGAGCGCGAACCGCAACCTTCCGCCCGGCGCGCAGACGATCCGGCCGTTCACGCTGTTCGCGATCGCACCGATCGGCATCCCGCTGCTGCTGGTCGGCCTCGGCTATTTCGCCGCGTTCACGAAGAAGCTCCTGCCGCAGGACGAGGACGAGCGACAGAAGGTCACGCCGGGCCGCACCGAGACGTACTTCGCCGAGACCTACGGCATCGACGGCGAAGTCATCGAGCTCACGGTGACGGCCGAAAGCCCGCTCGTCGGCATGAGCGTCGGCGAAGCCGAGCAGCTTCGCGGCGCGCCGCTGATCCTTGCGCTCAAGAACGGCAACGAGGCGCGGCTCGCGCCGCCGGTCGACCAGATGATCTGGGTCGGCAGCGTCCTCGGCGTCCTCGGCAAGCGCGAGGACGTCGCCGAGTTCGCGAACAACCAGCTCTGCCACGTGTCGCCGCGCCTTCGCAATTTCGCCGACATGTTCAATCCGTCGCGCGCGGGCATCTCCGAGGTGGTGATCCCGCCGAACTCGAAGTGGCTCAAGCACGACGTCGGCGAGCTTCGCCTGCGCAAGAACTTCGGCATCTCGGTGCTCGCGGTGAACCGCGGCGAGCAGGTATTCCGCGAGGACGTGCGCAAGGTCGCGCTCCGCCAGGGCGACACGCTGGTGCTGCACAGCTTCTGGCGCGACCTCGCGCGCGCGGGCGAATCGCACGATTTCGTCGTCGTCACCGATTATCCGAAGGACGAGCAGCGGCCCGCGAAGATCTGGTGGGCCGCCGGTTTTTTCGCGCTCGCGATGGGTCTTGGACTCTTCACGGACCTGAGGCTCTCGATCGCGATGCTCGTCGGCGCGGTCGGCATGCTGATGACCGGCGTCCTCAACATGGACGAGGCGTATGGCGCGATCAACTGGAAGACGATCTTCACGCTGGCGTGCCTGATCCCGCTCGGCTGGGCGATGGATTCGACCGGCGCCGCCGCCTGGCTCGCGCAGGAAGTGCTGCGTTACCTCGGCGCCTGGCCGCAGTGGGGATTGCAGGCGGTCATCGCGATCCTCGCACTCCTTTTCTCGCAGGTCGTGTCCAATGTCGGCGCGACGGTCATGATGGTGCCGATGGCGATCAACGTCGCGCTCGCGTCGGGCGGAAACCCCGCCGTGTACGCGATGCTCGTTGCGATCTCGACGTCGAACACTTTCGTCATCGCGAGCGCGAATCCGGTCATCACGATCGTCGCGGGCCCCGGCAACTACCGATCGCGTGATTTCCTGCGCGTCGGCGTGCCCTTGACGCTGCTGATGCTCGTGACGACGCTGGTCGCGTTGAATCTCGTGTTCGGTCGCGGCTGACCGGATACGAAATCGACGACGATCGCGTCGTCACGGATCCGCATCGGGAGAGCGCAACCTCACTTCGCCATCGACGATCTCCACCGGCATCGCGACGAGCCCGTTGCGGCACGGGCCGCCGAGGCACGCGCCGGATTCGACCGCGAACGTCGCGCCGTGGACCGCGCAGGTGATGCGCGCGTCGCGGACGAGGAATCGCCCGGGCGCGAAATCGAGGTTGCGTCCCGCGTGCGGGCATTCGTTGTGATAGGCGAACACGCGATCGCCGCGGCGCAGCAGGATCAGATCGAAGCCGCCGGTCGACGACGGCACGTGAACGCCGATCGCGTCGCCGTCCGGAATGTCGTCGACGCGGCAGAGCGCGGCGGATGCGGGATCGTTCATCGGGGGAAACGTCGGGAAGGATTGCTTCCGGCACTTGTCGGCGACGGCCGGAAACCCAAAATCGGGCTCGTGGCCCGCCCCGAGCGGGCATTCTGGCATACGAGGTATCCGCACATGATCCGCTGGCACTTTCGCACGCGTGCCCGCCACCCGCTGATGCGGCTCGTTGCCATCGTCGCCGGAGCGGCGGCGCTCGCTGTCGTCGTCGCGTTCGGTCTCGTCGTCGCGGCGGCGCTCGTCGTCGGCGGTGCGGCGGTATTGCTCGCGAAGGCGCTGACGCGTCCTTCGCCGGGCGTCGCGACGCCGCCTCCGAGTCCCGACGCCGCCGGAGGCATCATCGAAGGCGAGTTCAAGGTCGTCGCAGACACGCGCGCCCGCGTCCACTGAGCGCGTCCCGGCTCCGCGACGCCGCGATCCCGCAAGCCATGCAAACGCCAGAGGGCAGGCTTCTGCCCGCCTCTCGTTCGCCATGGCCTCTGCAAGACGCGGACTCAAGATTCGCCGCGATTTCCCTGGCGGCGAGCTGAAGCTCGCTACGAAACCGGATGGATCCGGCGCACGGCGAAAATGGATCCATAACATTCCCGTTGCATTGGCCTGTGCAGGAGCCAAAACCGTGAATATCCTGCACGCTCGCCGGCTTTCGCGCCGGCCGACGCGAAAGGACGCGCCATGAACGATCCGACCTGCTGCGACACCGCCGCGGCAACGCCACCGGCATGGCTGGGAGCGCGCGTGCTCGTGCCTGCCGCGCTCGTCGCGCTCTACCTGATCTGGGGCTCGACCTATCTCGCGATCCGCGTCGCGCTCAAGAGCTATCCGCCGTTCCTCATGGCCGGCACGCGCTTCCTCGCGGCAGGCGGCGTTTTCTATGCGTTCCTGCGCTGGCGCGGCATGGCCGCGCCGACGCGCGCGCAATGGATCAATGCAGCGATCACCGGCACGCTGCTGCTCGGCCTTGGCAACGGACTCGTCTGCTATGCCGAAGAGACCGTCGCATCCGGCCTCGCCGCCGTCGCCGTCGCCGCGATGCCGCTCTTCGCGGCGATCTTCGGCAGCGCCTACGGGCACTGGCCGACGCGGATGGAATGGCTCGGCCTCGTGGTGGGCTTTTCCGGCGTCGTCCTTCTGAATCTCGGCGGCGGCATGTCCGGCGCGCCGCTCGGCGCGATCGCCTTGCTCGTCGCGGCGATGTCATGGGCGTTCGGCTCGGTCTGGAGCCGGCGGCGCGACATGCCGCCCGCAGCGATGAACACCGCCGCGCAGATGCTGACCGGCGGCGCCGTGCTGTTTGCCGGCGCAATGCTCGGCGGCGAGCGGTTCCCGCATGCCGCGTCGCTGTCCTCGACGCTCGCGCTCGCGTATCTCGCCGCGATGGGCTCGCTGGTCGCGTTCACGGCGTATCTTTACCTGCTCAACACCGTGCGGCCGGCGCTGGCGACGAGCTACGCGTACGTGAATCCGCCGGTTGCCGTCGTCATCGGCGCGCTGTTCGGCGGAGAGCACGTGCACGCATTCGATGTCGCCGCGATGTCGGTGATCCTGGCCGGCGTGGCGCTGATCGCTCTCGCGCGCGACCGGCGTCGCTGAGGATCGTCGGCCCGTTCGGATTTCAGGCCTTCGCGACCATGCGCTGCACGCTGGCGGATCGGGGCCGTTTCCGGCCCCGATCCTGGTTCGATCATCCTCCGAAAAGCTGCAGGAACATGGCCCAGATCGTCGGGCCCGGCGGATAACGCATGGCGTCGTGGATGATGACGCCGGCCATTGCGGGCGCCGAGCACAGAGCGGCAAAGCCGAACAGGAAGATTCTCGATTTCATGTTGTTGCTCCTGAAAGTTGTCCTACGATCGGATCGGCCGCCCGAGGCCATGGGCGCGAGAAACCGATCCGTAGTCGTAGTACGACCTTTCAGACAGCACGCGGACATTCTGCGCGCGGCACGCACAGCATCGCTTTCGCCGGCGCGGTTCCGGCGTCAGAAGCGCTGAATCCCGATCGCACGTCGCCGCGCGACCAGCAGGCTGTCGAGAAACAGACTGCTGGCCAGGCCCGGCACGGATGGCCTGCTCGAAAATCGATCGCGCGAGCGATTGATCTGCGGAGAACCTGCTAGAGCTCGCGCAAGGCCGTCGTCACGGGCAATCGCGCGGCACGCAACGCCGGAAACAGTCCGCCGATGAAGCCGATGGCAAGCGCCCACTTGAGCCCGCTGCCGACGAGCGCCGGCGAAACCTTGAACGCGAACACGACCTGGCTGAAGTTCGCGCCGAGTGTCGATACCGTGTAGTTGTTGAAGATCAGCCACGCGACTGCCGCGCCGAGCAATCCGCCGACGAGCGCAAGCAGCATCGTCTCGAGCAGGACGGAAACGACGACCGGCAAGCCGCGGAAGCCGATCGCGCGCAAGGTCGCGATCTCGCGCGCACGCGTCGCGACCGCGGCGTACATCGTGTTCAGCGCGCCGAAGATCGCGCCGATGCCCATGATCACGCCGATGACGATGCCCATGACGCGGATGACCTTCGTCAGGTTCTCGGACTGCGCGCTGTAGTAGTCGAGCGTCGTCTTCGCATCGACCTTGAGGCGCGGATCGGAGGCGATCGCGGCATTCAGCTGGTCGAGCGCGTCCGGCGAGGCCAGGCGCACGGTGACCGACTGATAGCCCTGCCGCCGGTACGTCGCCGAGACCGTCTCGACGTCGCCCCAGAGCTCGGACTCGTGCGCATCGCCGGATTCGAACACGCCGGTGATCGTCCACTGCTGGTTGCCGAGATTGATCGTCGCGCCGGGCTCGATCCCGGCGAACTGCGCGAGCGCGCCCTTGCCGACGATGAGCTCGCGCAAACCCGGCGAGAACGTCCGGCCGCTGACGATCTTCACGTTTGGCCGCAATGCGAACGCCTGCTCGCCGACGCCGCGGATCTCGACGTTCGCGTCCGTATTCGTGCCCTTCTTCGGGATGTTCGCGACGACGACGAGCTCGGGCGACGCGATCGGCTTGCCTTTGGCGTCTTTCAGGATGCCGGGCAGCTGCTCGATCAGCGTGACCTCGTCGCGGCCGACGCCGGAGGAGAGCTCGGCCGTGGCGCCGCCGCGCAGGACGATCGCGGTATTCGTATCTCCCGTCGCGGCGAGCGTGTGCCGGAAGCCTTCGGCCATCGCGAGCAGGGCGACGAGCACGCCGACGACGCCGGCGATGCCGACGATGATGACGGACGACGATCCCAGCCGCTGCGGGATCGTCGCGATTCCGACCTTCGTCACGGACCACGCCTGCCGTCCGCTGCGCGTGAACGCCATCCACGCAATCAGGACGACGACGAGCGCGATCAGCACCGGCCAGGGCAGCACGACCAGAAGGAAGACCGCGACCGCGATCAGCACGATCATGAGCAGATTGACGAGAAATTTCATGGCGTGATCCCTCAGCGTCCGGCCAGCGCGTCGACGATGCGAAGCCGCATGCCCCGCAGTGCGGGCAGGCAGCCGACGACGAGCCCGATGCCGAGCATCAGCGCGAGGCCGAGCGCCCACGTCGAGCCGCCGATCGGCGGGAAGTTCATGCGTCCGCCGCTGCCGGCGTTGACGGCCGGCAGCAGCACCTGCGCGAGCAGGAGCCCGAGCACGCCGCCGAGCACGATCAGCAGCACGGCTTCGGCGAGCACGAGACCGAGCACGCTCCTGTTCGAGAAGCCGATCGTCTTCAGCACGGCGAGCTCCGGGATGCGCTCGCGCACGGCCTGCGCCATCGTGTTGCCGGTGAGCAGGATCAGCGTGAAGAACACCGCGGCCATGATCGCGCCGACGATCATGCCGATGTCGCCGAGCTGCTTGACGAACGCGAGATTGAACGCCTGCTCGGTCTGCGTCTTCGTCTCATGATCGGAATTCGCCGACAGCGCGTCGATCGCGGCCGCGATCTTCGCGGATTGGCCGGGATCGTCGACGCGCACGATGTACCAGCCGATCGTGCCGTTGCCGAACGTGCGGCCCTCGTCGAAGTAGTCCCAGCGGAACAGCAGCTGGTGTTCGAGGCCGCGCTCCTTTTCGCTCCCGGCCTTGAAGATGCCGACGATGTCGAACGTCCAGGTCGTGTCGCCGCTCGCCTTGTTCGTGAAGATCGAGCCCTTGATCGGGATCTTGTCGCCGATCTTGACGTTGAGCGCCTTCGCCGCGGTCTCGCCGATCAGCGCACCGGTGCGCGTTTCGTCGAACGCCTTGCGCTCGTCGGGCGGAACGACGAGCTCTGGATACGCGTCGAGATAAGTCGGATTCACCGCGATCTGGAACATGATGTTCTGGTTCTTGGGCTCCTGGTAATAGCCACCGAACCAGTTCGCGTAAGCGACGTCCTTGACGCCGGGAATCGCCTGGATGCGCGGCTCGAGGCTCGACGGCAGCGGCTGGATGATCGAGATCCGCGAGCTCACGACGAGCCGGTTGACGCCGGCCGCGCTCGGGGGCGCATTGAACGCCGTGCGCACCGCGTCGAGCATGCCGAACAGCAGAAACGCCGCGAGCACGGACAGCAGCGTGAAGACCGTGCGCGTCTTGCGGCGGAACAGCGCGGCCCAGATCAGATGGAAATATTTCATGTGACCTCTCTTTTCCTTTTCCCGCCGTGCGGGAGAAGGTGCCGAAGGCGGATGAGGGCAAACGTGCGACGTCGAACCGGCGTGCCCTCACCCTGCCCTCTCCCGCAAGCGGGGAAGGGGAAAATCACGCCGTCGCGGCCTGCTCGACCAGCGTGCCCTTGTCGAGATGCAGCGTATGCCGCGCGTGCTCGGCCGCCTTCGGATCGTGCGTGACCATGATGATCGTCTTGCCGTGATCGCGGTTCAGCATCTGCAGGAGATTCAGCACGTCCTCGGCCGACTGGCGATCGAGATCGCCGGTCGGCTCGTCGCATACGAGCAGATCGGGATCGGACACGATCGCGCGCGCGATCGCGACGCGCTGCTGCTGGCCGCCGGAAAGCTCCGTCGGCTTGTGCGACGCGCGATCGGCCAGGCCGACGAGCTGCAGCGCGATGCCTGCGTTGCGCTTGCGCTCGGCAGCCGAGAGCCTCGTCAGCAGCAGCGGCAGCTCGACGTTCTTCTGCGCCGACAGCATCGGCAGCAGGTTGTAGAACTGGAACACGAAGCCGACGTGCGACGAGCGCCACTTGGCGAGCGCGCCCTCGCCGAGCGTGTCGATGCGCTCGCCGCCGACCGTGAGGCTGCCTTCGCTCGGCGAGTCGAGCCCGCCGATGAGATTGAGGAGCGTCGTCTTGCCCGATCCCGACGGCCCCATCAGCGCGAAGAAATCGCCTTTGGCAATGTCGAGGTCGATGTGATGCAGCACCTCGACCTTCTGCTTGCCGCGCTCGTAGACCTTGCTGACGTTGCGGATTTCGACAAGTGCGCTCATGCGGCTCTCTCCCTATCATCGATTTTGCTTTGCACTCTCCTCTCCCGCTTGCGGGAGAGACCGGCCCGAAGGGCCGGGTGAGGGACGCGCGGTTCGAGGTCCGCTCGGCAAACGTGAACCACGCTGGCCCTCACGCTGCCCTCTCCCGCGAGCGGGAGAGGGGAAAAAAACAGCGCTTTACTTCTTGATCGTGACGCGAGATCCATCCTTCATTTCCGCCGGCGGCGCGCGCACGACGCGCGTCCCCGCCGCGATGCCCTCGACGAGGCGCAGCTCGCCCATCGTCTGGCCCGGCGTGACGGTGCGCTGGCGCACCTTGTCGCCGTCGATCGCGAACACGGCGTTCGCGTCGCCTCGCTGCACGATGCTGCCGGACGGAATCAGCACGCCCTTCGGCGGCGGCGGCTGCTCGCCCGCCCTCGGCGCCTCCTCGAGGAACGAGACGCGCACGCCCAGGTCGGGCACGATGCGCGCGTCCTTCTGATCGAGCGCGACGCGCACCTTCACGGTCGCCTTGCTGCG